>NZ_CBVI010000068.1 GCF_000513195.1 Bacteroides timonensis | reverse complement strand
TCAGAAAGCAAAGTAAGAGAAGCAAATTCAACAAAACAGACCATTATTTGCATTATCCTAAATCTTTTCCCTAAATTTGCGTACTCACTTTAAATATATACAAAATGAGAATTGTAGTATTAGACGGTTACACCACGAATCCCGGTGATCTGTGCTGGGATAAGCTGAAAGAGTTAGGCGAGTGCACGATCTATGATCGCACCGCTCCCGGCGAAGTTCTTGAACGTGCTGCCGGTGCAGAAGCCATCCTTACCAATAAGGTAGTGATCAACAGCGAGACAATGGCTGCCCTGCCCGATCTGAAATACATCGGCGTGATGGCTACAGGCTACAACGTGGTAGACATCAACGCCGCCCGCGAACGCGGCATCATCATCACCAATATCCCTGCATACAGTACCCCCTCTGTCGGACAAATGGTATTTGCCCATATCCTGAACATCACCCAGCAAGTACGCCATTATTCCGAAGAAGTCAGCAAGGGAAACTGGAGCAAGAATCCCGACTTCTGCTTCTACGACACTCCACTCATCGAGCTGCTCGGAAAAAAAATCGGTATCGTAGGACTGGGACAGACCGGCTACAACACCGCCCGTATAGCCATCGGCTTCGGTATGAAGGTATGGGCCTACACTTCCAAATCGCGCCTCCAACTTCCTCCCGAAATCCGTAAAGCGGAACTCGACCAATTGTTCCACGAATGTGACATCGTCAGCCTGCACTGTCCGCTGAACGACAGTACCCGTGAACTGGTCAACGCCAACCGCCTCTCCTTGATGAAACCCACCTCCATCCTCATCAATACCGGACGCGGCCCGCTCGTCAACGAACAAGATCTTGCCAATGCCCTGAATACCGGCATAATCTACGCCGCCGGACTGGATGTTCTTTCCGAAGAACCACCCCGTGCCGACAATCCGTTACTCACCGCCCGGAATTGCTTCATCACCCCTCACATCGCATGGGCCAACTTTGAAGCCCGCCAAAGGCTGATACATATTCTTATCAGTAACTTAAAAGCATATATTGACGGAAAACCGGTAAATGTAATAAAATAAGCTACGAGTTACAAGTGCCTTCGGTATGATAGCGCAGCCCCTCGTAGCTTGTAACTCGTAGCTTGTAGCTTTATCACAACATGGGAAAATCAGAAATCAAAAGTTTATTCCGCAGCATTCCAGTCCTCCTGAGCATCGTATTGGCCCTTGTCACGATGATTGCTGCGTTCTCCGGGAACTTCGACCCCGCCAATTCAAGGTACATGCCCGTACTGGGATTAGCATTGCCCGCACTATTGCTGTGCAATCTGTTAGTCGCCATCTGTTGGGCATTCGCCCGCAGGCGCTGGGCATTCGTTCCCCTTGCAGCATTAGTTTTCAACTACGGATATATCCTTGCCATCTTCCAATTCAGCTTCACTAAGAAGATTCCCGAAGGCCACTACAGCAGCAATTATGCCGACGGATATCTGAAAATAGCCACCTACAACGTTGGCAATTTCGGAGGGGAGATTACAGGCTACTCCTGCAAGGAAATCGCCCGCTACATGAAAGAACAGGAAGTCGACGTCCTCTGCTTCCAGGAATGTGGTGACAACAAATACTTCCCGATGGACAGCATCCGCAACGTATTTTCCCACTGGCGCTACGCCTTGATCCCTACCGAGGATTCTATCCGCGGAGTACTTCCTATCGCCGTGTTCAGCCGCTACCCGCTCGTCAATCCCCAGTTCATTTCCTACCAGCAAAGCGCCAACTGTAGCATGCAGTGCGACATTATCCTGGGACGCGACACCGTCCGTCTGCTCAACAACCACTTACAGACCACCAGCGTCAGCCAGAACCGCCGGAAATGGGAACGCGGACTTGCCAACAGTAACGACACCCGTCGTGAAGCAGAAGTCGTGCAAGGCGCCATCACTTCCCTGCACGATAACTTCGTGAAACGCGCCGAACAAACGGACAGCATCCGCCAACTGGTAGTTGCCAGCCCCTACCCCATACTGGCCTGCGGTGACTTCAACTCCCTGCCATCCTCCTACACCTATGCCGAACTGTCCGATGTCCTCAAAGACGGCTTCCGCACCAGCGGTCGCGGCTACATGTACACCTACCGCTACTTCAAACGCCTGTTGCGCATCGACTACATATTCCATTCGCCCGGCATCCAAGGATACCGTTACTACTCGCCCGATCTGGACCTGTGCAGCGACCATAATCCGGTGCTGATGGAAATGAAAATAAAAAAATGATCGGAACAGAAATACAAACCTCGCCCTTGCCCATGTGGAGCTTATCAACGTCAGCGGACAAATCATCGCCTCATACAATACTCACAATATGGAAAACATCGATAATGTTTTCATCCTGCCTGTACGAAATCCAGCGCACAGTTTCTATTTGGTACGCACCTACAACCACTAAGATGGCTGTATCACCTATAAAGCAGTACTACCATAAGGCTGATGTGACAATAAGATAACAAAATAAAGGATTTAACTTCATAATATCTACTTTTGCCAATTATAGATAACAAGAGACTCTAACTAAAAGTCGCTTCCAGAAGAATAGAACCTTAGTTTATCAGAATTATATCATCTATTGGCATGTTACAGATGGTCTATTCAGCACAATTGCATCATCTATTCTGACTAAACGGATCATCTATTCCACTCAAACGGGCGATGTAATTTGAGAAATGGCTACACCCTTTGCCTCGTAGGGCTACACCTTCATCCCCAAAGGGTGATACCATCGCAGGAAAAGGGTGTAGCCATTCCGAAAAGCAGCTGATATTTTTCTATTTCGAAAGAGACAAGTGACGGAGAAAAATAATCATTTTTCAACAAAAAACAGTCGTTATATAATCATTAAGAATAAAACAACAAACATATTCCTTCTTAAACCTATCATCTCCCACTATTATAAGTCATATTGTATTCACCAAACAGGAAATCCTTGCATTTTTCTATATCACGAAAATCTTGATACGAAAAAACAGAACCTAAAACATTACGATTTACATTTTGTCATTTTGATATTACTCGTTAAAATAATCTCTATTGTAATTTCTTACAGCTTGAAATTACACCGTTTTCTCTTGACAATTACATTTTACGCTAAAGATATAATAAAAATTGTAACTGATATGTAATAGTAATCTGAAAGTTATTATTTAAATTTGCAACGTTTTTTAATAGTTTAATCATATTAATTAAAATCTCATGGCAAAAAGAATGCGATTCATTCTTTCCACAATTATGGTGATAGTTGCAATGACAGCTAAGGCTCAGGTAACTACCGCCTCATTGAGTGGAAAGGTAACAGACTCAAACAAGGAAGCCATTATCGGTGCAACAGTTCAGGCTATACACGAGCCTTCCGGGACACGATATGGCGCAATTACAAACATTGATGGTCGTTATACCATTCAAGGTATGCGGTCAGGCGGACCTTACAGCGTGGAGGTTTCTTACATCGGCTACCAAACAATGATGTTTAAGGATGTAACTCTTCAATTAGGTGAAGTCTACAATTTGAATGTACAGATGGCAGAATCATCTGAACTTCTTGACGAAGTAGTTGTTACAGCTCAAAAGACCAAATTCGCTTCCGAGAAGACTGGAGCAACAACCAACATTTCCAATACCCAGATTGCCAGCATGCCTTCTGTAAGCCGTAGCATTACCGACTATTCCCGTTTGTCTGCTTACGGTGGCAATGGGATGTCGTTTGCCGGAGCTGACGGTCGTACTGCCAACTTCACAATCGATGGTGCCAACTTCAACAACAACTTCGGTTTGAGTTCCAACCTGCCTGGTGGCGGTAATCCGGTCTCTATAGAGGCGATTGACGAAATTCAGATTGTCATATCTCCGTTTGATGTACGCCAGACCAACTTCATCGGTGGCGGTATCAATGCCATTACCAAATCAGGTACCAATACTTACAAAGGTGCAGCTTATATTTATCACCAGAATGAAAACATGCGCGGTGATGCCATTGATCGTGAAACAATCTCAGGTGCTCGCGAGAAAGACCAGTCAACTACATATGGTTTTACCATTGGCGGTCCGATAATCAAGAACAAGCTCTTCTTCTTTGCAAACGGCGAGTTGCAGAATACTCCTGCAATTGCCAATCGCTGGCGTGCTTCCGAAGACGGTGTGGCCAATGCAGATGCTTACATCTCACGTGCAACCGTTGCCGACCTTCAGAATGTGTCCGACATAGCAAGAGAAAGATATGGCTATGACACAGGCTCGTTCAGCAGCTTCCCGTCCGACAATAAGAATACTAAATTATTGGCACGTATAGACTGGAACATCAACAACAACCATCGCTTGGCTTTGCGTTATAACTATACCAAGAATACCGTATGGAATGCTCCTAACTCTTCCTCTATGGACGGTGGCTCTCGTATGTCGGGTGGCCGTACTTCACAGTATGCCATGTCGTATGCCAACTCCATGTATTCTATGGACAACTTGGTACATTCATTGTCTTTCGACCTTAACAGCCGTTTCTCTGCTACATTGTCTAACCAGTTTTTGGCAACATTCTCTAAGTTGGATGACGTACGTGGTACTAATTCCAGTATTTTCCCATTTGTCGATATCTTGAAAGACAATCAAAACTACATCTCTTTTGGTGAAGAACTTTTCACTTACAATAACGCAGTCCACAACACAGTGTGGAATATTAAGGATGATGTAACTTACTATACCGGCAATCATAAAATCATGGTTGGCTTGAACTATGAGCATCAAATGGCCGACAACCAATATCTCCGTAACGGTACAGGATATTATCGCTATACCAGCTTGGATGACTTTGTTCAAGGAGCTGCTCCGGAAATTGTATGTATGACTTATGGTTATAACGGTGAAAACGAACCGGCATCACGTGTTCAGTTCAATAAATTTGGCTTCTACTTGCAAGACGAATGGAACGTACGTTCCGATTTCAAGGTTACAGCAGGTTTGCGCTTCGATGGACTCTTCTTTGACAATAGCGACTTGATGACCAACAATGCTATTCTTGATTTAGACTACAACGGTCGTCATATCGATACCGGTAAATGGCCCGGAAGCTCATTGACAGTATCTCCTCGTATAGGTTTCAGTTGGGATATACTTGGCAACAATACTTTGAAGCTGCGTGGTGGTAGCGGTTTGTTCTCCGGACGTTTGCCTTTGGTATTCTTTACCAATATGCCTACCAATGGCGGTATGATTCAATATCAGGCGCAAATCAATGCCAAGAATGCAGCAGACAAAGGTTTCACTATGGATGAATTCAAAGGTGGAATCCTTTCTACAGAAGCTCTGAAACAAAAGCTTTATGATTTGGGATATCCTCAGACTATCAAACCGGAAGACGGTACAATTCCTTCAAGCATTTGCGGTGTCGATCCCGACTTTAAAATGCCACAGGTCTGGAAGTCTTCAATTGCTGTAGATTATACAGTACCCGTATCATTCCCATTGAACGTGACGGTAGAAGGAATCTACAACAAGACACTTAATGCCGCCATGTTGAGAGACTGGAGCCAGAAAGACGTAAACGGCTTTACACGCTTCAATGGTGCTGACAACCGTCCTGTATTCCCCTCTGACGCTACTTATACGAACGAGGCCGGCAAGAATCTGCCAAGTGCTTACATGCTTGAGAACACAAGCCGTGGTTACGGATGGTCGACCAGCATTACCGTGAACGCAACGCCTGCCAAATGGATCAATTTGATGGCTGCTTATACGCATACAGCATCTAAAGAGGTGACTTCACTTCCGGGTTCCAATGCTTCATCAGTACTTAACTACCTTTCTACATACGAAGGTGTCAACAACTTCCGTTTGCACAATGGCCTTAACGTTACTCCCGATCGTTTCATTGCAAGTGCCACTATCAACGACAAGAGCGGCAACCACTTTAGTTTGATTTACGAGACTTGGCGTGGCGGTTACAATTACTCTTACATGCTGGCCAACGACATGAACGGTGACGGTTACAATTACGATGCCATTTATATTCCTACAGACAAGCAAGTTGCCGATGGTTCATTCCGTTTCGTTAGCGAGGATGACAAGACACGCTTCATGGATTATGTACACAGCAACTCATACCTTAAGGACAATCAGGGTAAATATGCTGAACCTAACAGCCTTTATTCGCCTTGGGTACACCGTGTGGATTTCTCTTATAAGCACGATTTCAACTTGAATGTATGTGGTGCCAAGCACAAATTGCAGTTGAGCTTTGACATGAAGAACGTGCTTAATTTCTTCAATTCAAGCTGGGGAGTAAGCAAGCATTTGAATCCTGCTATTGGTGACGAAGCCCGTATCTTGAAGTACGAAGGTGTAGATGCTGAAGGTTATGCTACCTTCTCAACTCCTGAGTCTATAAATGGCAACATTAAGACTTGGACTCTCAACCATGCTATTGGTCAGTGCTGGTATGCTTCTATCGGCATTAAGTATTGCTTTAACTGATTATCAATTTAAAAATAATCGAAGAAAATGAAAAAATATCTTTTTATAGTACTTGCTGCTGTGATTTCCCTTTTCTCAAGCTGTGCTGAAGATGATGCAGCAATAGCTTTGTCAGGATTGAAGGTTTCACAGTCGTACATTGCATTGCCTGCTGATGGAGGTAGTACTGACATTACGATTGAATCGAAGGCCGAATGGGTTATCACAGGCAACGACAAGGCCGATTGGCTTACCATCTCTACAACTCAAGGTTCTCAAGGCGAAAGCAAAATCACATTCTCTGCTGCTGAAACTGTTGATGGCCGTTCAGTAGAACTTAAGCTGAGCAGTGCCAATGAAACTCAGAACTTGACTATCATGCAAGGCTTGCAAGTCATTTCGGAAGCTACTTGTGCCGAGGTAATAGCCGGTCCCGACAAGAAGACTTATAAAGTGACAGGTGTTGTTTCAAATATTTCCAACACCGTTTACGGCAACTGGGACATTGTGGATGCCACCGGTAAGGTTTACGTCTATGGAACTTTGGACGCCAAAGGCAATACGAAGAATTTTGCCAGCCTTGGTCTGGAAGAAGGTGATGAGGTAACAATACAAGGTCCCAAAACCACCTACGGTACTACAGTTGAGCTTGTTGATGTTACTGTGCTCAATATTAACAAATCGCTCATCAAGGTCGACTCTGTCTACAATGATGTACTTCCGGTTGAGGGTGGTATCTTCGAAGCATACATCATAACCAAAGGCAACGGTGTTTCTGTAGAAATTCCCGAGGATGCCAAAGAATGGTTGTCTATTGTCTCTATCGACCAGAAAGGTACAGATGCTTGCGTGAAGTTCCAGGCTGCCAAAAACGAAGGTGGCGACCGCTCGACGAGCATTACATTCCGTACTACTGACGGCAAGAAAGATTACACAAGCAAGACTGAACTTTCACAGAAGGGCGCTATTGTGGAAGCTACTGTTGCTGAATTCATTGCCGCTGAAGTGGGTGCTACACAATACCGCATTAGTGGTGTAGTGACCAATATTGCCAATGCCAAATATGGCAATATCTACATCAAGGATTTCTCGGGTGATGTATATATCTATGGTATCAAGGATTTTGCTGATTCTAATATCAAGGAAGGTGATATTGTAACTCTCGTTGGTCCACGTGCCGAATACAAAGGTACTCCGCAGATGACCAATGCCGTTGCAGAGGACGTGAAGAGTGTAAAAGCAGCTACTGTTACTGATTTCCTTGCAGCAGAAGAAAGTACTTCACAATATTACCAATTGACTGGTACTGTATCAAATATCGCAAATGCTGTTTATGGTAATTTTGATATTACAGATGAAAGCGGCAAGGTATATGTTTATGGTCTTCTTGCAGGCTGGAAAGGCGCAAGCAAACAGTTCGAATCACTGGGTATTGTTGAAGGTGATAAGATTACTATATGCGGTGTTCGTGCCAGCTACAAAGATTCCGCTCAAGTGGGAAGTGCATTCTTCATTTCTAAAGTGACTGAATAAAGAATTTTGTATAATAAAGTAAAATCCGCAATGTCATCTACATATACTGTGATGACAGCGCGGATTTCTTTTTCAATTTTATATATGATATGAATAAAAGATATTACAAATTGATTTTAGCGATTTGCTTGTTGCTGCCATTGTTCTGTGGATGTAGCTCAGATGATTCCTCAGAAATGAATGAACATCCCACTATCAATGACATTCAGCTCACCGAACAAGGTTCCAAGCGTGAAGTACTTTTTGCCATTGATAATGGCAAAGGCTTAACATTGGATGAATCAATCCGTTCGCAAATCAGTATTGCAGCAAATAAGACTATTTCCGGTGACGGATTCACCTTTTCAGAAGAATTTGATACTAATAATCTATCGTCACTTCCCGATTACTCCACCGTTAAGCAATGGAGTGACAAGGCTGTGGCAAAAGCAGAAACTTCTTATTGGGTACGCTATCAGCTTCCTTCACAAGTTGCGATGTTCAAACTTCGCATCGCATACGTTGATGGAATTAACGTAGGAGTGGAACATAATACCGCCCAAAGAATTGTGATAGAAAACAAAAATGCGAATGCATCCGCCCAAGGACAAAATTACGTAACAGAATACGAAATGCCACATCTGATGGAAGGTAATACCTACGTGGAGCATGAAGTTACGGCCGGTGGCAATAAGGTGCTTAACTATGCAATGGAATGGAACGACAACATGAAACATTCTCGCTGGGTTGCCTATAGCTACGATGCCATTACAGGGGTGAAAAATGTAACCAGAAGTGATGACGCTTGGGCGGTAGATCCATTGCTGCCGGAGAGTATGAGGGTTGACAATAGCTGGCATACCAATGATGGATTCGACCGAGGACACCTCTGTGCTTCCGATGACCGTTCTTTTTCTACAGAAGCCAATAAGCAGACTTTCTACTTCAGCAACATGAGCCCACAACTCAACTCATTTAATGGCGGTTACTGGGTTACCTTCGAGCAGTTACTCAATTCATGGGTGCGCAAGGACAATGCCTTTGGAAGTGTATACGATAAAATCTATGTGGCAAAAGGCGGAACGCTCGACAAGCTATTGATAAATTATAAAGGAACCAAGGCAGGAGGAGATGGAGTAATGCCCGCTACCGACTCAAAAGGTTTCACATCAAAAGGATTGCCTGTTCCACAATATTACTTCATTGCCGTATTGGCTCATCGCGCCAATCAGCTTATAGACAATGCTACATCATACCAGGCTATAGGATTTTGGGTGGAACATCGTGATGATTATGGCTATACTTTTGAACATCCGCTAAATAGGATTGATACCAAAGAAAAGGCCATCAGCATTGATGAACTTGAGAGCAAGACAGGCATCGATTTCTTCTGCAATCTTCCCGATTATTTAGAGGATGAGGTGGAGAGCAGCTGTAATGTTACCAATTGGACTTGGTAAAATGTAAAAGCGGACAGGTGCGCAGGTGGATAAGAAGAGAGAGGGAGATTTACCTATGGGTAACCTCCCTCCCCTATTCATTCTTTGAAATACTCAGATTCTTTATTTAAGTACACCTACTTATACATTAAAGGGAATAAAGCATTAACGAGACTATTCCCAACAAAGAGGGGCATCCCAAGTAAATCAGTCATTCATCAGCTTTCTATAACGTACACGGGTAGGTTCTTCTTTCCCTAAACGTTTCTGTTTATTTTCCTCATATTCTGAATAAGAGCCTTCGAAATAGAAGACATTGGAGTCACCTTCGAACGCAAGTATATGGGTGCAAATACGATCGAGGAACCAACGGTCGTGACTGATAATTACAGCACATCCGGCGAAATCTTCAAGACCTTCTTCAAGAGCGCGAAGTGTGTTCACGTCAATGTCGTTGGTAGGTTCGTCCAGTAACAACACGTTGCCCTCTTCTTTCAGAGCCATAGCAAGATGCAGACGGTTACGTTCACCACCCGAAAGTACACCGCAGAGCTTCTCCTGATCTCCACCGGAAAAGTTGAAACGTGACAGGTAGGCACGTGCATTGATATCACGTCCACCCATACGAATCAGCTCCGTGCCACCGGAAATAACCTGATACACGCTCTTGTTCGGGTCGATATCGCTATGTTGCTGGTCGACATAAGCTACCTTTACGGTCTCTCCTACTTCAAACTCTCCTTTATCTACCGTTTCCAGCCCCATAATCAACCGGAACAGTGTTGTTTTACCCGCACCGTTAGGACCGATTACACCCACAATGCCGTTGGGTGGAAGCATGAAGTTGAGATCATCAAACAGAAGTTTATCACCATAGGCCTTTGCCACATGTTTCGCTTCAATAACCTTATTTCCAAGACGCGGACCATTAGGGATAAAGATTTCAAGTTTTTCTTCTTTCTCCTTGATATCTTCATTCATCAATTTATCGTAAGAATTCAAACGCGCCTTACCTTTCGCCTGACGTGCTTTAGGAGCCATACGCACCCACTCCAACTCACGTTCCAACGTCTTGCGGCGCTTGCTGGCAGTCTTCTCTTCCATTTCCATGCGCTTGGTCTTTTGCTCCAACCAGCTGGAATAGTTACCTTTCCAGGGGATACCTTCGCCACGGTCGAGTTCAAGAATCCAGCCTGCCACATGGTCGAGGAAGTAACGGTCGTGGGTTACGGCAATCACCGTACCCTCGTATTGCTGCAAATGTTGTTCCAACCAGTCGATGGATTCAGCGTCAAGGTGGTTGGTAGGTTCGTCCAGCAACAGTACATCGGGTTTCTGCAACAGCAGGCGACAAAGAGCCACACGGCGACGTTCACCTCCCGAAAGATGTTCTACAAGCTGATCTTCGGGCGGACAACGAAGAGCATCCATAGCGCGTTCCAGTTTACTGTCGAGATTCCAGGCATCAGTTGCATCGATGATATCCTGAAGTTCTCCTTGACGAGCAAAAAGCTTATCCATCTTGTCCGCATCCTCGTAATACTCCGGCAGACCGAATTTCTGGTTAATCTCTTCGTACTCAGCGAGTGCATCCACAATGGGTTGTACACCTTCCATTACAATTTCTTTTACGGTTTTCGTAGGATCCAGATAAGGTTCCTGAGCCAGATAGCCCACTGAGTAACCCGGTGAAAACACCACTTCGCCCTGATAAGACTTGTCCAACCCGGCGATAATCTTCAGCAAGGTAGATTTACCGGAGCCATTCAGACCGATGATGCCAATCTTTGCACCATAAAAGAACGAAAGGTAGATGTTCTTCAGCACCTGCTTGTTGTTCTGCTGAATGGTCTTGTTCAGCCCTACCATAGAAAAGATAATCTTTTTATCGTCAACTGTTGCCATAAAGTTTTTTAAGTGTATTATATTAATAATGTATATGCTATTCCCATTCGATGAATATTGGGCAAAGATAACAAAAAAAGAGATATTCTTTTGCATTTTCAAAAAATGTCTCTATCTTTGCGCCCGCTTAACAGCAATAAAGGATTGATTCAGTAGCTCAGCAGGTAGAGCACAACACTTTTAATGTTGGGGTCCTGGGTTCGAGCCCCAGCTGGATCACTTAGGAGAAAAGACAATACTCCGCCAAA
>NZ_CBVI010000067.1 GCF_000513195.1 Bacteroides timonensis | reverse complement strand
TGAAGTATATATTCGGTGGTGCGGCAGTTTCCGGAGTGATTGTATCATTTATTGTCGGATGGGACGCTCCTTTGTTTATGGATGCCTGGCATGGGGAGTGGCATTGGATGCCATGGGTTATACTTGCTTTTGTTTTGGTTTTTCCTACTTATCTTAGTTATTTCCTGGTACCTATAGGATTGAAATACCTCAAAACAACAGTAGTGGCCATTTACAGCTATCTGATATTGGTCGTAACTACGGTAGTTTCTCTTTCTTTGGGGCAGGACCGTTTTAGTTGGACACAAGCCATTGCTATTCTAATGATTTGCACTAGTGTGTATTTTGTGGAAGTGGCAGAGAAAAAGCGATAGGACATTGATTTCTCGGTAAGAGTTCTATTTGATACGGTGACACTGAAACTGCCGGTTCCTTGAACCTATAATATTCATGTTGGTGTTTTTTGTCATTGTTCCTTTTATTCTGTTGCGTATATCCGATTTTTATTAAAATAGAAGCCTCCTTTTCCTGGTAGTGGGATAGGGGGCTTTTTAGGTGTAGGCGTACGTTTCTACCGCTTTTTTAATTAGTTTATAGTCGATATTGTTCTCTATGGCTGTGTAGTACCATAAACCTTTCTTAGGCGCTTCGGGGTAATCATATACTCGCTTGATGATATAGGAAAGGTGGAAGGCTGTGAACAGCCTGTCCTGATGGAGTAATTTGTCTTTCAGTTGCATGAAGGCACGTATGGGTTTGTCGCCTTTGTCCCATGCTGCTTCGAGAAACCTCTCGAAAAGGAGCAGGTCGTCCATTTCTTGTGTCATTTCCAGAAGTTGCATGCCTTCTACTTCTTCGGGTATGGCCGGTTGCCGGATGACGCCATCTTCGACATAGACTACGTCCATGGGATATTGTGAGTTTCTTCGTTTCTTTTTCTTCTTGCCTTCCAGCGTCCATTTCCGGTTCTGCTGGCTCAGCCCATGTTCGGTCCACAGAGCGGCATTGTCAAGCACGATACCTTCGCTCTTGCCGGGAGCAGGGCGCATACATCTTCCTACTTGTTGCAAGTAGAGAGCCAGTGATTTGGTAGGACGCGCCAGTTGTACAGCTTCGCAGTCGGGGACATCGAATCCTTCGGACACGATGTCTACATTGCTAAGTACACGTGTCCTGCCTTCTTTAAAGTTCCTAAGGATTTGTTCGCGCTGTGTTTTCGGCGTGTTGGCGTCGAGGTGCTCGGCTGATATGCCGGCCTCCCGGTATTCTTGTACGATTCTCTGGCTATGCTCGACATTGACTGCAAAGATTATCATCTTTTTACCGTTGGCATGGGCAAAATAGCTATTGCAGAAATCTATTAGACTGCTTTTTGTTAAAATAATGCTTTATTCATAAGTAAAAGTACTGGATGCCTTAATAGGTACAAAAACTACCTGAATTGTTACATTTTAGTTAGAGAAAATAGTTTTAGAAATTCCAGCAAGATTTTTTGAGTATAGATAAAAATATTGATATATAGCCATATATACATAGGTGATATGCAAAAATGAAGTAAAGAGCTCTACTGATATAGGAAAAACATAGGCGCAAATTTTACTAAACTACAGATGTTGTTATTGTGACAAAAAAGTGGATAATAAGAGGTTTAATACTGTAAAAAATCAATTTTTGCACATGGAAAATCAAAATATGGTATTTGTATATTTTGTAACCCTCTACATTTGTGCCCAATAACAGAGGAAGACACCTCGTCATGTTGCAGATGTTAACCTTCTATTTAATAACTATAAAAAACAAACTTATGGATTTAAAAAGACTTGCCAAAAGGGCATTAGCTACTCTGTCATTGAGTATGTTGTGTTTGGTCGCTTTTGCACAAGGTCGCCAAATCTCAGGTACTGTTATAGACGGTACGGGCGAACCTGTCATTGGCGCAAATGTATTGGAGATTGGTACCACCAATGGTGTAATTACTGACATTGACGGTAATTTCAGACTTGAAGGTGTAAAGCCAAACGCCAAGATTCAGGTATCATTTATCGGCTACATTACACAGACGATTCCGGTAGGAGATCAAAGTATTATTAAGGTAACGCTGAAAGAAGATGCACAGGCATTGGATGAGGTGGTAGTTACGGGTTACGGCACAATGAAGAAGAGTGATGTAACAGGATCCATATCATCAGTTTCTGCTAAGAAATTAGCTGCCCGTGGTGTCCTTCGTGTGGAAGATGCTTTGCAGGGATCTGTTCCGGGCGTCAACATCACACAATCCAACAGCCGTGCGAATGGAGGTTTCGATATCCAGATTCGCGGACAAGCCTCTATCACTAAATCAAGCGGTCCTCTTTATGTTGTGGACGGTATGGTCGTCTCTTCTATTGATTTCTTAAATCCTGAAGATATTGAGCGTATCGACGTATTGAAGGATGCATCATCCACAGCTATCTATGGTTCACGCGCATCCGAAGGTGTCATTATCATTTCCACCAAAGGGACTGGTGCCGGACAAAGCAAGGCACAACCTGTAGAAATAACATACGACGGCTATTATGGTATTCGTAAGGTGGCACGTATGCCGGAATTTATGGGTGCAACAGAATGGATGAATTATCGCTTTGCACGCTACACCACCATAAAGAGTGTGAATGATGACGGAACTGTCAATTACCAGATTAAAGATGGAGACCTTCAATCCGTATTCCAGAATGGTACAGAATGGCAAGAGTCACCTTTGTATAGTGCATGGCAAACCGACCAAGGTTATGATTGGGCTGGGCAGGTGTTGCGTACAGCCTCACAACAGAATCATTTCCTCAGTGCTTCCGGTGCTACAGAGAAGACTACTTACCGTTTAGGTGTGGGTTATCAAGGAGAAGAAAATGTTTTCAAGAAAAACGATTACCGGCGTTTCAACATTAAAGGTTCTTTTGACAGCAAATTGTCAAAGGTTGTAGAAGCCGGAATGTCTGTCAATTTAGTGCATGACATTCAGAATGATTGGATAACAGACAGTTCTAACGCATATTCTCCTTATAATAACGCTTTCTGGTTTGCCCCGGTCATATCACCATGGGATGAATCCGGCAATCTTCTGGCTATTCCTGCCAAGGTAGGTAAGTTGTCTCTGACTTCTACTCCATCTCCATTGGTGGATTTTGATATTGACGCATATGAAAACGAAACTCGCAAATTTCATGTATTCGGTAATGCTTATCTGCGATTCAACATTATGGATGGGCTGAAATTTACGACGACTTTCTCTCCTAACTACTACCATGGGCGTCAAGGTATTTTCATGGGTACCGGCGTATCAGAGAAATACCCTTTGGGAACCGCTTATTATCAGAAGCAAAAATACAACAGCGCATCCGTAGTAAATACAGAACGTTTGGATTGGACTTGGGATAATCAGATTGATTTCAGCAAAACTTGGGGTGATCACAGATTGAACGCAATGGGTATGTATTCACTCTATTCTACCAACAAAGAAACTTATACGCAATCTGTAACAGACATTTCTGACGACAAACTTTCATATCATGCTATGGAGAAAGGTTCAGGTACAAAAGACATCAAGTCCTCTTATACGGAATCATCTTTAGTGTCTGTTGCCGCCCGTTTGAACTATGCCTATAAGGAGCGTTATATGGCTACTGTAACAGTACGTACCGATGGCTCTTCACGTTTTGCCAAAGACAACCGTTGGGGCTGGTTCCCATCAGCGGCTGTTGCATGGCGTGCTTCGGAAGAAGATTTCCTGAATGACGTGGAATGGATAGACAACTTGAAGTTACGTATGTCTTACGGTATTACCGGTAATAATAATGTAGGCGACTATGTTACTGCATCTTCCGCTTCCGGTCCTTCTTATTCAACCATTGGCGGTCAAGAATTTCAAGGCTACTATCCTAACGGGTTGATTGATAAGAATCTGATTTGGGAAAAAATCAAAGAGTTCAATGTTGGTGTTGATTTTGCAGTTCTTCAAAACCGTGTTAGTTTGATTGCTGATGTTTACCGCCGTTTGTCTGACGGACAAATCATGAGTGCTACGGTTCCTGTTGAAACAGGTGAGAAGTCCATTACGACCAATATTGGTTCTGTACGGAATTCCGGTATTGAATTGGGCTTGAATCTGGGAGTTATCCGCAACAATAACTTTACTTGGGATGTCAATTTGTCTTTTGCCCGAAACTGGAGCAAAATCAAAGAACTGCCGAATGGGGATGATAAGGATAATAGGTGGTTCCTTGGTGAACGTCTGAACGTCCTGCGTGACTATACGTATGCCGGCATCATTACTAAAGACGGTGTAACAATGCACACAATCAATGGAGACCGTCATTATACACTGCAAGAGGTGTATGACAAGTATGGTCCCAAAAGCAGCAGCAAATTGCAATGGTACGAAGGCCAGATGGCTGTAAATGACTGGAACGATGACGGAACAATCAACGATGACGACAAACAGATTTATGGTTGTACCGATCCCAAATGGACTGGTAGTCTAAGCTCTACAATGACTTACAAAGGCTTTGACTTCTCGTTTATGCTCTATACTAAACAAGGACAATGGTCACGTAGCTACTTTCATGAACAATACATGGATTACAATGACCGTGGGCGCCAAAAAATGAGTTTTGACTACTATATTCCGGCAGGAACTCCGGTAATGGACCCTGCAACCGGTGAAGTAACAGCTCTGGCAGAGACGCACTTTGGCAGCACTCCTTATCCCAACAACTCAGAAAAAACTGGTGGCGGTTATTTCAAGAGCAGCAGTGCGGGAGTCCGCTATCACCAAACATCATTTGTAAAAGTGAAGAATATCACATTAGGCTATACTTTCCCCAAAGCATGGTTAAATAAGATTGCAGTAAAACATCTGCGCCTCTATGTGAATGTACTCAATCCATTCTGTTTTACCGACTATGAAGGCTTCGATCCGGAATGGGCAAGTGCAAACCTGACCAATGGAGGTCCTGCTTCCGTTACTTACCAGATTGGTGCAAATATCAAGTTCTAACAATATCAAATATTATAACAAGATGAAGACTTATAAAAAGTTACTATACACAGTATGCCTGGCAGGAGCCACCATACTGACCGGTTGTGATAGTTTTCTCACAGCTGATAATAAAAGTTCTGTGACTGATGCCGATTATTTCTCAACATCCGCAGGGTTTCAGTCTCTCGTTTATGACGCATACGCTCAGCTGAAAGATATTTATAATAGTTCTAATGTCACCACCTACTTCAACTCGGGAACCGACCTCTACCAAGACGGACGTGGGGATATAGAAGCTGCGTTACACCGTTGGTCCAACTTTACACCGGAAAATGGTACGGTAAAAACATTCTATATTGATTGCTATGACGGCATCCGTTCCTGTCTTGCCATCCAATATTATGCACCGGCTGCGAATGTAAGCGATGATGTCAAACAAAAGGCTATTGACGAAGGCCGTTTTGTAGAAGCCATGTTTTATTACTTGCTGGTAAACAACTACGGTGGCGTACCATTGATTACAGAGTACGCCAGTACTGCTGTCAAAGGTTATCCGCGTGCGACGGCAGAACAGGTCTACACCTATATTATAGATGAGTTAAAAAGCATCATCTCCAATAATAAGTTAGCTGCATCCACTGCCAGTCAAGGGGGAGGTGAAGCCAGTATTGAAGCAGCCAAGGCTTTGTTAGCCAAGACCTATCTTTCTGCCGCATGGGATTTGAACAAAAACGACTACTTCGCCGAAGCGGCCAAGTATGCTGATGAGGTGATCAACGGTCGGTCACTGACTACTGAATTCGCCAAACTTTGGGCGGCCGACCGTTCGGGTGATGATGATGGTGAATTCCTTTTCGACATAGAATATGACTATGACAGTACGCATGACCAAACCACAGGTAACCGCTGGCAGTCATTCTACAGCGGATATTATGGTGGCTCCGAAGAAGGAATGAAGAACGGTTCGTCCGGTTTCGTGCCTTTGATGCACACATTAAGGTATTTTGAACAAGGGGACAAACGTTATGAAGCGACTTTCATGAAAACCTTGTTGGTAAAGAAAGCATGGGATCCCATTGCAGGATTTAAAGAGAACGGACAACCAATTGGAGATTACTTTGCCTTTTATACCAATGGAGAAATGGCACTGGGCAAAATGGTAGGTGTTTACTATCCTGCTTATTGGGAATGCGATGCAGCTTCCGTTAATGCATGGCGTGCCGAAGATCCGGAGAACAGGTCCAATACGTTTATTATTCCACAAAACGATTTGACGGCAGGCATGGAACCTATGACCAACTATATCGCAGATCTTGCAGACTATTCTGACGGCATTATTACCAAATATGATTTTACTGATGCGCAAAAGTGGAGTTGGGCGGTAAATCCGTGCCGTAAGTTTGATGACTGCATGACCGCTGATTATAATGCTGGTAAAAGTTTCCGCGACTTGCATATTATTACGTTGCCAGAAATCTTTTTTGTTGCCGCTGAAGCTTATTATAAGTTGCAGGATCCTAAAGCTCTTGCGCGTTTGAATACAGTCCGCAAACGTGCCGGATTGACTGATGCGACTACCATTGATTTGGACGTTATTCTGAAAGAATCTGCATGCGAGATGTTTGGCAACGGCTATCGGCGCATGGATTTACGGCGCATGGGAAAGCTCGTAGAGTACAACAATCTGTATAATCCGCATTTGGCAGGTACTGCCGCTGCTGTTATCGGAGATAAATTGTTGTGGCCTATTCCGCAGGCAGCCATTGACGCGAACGAACAGCTGACAATAGCAGACCAGAACCCGGGATATTAAAACAATAAGTAAAATAGTCAATAAGGTATAAGTCTGTGAATAAGATCGGGAGATTTAAAAATAGACATTCTTTGTGAGTGAGGGGCTGTCCGGTAAGGATAGCCCCTCACAGTTTAAAAGTAAAAGACATGAAGTGATGAATGGAATATAAACTACTATAATGCTTAGGATACTCCGTATACGATAGAAGATATCGAAGAGATATTCGGCAAGGATTTTCACTATCATCCGGCTGACAAGGTGTTCACGCCACGTCAGGTGGGTATTATTGTATATTGTCCGGGCGAGCTTTAAAAGGGGCTACAAGCCGTAAGTTGCTCACTCCGGACAAGCTGTAAACGAAGCAAATGCAGTGAACCCGAAAGCATCGGAAAGCGGATTTTCCGGGCACGCTGCATCTGCACCAATTACAGACCTTGACAAAGAGAAACAGGATAATTCCTCCAACGGGTTTCCTATAACTTTATAGTATAGTCCAGTCCCTTTCCCGGTGCCACTACAAAGTTGGTCACCTCGAAGTTACAGTCTCCTTCCTTGATGTCTTCCGTCAGTTCTACCGTAATGCTATAGCGCGTATGCGGTTTCAATGTCATGTTGCGGAAATAGATCAGACGGGCATCGTGAGCTGTCTTTTTCAGATGTAGTACGAGATCCGTCGTGTTGGTCACAGAGAAAATCACCTTTTTCTCTGTGCGCTTCACCTCTTCGATAGTCACGCACTTCGCGAAAAACGGACGAAGCAATTCCTCGCGGCCTATCAGCAGTTCGCGATAATAGGCGGCGGTGCGACGGCTGTCCAGTGCCTCACGGATCCCCTTCAGCGAGCGCTCTTTGGCAAAGACAAAAGTCATGGTGCGATGTTCTCCTTTCGAGAAATCATAGTCGGTCTGAATTGGCTGATGGATGTCCGAAGTCCCTATCATGGCCAGGTTTTTGTCCAGGCACCACTGAATGGCTTCGGGCATATAGAGAGCCCCGTTTGCGACTTCGATGCCCTGCATGCAGCCGCTGTTGTAGAGTTCCGTATGCTCTGGCCACCACAACGTGCTGTCCGGTTGTTGGCGGGCCCATCCCGGATGATTCCAAAAGATGAACGCGCCTTGCTTCTTTGCCTCCTTAAAGGCATCTTTATACTCCGGCTGTTCCAACGGATTGGAGTCGGATAAGAAGATGGCGTTGAAATGTCCCGGAGCCATGGGGCGGGTAATCTCGCTGCCTCTAATCAATAGGATATCCAGTTCTTTCGCCTTCTTGCAACTAAGCTCGAACGAGCGGTTATGATCGGAGACGATATCCTTCTTATGAGGACGATATTCGATGTGTTCCGTCAGCGAAATGGCATCCAGCCCTTCCCGATATGCCTCGTCTACACGTACCGTGGGCCATACCAGACCATCCGAGAAGACCGTGTGCATGTGGAAATCGCACTTCAAGGTGACATACCCCTCCAGATTGGGGATTTGAATCTCATTGCGACGCTGTGCCTGCGCTGTCAGCAGAGTGCCGAACAGAAGCATCGCACTTACTAATATTTTTTCTGTTTTCATTATTCTTTGTTTCATTAAAGGTCTTATTAAAAGTTTTATTCACTCTTTACCAGCTTGATGTTGTCTATAAACCAGCGGCGATAGACACTGCTGCCTGTAGTTCCCTTAGTATCTCCCCAGCCATCGGACTTGATGCTGATGCGGGTGTCCTTGGTGACAAAGGTTCCGTCAATCTGTACTTCGGCATGAAGCCACTCCAACTGATCCACCTCGTTTACAAAGTTATGCCCGATGGGATCCAGTTCCACCGTCTGGCTGCCATTGGTGATGGAAACAATCAACTTCACGGGGTCGAACTTGCGCGTGCCGCCCACCATCGGCGCCCAGTCGAAGGAGAGTATCAGTTTGGTGTTCTCCGGCACGTTCGTCAAAACCGGCAGTGTGAGTCCCGCTTGGTAGTCTGTCTTGCCGAACTTCAGATAGTTCTTCTGCAGATAGATGGCATGACCCGGCGTTTCTTCCAGCTTGTAGCCGCGTGCTTCGAGAGCCTCCGAAGCCAGTTGACCTACCTCGTCCTTCGCTACGTATATCTGCGGGGCAGTACCGTCTCCGTCGTTCTCTACCGTCTGCCCGGCACCGCTGGCATCCGCCCAAGGCTGCAACCACTCAAAGTCTTCCGAGAAGTAGATTACTTCGACCACACCGTTGTCCACAACCGTAGCTGCCAACATCTTCACCACGGGAGCAGCCACTCCGGCGAAGTAACCGCTGACCGTCACCTTATGACCGTTCAGCGAAGCCAGTTTCAGGTCGGTCGGCGCATTGACGATGGAAACCACATACGCAGCCCCTTCCACTGTGATGTTGTTGCCGTCCAGTATGCCGCTCACCGAGATGAAATCCCGTGAAGTAGAAGTGTAGGTATCTACCTTGCCGGTAATGTCCGTAGCTGTGGGATAAGTCACCGTATTGCCTGTGGAGACCACCGTCACCTGGTCGCACTCCACCAGGGCGAGCGACTGCGAATCCGTAGCTTTGGTACCCTTTACCGAAACCTTGTCGCCAATGCTTACGGGCAGGGTACTCTGCATATAAATGTTCGTCCCGTTCCGTGCATCGGTAGCCATGAAGCCTGCCGTGGTGACGGCAGTCACGGTGATTTCGGACACAGAGACAATCGTCTTGTCCGCCAGCGTGCCCAGTTCATCGAGGGCATATTCCTTACAGTCGCGGTATTTGTCGCCATTCTGGGTGATAATCACTTCCGCTCTGCTTGCCAGCGTAGCTCCCTTGAATATTACGGCAGCTTCGCGGGGATTGTCGATGGCACCATCGCGCATATTGTCGGCCACTGAAATCGTGATGTCCATAGTTCCCGTGCCGGTAGCGGGGGTCACCGTTACCCAGTCGGGCACTTCCGTCACCCAATCGGCATCTGCATAGACGGTGATCATCTTCTCTGTTCCGCCGTTCGCCTCAAAGTTCAAGGTTCCGGCACTTGCCAATACGGCCTTAGAAAGCGTGCTCTCTTCTTCGTCGCAACTCCACAGAAGGTTGATGGACAGCAACAGGGCCAAGGTCATTATATAGTTTATCTGTTTCATATTTTTAATGATTTCGTTAGATTAAAACGAGAGCCCATCCTCCCAACCCGGATTCTGTGTCAGGTTGTGATTGAGTGAGCGTTCGTTGATTGGAATCGGATAAAGGTAATCCCTTTCTTCGGAGAAATTGGTACGCTTAATGTTCTTGTGATAGTAGATATAACCGTTGTTGTCTGCCGAGAAAATGATTTCCTTTCCTATCTCATAGACCTGCGTACCCGAAGGTGCGTCGGGTTTGGCGGTTCCCTTGTCGTAGAGCACCACGTCTGCCTTTCCGTCACCGGTAAGGTCATACGTTCCAGAGCCGGGGAAGTACATGCCCGTGATGGGCTGGTTGATGCAGTAGCCTGCTTTCCAGCGTACCAAGTCATCGAAGCGGAAACCTTCCTGCATCAGTTCGATAGCCCGTTCACGGCGGATTTCAAGGATGACACCCTTGTTGGTGCCCGTCACGTTGGGATAGCCGGTTTCCTCCGAAGCGAGGTATCTGTCCGGATGGGCGTTGGCAGCAGCCAAATCGAGGCTCGGCATCCCTGCACGCTTACGAATCAGGTTGATAGAGTTGTTGAGGTCATCTTGCGTTAAGGTGCCCAGTTCCGCCTTTGCTTCGGCATAATTCAGGAGCACTTCGGCATAGCGATACACGGGAAGGTCGCAGGTGGAGCGGTTGTTGCGGTCCACGTTGCCGCCCGAAGCCGTGGGGTCTTGCACGAACTTGATGGGCTGATAGCCTGTGATACTGGTAGAGAGGTCGGGCGACAGCACGTCCTTCTTGCCGATGCGCGTATAGCCCGGCGTGCGGATGCTTTGGGCCAGACGGGGGTCACGGTCTTTCACCTCGTCAATAAAGCTCATCTCCTGCCAGCCTGCCTGGTCGGTAAAGGCTGTCCCGTCTTTCTTCAGATAGGCGTTCACCATCTTGCGGGTCAGTCCCGGCCGTCCCTGCGTAGGCACCAGGGTATGCGCCGCGGCGTTGTGGTAGATGGCAAGTCCGTAATCGAACTTGATGGCAAGGATATACTCGTCCGGATTGGCATTCTCTTCGGCAAAGAGATTCAAGTAGTCGCTTTCAGGATGTCCGGTGGTGTAGAGCTTGTACGGGCCTTTGGTCATCAGCTCTTGCGCCGCAGAGGCCGACTGCTCCAGGTAGTAGGCATAGTCGTGTCCGTCCAGATTCAGCTGGTGGTATTTTCGGTAAGTACCTTCATAGAGGCAGAACTGAGCTTTCAGAGCCATGGCTGCCCACTTGGTGGCACGATAGGGGGCGCTGCCCTCTTCCTTGTCATCGGGAAGGTTGGCGATGGCGTAGTCCACATCCTCAATCATGTGAGTCATGATCAACTCGCGTGAATCGCGTGCCTTGTAGAGGGATTCGTCTCCCGAACCCAGCTCGGTGTCATACCAAGGCACATCGCCGAAGCGTTTCACTTTCTCAAAGTAGAAATAGGCACGGAAGAAGCGGGTCAGTGCCGTGTACTTCACCACCGCATCCTTGTCCGCACATTGGTCGGCGTATGCCAGCAAGGTGTTCATCTTGCGCAGGTCGGTCCACGTCCATCCGCCACCCGAAGCGGGAACGGTACGCTTGGTGCCGCCCAGCATCTCGTCCGAGAGGTTCTGCTGTACATAGAGGTCGCTTTGGTCGTCATAGGGTTCCTTGTCCAGCAAGTTATTGTAGAAGGAGTTGGTGAAAAGCTGCAGGTCAGTTTCCGTCTTGAAGTAATCTGCCTGTGATATCTGGCTCAATGGCTGCAAGTCGAGGAGGTCGTCGCAAGACGAAAGTCCCAAGGAGAGTGCCATAGCTGCTATAATTATTCGTTTCATTCTGATTGTAACTTAGTTATGATTAAAAAGTAATGTCTATACCAAACATGAAGGTCTTCTGCCAAGGATAGTAGGCGTTGTTATAAGCACTGTCTCTATCGATGGCTGCTTCGGGATCGATGTACTTGGTGTGCTTCTTCAGAGGAGACCAGTAGCAGAGGTTCTCCCCCGAGAAGTAGACACGAACCAAGTCGACGCCTATTTTTTTCGTCAGAGTGGCGGGAACGGTATATCCCACTGTCAGGTTCTTGAAGCGCAGGTAGCGCAGGTTCTGCAGGTAGCGGTCGTTGACCTTGCTCAGCGGGCCGGAAGTGGCAGAATAGGCCATCGGACGGGTAAAGTAAGCATCCTTGTTGTCCTCTGCCCATACATCCTTTAGGAAGTCTTCCTGCAAATAGGTCAGGTAAGGATAGGAATACGGACCCCAGAACTGCATGGCCTGACCGGTGGGGTACCAATAGTGGTTGCCGGTGCCCTGAAAGAACACGGAAGCGTCGAAACCTGCCCAACGTACACTGGCATTGATGCCGTAGGAGAAGCTGGGGAGCGAATTGCCCAATACCTTGCGGTCGCCCGGGTCGTTGGCGGAGTTGCCGCCGATGTCCAATATGCCGTCACCGTCGAGGTCAACGAATTTAAGGTCGCCTCCTTGCCATCCGCCGGTGATGCGTTTGTTGATGTAGCTCAAGTCCACCTCTTTGGCATAGGCCTGGGCTTCTTCTGTGCTCTGGAACAATCCGTCGGTGACAAATCCCCAGATTTCGCCCAGTCTCATGCCTTCGTAATAGCTCTTGGCGAAGGTCTTGTCCTTGTTGTCGTATTTAGTAATGTAACTCTTGTAGTCGCTCACGTTGAAGCCGATGCTGTATTCCAGCGGCTGACGTCCCAAAGAGAGCCTGTCTCTCCACACCACGGACAATTCATAACCCTTGGTACGCAAGTCGGCAGTGTTCATATCGGGTACACTGGCTCCGTATACGGCAGGCAGTTCAATGCCGTCCGTCAGCATGTCTTTGGTGTTTCGGATGTATCCGTCGGCAGTGATGTTCAGTCGGTTATCCAGCATAGAGATATCAACACCGAAATCCCATTGCTCGGCAGTCTCCCAAGTCAAGTCTGATGCCAAAGGAGCGCCTAAGGTAGAATACTTGGCCATGGCACTGCCTTCGCCGAAGGAATAGCCGCCAAAGTCGTTGATGGAAACGCCACGCACGAAGGTGTAATAGGAAGATACGTTCTGATTGCCCAGGCTACCAAAGGAGCCTCTCAGTTTCAGATTGTCGATGACCTTGCGGGCAGGCTTGAAAAAAGGTTCTTCCGAGATACGCCATCCCACCGAACCGGAAGGGAACAATCCCCAACGGCTGTTGCGGGCAAAGCGGGAAGTACCGTCGTAACGTCCGCTGACCTCGAAGAGATAGCGTGCTTTATAATCGTAGTTGATGCGACCGAAGAAGCCCATCAGCGCATATTCGTTCTGTCCGCCGCCCACGCCCGTGATGGTCTGCCCTTCGGAGTTCTGTCCCACCAGGTCGAGGTCATCCAGTGTAGTAGAAGAGAGGAACTCTCCATAAGCCGACACGTTCTTCCGTCTCAGCGTCTCGTAGTTGAAACCGGCAACACCCGACACGTGATGCACTTCGTTGAAGGTATCTTCATAGTTGGCATAGGCGTTGGTGGAATAGTAGTTGCGGGTATTCACCGCCTCGTCCAGACGGTTGGCACCGGCACCTGTGGCATATACGCCCAGCTCGGCATCCGGATATTCCCGGTAATACATATTGTTGGAACGGCTGGTGTTGCGTGCCTGATACAGACGATAGGTGAAGTCTGCCGTCAGGCTCAACGCCTTGATGGGCTTGATGACAAGGCGCGTGGTATTGGAGAAGTCGTTGGCACGCTCCACGTTGCGGTGCGAGCCTTCGCCCAGGATGATGTGTCGGCCGTTGCCCACCTTATAGTTCAGATAAGGCGTACTGTAGAGCCATGAGCCATCAGGATTCTGCATGGGGAAGCAGGCCAGTGCGTGGCGGGCGCCGTATGCGAGGGTGTTCTCCACGCTGCCGTCTCCCTGATAGGAATATTGCGACCCATAGAAAGAGGTGTTGTTGGTCATGGTGGTCCACTTGTTGATGCGGAAGTCAATCTTGGCACGCAGGTTGTACTTCCTGTAGATGTCAGGGTTGGCTTTCAGGATGCCTTTCTGATAGTCGTAGGCACCGGAAACAAGGTACTTGATGTCCTTTGTTCCGCCGCTGATGGAGATATTGTGCTGCTGCACGGGGTGGTTGTCCCGATACTGCATGTGCCACCAGTCGTAGTTGCCATAGTAAACCCACTGCTTGCGGCCGTTCCGTTCCTCTTCTACCACCCACGGACGGTCGGGATGTTCCGTCTTGTCGTTCACGCGGGCAAGCAGCTGCTGCATGTCGCGGTCGGTGTAGTTGACGTACAATGTTCCCGAATCAGCTTTCCAGAACTTGTTGATGGTATAGACCGACCAATATCCGGTGTCCTCGTAATCGGTGGAAGTCGTCGGAGCTTCCCATCCGATGCGGCCGCTATATCGTACGGTTGCCTTGCCGCTCTGTTCGGTACCGGACTTGGTGGTGACCAGGATGACACCAAAAGCCGCACGTGCACCGTAGACAGCTGCTGCCGAGGCATCCTTGATGACAGAGATGGACTCCACATCGTTCGGATTGACCCGGTTCAGGTCACCCACGGCACCGTCCACCAGTATCAACGGCTCGGCACCGTTGATGGAAGTCACACCACGCACATTGATGGCAGGCGAACTACCCGGCACACCGGAAGAGGTGGTGATGTTGAGACCTGCCACAGAACCTTGCAGCATGTTGGTGATGGAGTGGGATACACGGTTTTCGAGCGTCTTGCTGCCTACCGTCGATACGGCACCCGTCAAGTTGACCTTTTTCTGAATACCGTAGCCCACAACCACCGCTTCATCCAGCAGGACGGCATCTTCCTGCATGTGGACCGTGATGTCTTTCTGACCCGGTGTCACCTTGACTTTCTGAGTCTGGCAGCCCACATAGGAGAATTCCAGTATAACCGTTCCCGATGGAGTCTGGAGTTTAAAAGAACCGTCTTCGGCAGTTATGCCGCCTTGGGTGGTACCTTCCACCCGGATGGTTACCCCCGCAAGAGGCTCCTGTTGGGTATCCAGGACTTTTCCCGATACCATTCTGCTCTGGGCAAAGAGAGCCGAATAACTCCCCAGTACCGATAAGAGCAGAAACAAAATAGAAGATTTGAGTACTTTCATAAGATTGTATAAGTAAGTGTTCATAATTAGTTCACATAATAATAGGTAACTAATTGATAATTTAGCGGAACGAGCGTCGATATAATATACGGCACCCGTATAAGCTCTGATACGACACCCGTATAAGCTCTGATACGGCACCCGTATAAGCTCTAATACGGCACCCGTATCAGGTAAGGTACGCCACCCTGCATAGTAGAGTTCCGCTAAATCATCATTTATAGCACGAATTAATTTTGATTGAGTACTTAAGAATTAGTATGTATCTCTGTTGTGACCTGTGTCACTAAAGCTTGTAGGCATCCGTAGAAAATTCTTTCGGACGCTGCATTTCCTCTTTCCATGTATGGCCGAACTCATCCTTGACGGTTATCACCAAGTCAGTGTCGGCATCGGCAACCTTTACTTTAAAGAAGTGGGAGAACTTCTCGGTAATGAAGCTGGGCGTCGACGTGAGGCTTGCCGAGTTGAATCGCTTCACGGAGAGTGCGGCGATGTGCAGCGGGTCGTAAGCCCAGACAGCCGTAGGAGTCAGATTGCCACCATTCTCGTCCGTCACCGTCAGTGTCCAGCGCGGATTCCAGTTCCAGATGTTTATCAGTACCTCGTTGTCATTGTTCACCGGATAGGCTTCCACATAGCGCAGGTATTTGTTCTTGACCGAAGCGGATACGTTGTCGGGCATCTGCGGAACATCTGCCAAAGAGAAGTGTACCTTGTTCAGGTCGTAGCTGCGGAACTGATAATCCTCGGAACTTCCGGTGGCCTTGTAGCTCCACTGAAGCTCGGTGCCGGAAACATTCCAGATGGAATATCCGCCGGGAGTTCCGTCGGGGCTGATATGAATGCCGGAAGTCAGATGACCGGACCACCACCAAGAACCGCAGACGGCTCCGGTATTGTGCTCATAGAAGTCACGTCCGTCTGCTACAGATGTTTCGGGCGTTACGTTGAAGTTCAAGTGCGTGTGTCCCGTTACGAAGTGTACCCGGTAGCCGTTGAGCAAGCTGAGTAATTGTGCGGTATTGACCACATCATGGTCTATCTTGAAGTCACCGGTTTCCAGGGGATAGAATACCTGCGCGTGCATCACAATCACCAGCGGTGTTGCCTTGTCGATGTACGAAAGGTCTTTGGAGAGCCAGTTCAACTGTTCGGCGGAAACGCGCTTCTCGTAGTTGCGGGAGGTGGTTCCGTCGTAGCTGTCGCAATCGATGTCGTCCATCACGACGTAATGTACCTTGCCTATATTAAAGGAATAATAGATAGGGGCTATATAGTTCATGAATTTACCCTCGGCATCAAAGTCGGAAACGGCTTTGTAATCATAGTCATGATTG
Source organism: Bacteroides timonensis (assembly GCF_000513195.1). Taxonomy (GTDB): domain Bacteria; phylum Bacteroidota; class Bacteroidia; order Bacteroidales; family Bacteroidaceae; genus Bacteroides; species Bacteroides timonensis. The sequence continues at coordinate 28,587 of NZ_CBVI010000067.1, read as the reverse complement.
CCGATGGTGTGGAATATCTGCAAGTCCTTCACCTGACTGTTGATGGTATTCAGATATTCGGGTAGCGCATAGTTGTTGGAGTACCAGTAGAGGTCCCAGGTCATGTCGCCCAGCGTGATGGCATACATCTTCTCTCCGGAATGGGCGGCGCGATACTTGTTCAGGTCTGCCGTGAATTCAAGGAACTGGCGCCTGTCGTCCGTGCGGTTGGCAAGGTGCATGTCGCCCAGCATGAATACCTTATATGTATCTTGTCCGGTCACCTTCTTCAGCGTAAAGTCCTTCCGTTCCGCCATCTCTGCATTCGCTTTCAGCAGCTGGTAGAATTGGGGAAGCACTCCTTCGGAAGACACCTCATAGCCGCTTGGAATAGAGATAAAAACATAGCCCCATTTCTTATCAGACTTCAACTGATAGATACCGTTTTCGTCCGTCACGGCCACCGCCACGCCGTCCGAAACCACTACGCCCTTCACGCCGCCTTCTTCCGAAGAGACCTTGCCATAGACCGTGGTGCCGGCATCCGGCGTAAAGTCCAACTTCGCGCCGATATTGAGATAGATTTGTCCAATCAGCTTTTTGCGCTCATTCCGCCTGACGGATACTTTATAATAGCCCGTTTCACAATCAGCGGGAATCCGTACCGCAAAGCTCTCGGACGAAATGCTGACGAAAGGGCAAATATAGGATATACCTTCGCCGGACTCTATGATAAACGAGTCGGATGTTTGGGGAGCTTCCCCGCTTTTTACCTTAAAAACATACTCTCCGCCTTTGGCCACATCCACCAATTCCGGCAGCTCAAACTGCACACTAAAATCATCCGTAAGTGTCTCTTCACTAATATCGTTGCTACAAGCAATCAACGGAAGAACCGTCAATGACACCAACCATAATACAAACTTTACCATATCTCTCATTTAAATGACAATTTACTTTTCATTGTTCTATTTTCAATCTAATTAACCGCTTTTATGGGGTGCAAAGGAACGCCTAGCATATTTCAATCAGGCTACACACATGTGACGTTCTTTTTTCAAGGCAGGTTAGGGTATATCCCGAAAAGCAAATCTTCGCCGCACCAAGCTTCAAGATGAGAACATGACTGAACTCAAGTAGATTGACGGCTCCGGTCAATAACCAAAAAATGTGGGATTGCTTGAATATTTTTAATTCAAAAGTGATAGATTTGCAAACATCTTCTTATCTTTATTCTCTGGTAGGCGTAAGTGCCGGATCCCCCTGATACAGATGGCGATGGGAGCTATTAATGGAATATAAACTACTATAATGCTTGTGGTTATGAAGCAGAGTTATGATAAAGAGATTTTGTCGAGAGTGGAACCGATCTTCCACATTATGGAGCAACGTGTTACTCCCGAGGAGATGGAAAACATCAGAAAGGCATTCGGGCTGGCTTATGAAGCCCATAGCAGCCAAAAAAGAAAGACTGGCGAGCCGTATATCATTCATCCCATTGCCGTAGCACGCATCGTTGCCGAGGAATTGATGCTTGGCGCCAATCCTGTAATTGCAGCGTTCCTGCACGATGTCGTGGAGGATACTCCGTATACGATAGAAGATATTGAAGAGATGTTCGGTAAAGACGTGGCTTTTCTTGTACGGGTGGTGACGAAGCTGAAGAAAGAGAGCTATGATACCTCCAAGCAGGTGGATAACTTCAAGCAGATGCTTGAGTCCATGCAATATGATATCCGGGCTATCCTGATCAAGCTGGCAGACCGTCTGCATAATATGCGGACGTTAAGTAGCATGAAGGCGGACAAGCAGATGAAAATAGCCGGAGAGACAGACTTTTTTTATGCTCCTTTGGCCAATAGGTTGGGGTTGTACCCGATTAAGGTGGAACTGGAGAATCTGAGTTTCCGTTATCGCTGTCCGATGGAATATGAACGGATCCATGGGTTGATAGAGGCGGAAAAGTTGCAGGATGCTCCCCGTTTGGAAGAATTCATTCATGGTATTGAGATGCAGTTGGCCAGTCACGGTATTCCTGTACAGATAGAAGCCGTATACCGTTCCCCGTTCAGCATACGCCGTAAGATGCAGCGTTACGGTTGTGACTTCAATCATGTGGAGAATCACCATTTTGTTCGTATCGTGTATAGAGATCCGGAGGAATTGTCGGAGAAAGAGATCAGCCTGAAAATATATGCCCTGCTTACGGATATCTTCAAGGAGAAACCGGGCAGTGTGGTGAATTACATCGACTCTCCCAAAGAGAACAATTATCAAAGCCTGCATGTGAGGTTGTTGACTAAATATGGTAAATGGGAGGAGATCCATATCAGTTCGGAACGTATGCGCCGTTGTTCCCGGTATGGTTGTGTCGCGGAACGTGAGGAAGGTAATATCGCGAAATGGATAGAGAAGTTCCGTCAGAACCTGCAAGATATAGCCTGCCACAATCATGAAAGCAGCTTCATGGAGGGCGTGGTGTCTTCTTTCTATAATGATGACATGGTGGTCTTTACTCCCAAGGGCAAAAGTATCACTCTTCCGACAGGTTCTACCGCATTGGATTTTGCGTTTGAAGTGCATAGCGATATCGGGCACCATGCCCAATATGCACGGATAAACGGGAAACTTGCTTCCGTAAAGAGCACTCTGCATAGGGGTGACTGCATAGAGATCGGTACCAAAGAATCCATTAATCCCCATGAAGACTGGCTGGCTTGTGTGAGGACTTACAAAGCGAAGAGTTATTTGATCCGGTTATTTAAAAGCCGTACCAGATCGGAGCTTGTGCGTTGCCCTTATTGCCAGCCATTGCCTGATGACGAAGTGATTGGTTTTAAGAATGCCGACTACACCATTTCGGTTCACAAGCGTGATTGTGCCAAAGCCATCAGCCGAGCTTCGCAGGACGGAGATTCGGTGGTGGCCATTGAATATAAAGAGAGTGATACGCTTTATCCGGTATGTATCCATGTGAAAGCCATTGACCGCTATCATCTGTTGAGTGATTTGATAAACTGCATTACCGACAAGTTACAGTTGGGTATCGACCATCTTAAAACGGATACGGTGGATGAGATTGTGGATTGCGATATCTATTTTCAGGTGCATTCGTTCAATGAATTGCAAATGGTGATTTCGGACATAAGCTCCATTGAAAACGTGGATGAGGTGGAGAAAGTATGAAAGGCGATTATTAACATGACTTTCAAAAATACAGGGAAACGATTTTTGTTTATTCGGCCATCGCCTATCTTGTTTTACCTATTGATTTAATCTCGGACAAGCGCTTGCCCGTCATCGGCTGGATTGATGAACTTGTCTCTCTGACAGTTGCTTATCAGAAAGTGAAGAAGTATGTTACTCCTGAGATAGAGAGGCGAGTTGAGGATATCATGAACTTATAAAACTTTTAAGAAAAGCACAAATAACTTTTAAGAAAACCCTTATGACAATTAATCACCTAACTTTGCACAATGAATTTATCAAGATATTAAAAGATGGTTCGAAATAAAAAGAAAATATTCGTAACGGTAGCCGGTGTTTTTCTATTGATTGTTGTGATGGCGGGTATATATGTCTGGTGGAATATCGGTATGCTTGATTCGGACGTTTTTTTAAAAGATCGCCCAATGCCCCTAGAAACGAACTCCCCGTAGAATCACTGGCAAAGAGAGATTTTCCGGCAATTCCGTCGGACTATGCACTGTATTGGCTCGGCCATTCATCGGCTATCTTGGAATTGGATGGTATTCGTATCATCATAGATCCGGTGCTGGAAAATGCCGCGCCGGTTCCGGGCATTGTGCAACGTTATGTAAGTTCTCCTATCCAACGGTGTGAACTGCCTGATGTGGATATTGTATTGATTACCCATGATCATTATGACCATCTGGAGGTGGCGACAATGAGGGCATTAAAAGATAAAAAGGTTAAATTCATTTGTCCGTTGGGTGTCGGGACGCGGTTAGAGGGCTGGGGCATTCCACCGCAACAGATTACTGAAGTTGGGTGGGGGGATACTGTAAAAATTACCTCTGTACAGATTGTCTCAACAATCGGAATTCATTATTCCGGTAGAAGTAAAGCAGACCGTGATAAGACGCTGTGGACAGGGTACGCAATCAAAGGTACACAGAAAAATATCTATTGGAGTGGAGATACCGGTTATGGCGCACATTTCAAACAGATAGGAGAGCAGTATGGACCTTTTGATTTGGCATGTGTGGAGATTGACGGATGGAATGCCGGTTGGCCCAACACGCATCTTTTCCCGGAAGAAGTGATTGCTGTCTGTAAAGACGTGAAGGCCGAAAGATTATTGCCTGTACATTGGGGCGTTTTTGATTTGGCTCTGCATCCTTGGAATGAGTCTATCGAAAAAGTTGCAACTTTAGCTGCGGCTGACAGTATCGTTTTGGTTACGCCTATGATGGGAGAACGGATTGTGCCTGGGGAAACATGTACCAGTACTTGGTGGAGGTATTAGCAGCCTGTCTTGCAATAAAATAATATTTTTGTTAATCAATTAAATAGTAGAAATATATGGAACCGGGTATAGTAGTTTACGATTATATGGATACCTTCTTCTGCTGCATGGTGGAGAAAGACAAGTGGTGTGAAGAAATGGTGTCGGAACACATGTTGGTTTATCTTTGTTCGGGAGAGATGGACTTAGTCACACCTGAGAAAAAGCACCATCTGAAGAAAGGGGATGCCTTTTTTATCAAGCGTAACCACATGGTGCGTAAAATCAAACAACCGTCGAAGAACGGGGAACCTTTCAAAGGATTATTCCTGCAATTGAAGACGCCTTTTTTGAAACAGCTTCTGAATGAATATCAGATAACTGTACCATTGGTGAATAATCCTGCAATAGCAAGATCGACTTACGTGATGCTGGAGAAGCATCCTTTTCTGAACGGTCTTTTCACTTCTTTGGAACAATATTTCGACGCACAGCAATATCCGTCGAAGGAATTAATGGAGGCTAAGTTGAAGGAGGCTGTTTTTACGCTTCTGCAACTCAAGCCGGAACTGGGTTCCGTGCTGTTTGATTTTGCTGAACCATGGAAAATCAATTTAGAGGATTTTATGAACAAGAACTACAAAAGCGATCTTTCTGTTGAGGAATTTGCCCATTATACCGGCCGCAGTCTTTCGGCATTCAAAAAAGACTTTGCGCAAGTGTTTCACATGACTCCAAGCCGCTGGATTGTGAAACGGCGGTTGGAGGAAGCGATGGATATGATGGACAGGCTGGGGCGGAAACCTGCCGATGTCTATTTGGAGGTAGGTTTCAAGAATTTGTCGCACTTTTCTACTGCCTTTAAGAAAGAGTTCGGTTTTCCACCTTCAGTCATACCTACTCGTGCTGTATAATAAGGAGAACTATAAGAGTCCAGAAAAACAATGAATTATATATTTATGAAGAAGATATTTTTTGTTTTCACTTTTACTCTATTTATAGGCATATCCCAAGTTGGGGCTTCGGACATACCTATCATTTATATTACCACGGCGGACAGTACGGCTATTACATCGCGGGATTATTGGTTGGAGAACAGTTCATTGCGCATTATCATGCCCGATGGCAGTGCCGTATATGAGTCTTCCAAGGCGGCTGTGAAGGCAAGGGGACATTCTACATTCACCAAGCCGAAAAAACCTTTTGCCATCAGGCTGGAAGAGAAAAGCGGACTACTGGGAATGACTGAAAACAGGCGATGGGTGCTGCTGGCAAATTTTATGGATCATAGTCTTCTCCGCAACAGCTTGGCACTAAACATAGCCAAGCAGACTTGTCTGGATTGGACACCTGATAGCCGGTTCGTGGATGTGGTGGTCAATGGAGAGTTGCAGGGATGTTATTTGCTTTGTGAACAGATACGCATCGGCGAGGAGTGGGTAGATATTGACAAAGAAGACGGATTCCTGATAGAAGCGGATAATTACCCGAATGAAAAATATCGTATCGATACCCAGTTCAGGCATCTGTCGGTAAATGTGAAATCACCTGAGGAGCCTTCTTCACGGCAGATGGCATTCATCGAGAATTATATGAATGAAATAGAGCAACTTCTATATAGTGAGGAGCTGTCAGATTTGACTTTGCTTTACCAGAAATATTTGGATTTGGACACGTTTGTCGATTGGTGGCTGGTGCATGAACTTACACAAAATGCGGAGCCCAACGGCCCGAGAAGCTGTTATATGCACAAGGATAAGGATGGTTTACTGAAGGCGGGACCCGTATGGGATTTCGATCTGGCTTTTATATCCGTTGGCTTGGATAAAGGCGGTGATATACGTCCTTCTCGGTTTAACCGGAAGGACGTTGTGCTGCTGACCGGAGATAGTATTTATAACCGGCGGGCACTTTGGTATGATCGCCTTTTGCAGGACTCTCAATTTTTGAAACGGGTGAAGGCGAGATGGCGTGAATTGGAGCCCCGATTCAGGGCTTTGGCCGATGACATTGACCGGGGGGAGGCACTTATCGGGAAATCGGCCCTTGCGGATGAACATTTGTGGCAGGGGCAGGATCCGGCACGATTTGACACCTTTACAAGTTTTCATTTATCCGTTTCGAATTTGAAACAGGTCTATCTGTACCGGATAGAGAGTTTGAACAAGCTTTTGGCTGAATAAGGGTCTTTCAAGGAAGGGGATAAAATAACGTTTCGGAAAAGTGTAAAATGACGTTTTGAAAAAACAGCGTTCCTATATGCTGGTTTACCTTTGCATCATCGGACAGAATCCGGTGGTGCTTTTTTATTTTATAATATTACAGATGGAATGAGTGAATTGATAACGAAAGTCAGGATGGAAGTTAGAACGTTGCGTGACCAGAAATATTCTTGTTCGCAAGCAACTTTTGTCGGTATATGCCGGGCTATAGGTTGCGAGCGCAGTGATAAAGAACTGATGGCTCTGTCTGCAGGCTTTCGTGGCGGCGTGGGTTGCTCGTACAACGAAGGTTCATGTGGTGCTTTCTCGGCAGGTATTATGGCACTTGGGATGTGTTTGCCCGAAGATAATGCAAAGGCCATTGCGTTATCTAAAGAATTATTTGACCATTTCAAACAAAAGCACGGAACGGTGATCTGTGGTAATATCGTTTATCGGTATGGATTCACAGAGTGCACCAATTGTTGTATCTGCGTTGCTACAAAAGTTGCGGAGTTACTGCAAAGGGAAAAGGCTTTGATATAGAATTGGGAACTTTGACTTGGATATTAGAATGTAACCGGACATGAAATTTTCTCTTTTACTTATCATTCTTCCTTGTGCTGACATAAGTTAAGTGAAAGGTTTCCTAAATAAAAGGAAAGATTTGGCTTAAACTTTCCTTTTATTTAGGAAAAGCATGGCAGGCTTGTGGTTATTGAATGATACTTTGATTCTTCTCGTATGACCATATAGCGTTTAAACGCAATTATTAGAGAGCATTGATAATGTTTTACCCGCATGTTCCCTTCATTGGTAAATGAGGACGGTGTTATTTGACAGAGCAAATGGAATGACGTTTCGGAAAAGTCGGAAATGACTTTTGGGAAAAACATGAGCTTCCTCTATCTCCGTACCTTTGCCGTAGATAATAACAAAATAGGAATATGAAAGAAATTGAAAAATTAAAGAACGGTAACTGTTACCGTATGGGCGATAGTGAAATAGCCGAGATACACACCCGTGCCGTTACGCTTTGCCAACAGTTTAATGCAATGCCTGTAACCGAAACTGAAGCACGCGACAAGGTGCTACGGGAATTGTTCGGTTCGGCAGGGAAGGACTTGAGTATTAAGCCCGGATTCCTTTGTGACTTGGGTGTGAACATCCACGTGGGTGATGGTTTTCTGACCAACTATAACGTGACGATTCTTGATATGGCACCGGTGACCATCGGTAATAATGTGTGGATAGGGCCGAATGTGGGGCTTTTTGCTGTGGCGCACCCGATGGAAGCGGCAGGACGGCAACAACTGCTTGGTATTGCCCGGCCAATTACTATCGGTAACAGTGTATGGATTGGCGGCAATTCGGTGGTCGTGATGGGAGTTACTATAGGCGATAATGCCGTTATCGGTGCGGGCTCGGTCGTAACACATGATATTCCGGCCAATGCCGTTGCGGTAGGTAATCCGGCAAGAGTTATCAGATATATAGATAATGAGGTGCATTAATTTTATAGAGCAAGGTATTATAATTACGTTATGAGTAATAGACTTGAAGATGGAACTCCATACATTTTTGACAGCAAAATGATGGAGGCATATCGAAGAACATTTGATTTGACGAATCAATACAACCATGTTGCTAACATGAGCTATTTAGTCAGGAAATATAATGATCTGCGGAGGATCTCGTTTACATTCTTTGTTTTGTTTCTTAGCCTTGGATGGCTGCAAGCTCAGACTATTGACACGATAACTGTTCGCAGCCGGTCGATGAATAAAGATATAAAAAATATAGTTATTCTTCCTGCCGGTTACAATGGGGGGAACGGTTTACCGGTGGTATATCTGCTTCATGGATATAGTGAGGATTATAAAGCATGGCTTAAAATAAATCCAGAATTGCCGGAACTTGCCACTCGGTATGAGTTGATTATCGTTTGCCCCGACGGAGAGGCTTCCTGGTATCTGGACAGTCCAATAAATCCGGAATCAAAGTTTGAAACGTATGTGGCTGAAGAGCTGGTAGAGTATATAGACAACCACTACAAGACCAGAAGGGAGAATAAAGGACGGGCTATTACGGGTTTTAGCATGGGAGGCTATGGAGCCATGTGGCTGGCCATCCACCATCAGAATGTATTTGGAGCATGTGGGGCTACAAGTGGCGGAGTGGATATCTGTCCGTTTCCGGATAAATGGGAACTTAAAAAGGTGCTTGGTGCATACAAAGAGAATAGCGATTTGTGGAAAGAGCATTGTATTATCAATCAGTTACATTTGATAGGGGCGGGCTTGTCCATTATACTGGATTGTGGAACTGAAGATTTCTTTTATTCTGCGAATGAGAGATTACATCAGGAAATGGTCAATCGTAATATCAAGCATGATTACATTGCGCGTCCGGGCATTCATAATAATGACTATTGGAGCAATTCCATCGGTTTCCAACTTTTGTTCTTTTCCGATTATTTCAGGGGGAAGCATGTCTACGAGAGGCAGTTGATTTATAACAGGTTGCTTTCTGTACCCGATAATTTATGATTTGAAACTCATTTGAATAACCAATTAAAACATTATATCATGTACAATTTTCAATTTTATATGCCTACGAAGGTGTTCTTCGGGGCAGGGCAGTTAAAGAACTTGCATTTGGAACAGATGCCGGGCAAAAAGGCGCTGATCGTAACGTCCAACGGGCAAAGCACCAAGAAATACGGTTATCTGGCGGCAGTAAGGAATGAACTTGATCAAGCGAATGTGGAGCACGTACTCTTTGATGAAATCCGCCCGAATCCTACAAAGGACAATGTGATGGACGGCGCAAGGATGGCTAAAGAGAATGGTTGCGACTTTGTTGTAGCCCTTGGTGGCGGTTCGGTGATGGATGCAAGCAAATGCATCGCTCTGATGATGGTGAATGACGGTGATCTTTGGGATTATGCCTTTTCGGCAAAGGGCGGTCATCAGCCGTTCAGGAATCCGGGCGCTCCGCTGGTTGCCATTACCACCAGTGCAGGGACAGGCTCGGAAGTGGATATGTTCTCTGTGATTTCCAATGACGAACTGAAGGAGAAGACTGGCGTGTTCGACATTTCCATGTTTCCGACAATCTCGGTAGTCGATTCGGACTTGATGATGAGTGTTCCTCCCGTGTTCACTGCCTATCAAGGGATGGATGCGTTTTTTCATGCAGCCGAGAGTGTTATCAACACTAAAGAGCATCCGATGGGTGAGATGTTTGCATTGAAAGCGATAGAACTGATTGCAAAGGACCTGCCTGTTGCCTGCCAGGACGGTGCCAATAAAGAAGCCCGTGCCAATATGGCTCTTGCCAACTCTCTGGCAGGTTACTATATGCTCTGCACTTCGCAGCACACCATGGAGCATGTGATGGGTTCGTATCATGAAGGGCTGGCGCACGGTGCGGGGTTGATTATGATAAGCCATGAATACTTCAACTTCTTCGCTGAACGGCAGGCAGCCGAAGAGCCTATGAAGAAAATGGCCCGTGCGATGGGAGTGGAAAACCCTCAAGATGGAAAAGACTTTATCCGGGCACTTGACAGCCTTATTGAGGCTGTGGGCTGCAGGGACTTGAAGATGAGCGAAGCGGGGATTACAAAAGAGGAAATCAAGGCTTGGCCAAAGCATATCCATGAAGTTTTGGGTGGTGATTTGACAGCGGATCCGCTACCTTTGAGTGATGAAGACTATTTAGGAATCTACGAGCGTTCGTTTAAATAATTCAGGATATATCGGGCATACCCGTTTTCCCGCGTCTTCGACAAGTCTGTGCCGAGTCAGCGACAAGGCGATGTCGAGTCAGCGACAAGAGAAACACAAGTCAGCGACAAGAGAAAACGGGACTATCAACTATCAGAAAGAAAAAGGATGAGAAATCAATTTATTGTTATGGCAGCAATCGCTGTCGGTCTCTTCTCTACTGTTATATGCAGGGCGCAGAGAATAGCCGCAGGCAACATGCGGGAGATCGTTTCAGATACGCTTCCGCCTCAGAGGGCTTATTCACTGGATGAAGTGGTCGTTACGGGTACTCGTAACGAGACGGATGTCCGTCATTTGTCACAGACTGTTTCAGTCATAAACCGGGCAAGAATAGAACAGGCCCATCAGCCTGCGCTGTTGCCTATCCTTACCGAACAGATACCCGGTTTGTTTACTACCGCCCGCGGTGTACTGGGATATGGAGTTTCAGGAGGTGCGGCGGGAGGCATTTCGTTGCGTGGGCTCAGTGGCGGTTCCGGACGGCTTATGGCCCTCATTGACGGACATCCGCAATACATGGGCATGTTCGGGCATCCTATTTCAGACGCTTATCAGTCGTTGATGGCTGAGCGTGTGGAGGTGTTACGGGGGCCTGCTTCCATGCTTTACGGCTCGAATGCGATGGGTGGTGTCATCAACATCGTTACCCGCCGGATGCAGGAAGACGGTATAAAAACCGGAGTCAATATCGGTTACGGTTCTTACAACACGTTGGAAACAGAGGTGACGAACCGCATTCGTAAAGGACGCTTCTCAAGCGTTGTCAGCGGTTCGTACAATCGTACTGACGGGCACCGCCATGATACGAACTTCGAACAGTACGGAGGTTATGCCAAATTAGGCTATGATTTTTCAGAGGTATGGAATGTACGGGCAGATATAAACCTGACGCATTTCAATGCTTCCCAACCCGGCGCGGTAACTGCTCCTTTGCTGGATGCCGACCAGCGTGTGACGCGGGGTATGACCTCTTTTGCACTCGAAAACCACTCCGACCGGACATCCGGCGCACTGAGTTTCTTCTACAATTGGGGAAAGCACTGGATAAACGACGGCTACAATCCGAAGAAAGGGGAGGAACCATTGGACTATCGTTTCAATTCGCTTGATAATATGATGGGGGTATCGTGGTATCAGAGTGCCCGGCTCTTTGAGGGCAACCGGCTGACGGTGGGTGCGGATTACTTTCGTTTCGGAGGCGAGGCCTGGAATAAATATCTGGACGGAAAACGTTCCGATATTGTGGATAAGGCCGAGAATGAAGTAGCCGGATATGTTGATTTCCGTCAGGATGTAGGCGCTTGGCTGACATTCGATGCCGGGGTACGTATCGACCATCATTCGCGCATCGGTACGGAGTGGGTTCCGCAAGCCGGCCTTTCGTTTCACCTGCCGGGTGCCATGGAACTGAAGGCTTCTGTAAGTAAGGGGTTCCGTTATCCCACTATCAGGGAGATGTATATGTTTCCTCCGCAGAATCCCGACCTTGCTCCGGAACGTATGTGGAATTATGAACTGGCTTTGTCGCAGCGCTTATTGGACGGGCGGTTGTCATACGGCATCAACGTTTTCTATATAGACGGTGAGAACTTAATTCTGACCTTGCCCAACCCCAATGGCAGCGGACGGCTGAACCAGAACTCCGGTAAAATCTACCATTCGGGATTTGAACTGCAAACAGCTTACCGCATCAACGTGGCATGGTCTGTCGATGCCAATTACAGTTTCCTGCACATGGAGAATCCGGTGGTTGCCGCGCCTGAACAGAAACTTTATGCCGGGGTGAATTACACGCAGGGGCGTTGGTCGCTATCGACCGGTGTGCAGCACCTTGCGGGACTTTACACTTCCACCTCGCCTGAAGTGAAAGAGAACTTCACCTTGTGGAATATCCGTGGCTCGTATCGGGCAGCCAAAGGAGTCGCCGTGTGGTTGCGCGGAGAGAACCTGCTTGCACAAAAGTATGAAATCAATGCCGGATACCCGATGCCTCGTGCTACGGTGATGGCAGGACTGAATATTAATTTCTAAATGAATAACGAAGAATGAAAAAGATGATTATGACGCTTTCTGCATGTGCTTGTATGCTGGCAGGAACACATTGTGCTAATGCGCAGCAAACGGAAAAGGCGGAATTGCCTAAGGTGTATTTCTTCAAGGAAATCTCATCGGAGAACTTGGTGAAGATTTATGAAGCGCTTGGACGCAAGGCTGAAGGCAAGGTTGCCGTCAAGCTTTCTACGGGCGAGCCGGGTAATAACTACCATCTTGATCCGAATCTTATTAGAGCGTTGGTCAAGAAAGTGAACGGTACTATCGTAGAGTGCAATACGGCTTATGGTGGTGGACGCACCAATGCTAAAGACAATCTGAAAGCTGCCGAGGAACACGGCTTTACAGCCATTGCTCCGGTGGACATCATGGATGTGGACGGCGATGTATCCCTGCCGGTGAAGGGTGGAAAGCACCTGAAAGAAGATCTGGTTGGAAAGAACTTCTTGAACTATGACTTCACAGTGGTATTGTCGCATTTCAAAGGCCATCCTATGGCGGGCTTTGGCGGCGCGCTGAAGAATATTTCCATCGGCATTGCTTCCTCTCGTGGAAAAGCGTTGATTCACTCTGCCGGAAAGACTCTGAGCCAAAAGGATGTATGGAATGATCTTCCTCATCAGGATATTTTCCAGGAAGCGATGGCGGAGGCTTCCAAAGCCATCATCGACCATGCTGGGGATAAGATTCTGTATATCAGTGTAGCCAACAATCTGTCCGTTGACTGTGATTGCGTAGCCAAACCGGAAGATCCGAAGATGGGTGACATCGGTATCCTGGCCTCTCTCGATCCGGTTGCTTTGGACCGTGCATGCATCGACATGGTACGCAATTCGGAGGATCACGGAAAGATTCATCTTATCGAGCGTATTGACTCACGCAACGGAATGCACAATCTGGAATATGCGGAGCAACTGGGACTTGGCAGCCAGAAATATGAACTGGTTAAGTTGGATAAGTGATACGAGGATATCCGGAAGCTACCGGCTTCTTGCTGTGAAATTGATGTGCAGGTAGGATTTGTACTTTTTTTACCCTAATACATACCCGTAGTACTTCACTATTCACCTACCTTCGTAAAATAATTAACCGCCCTGCCTTCTTCATCCGTCGGCATTGCCTGCCGACAGCGAGAGGAGAAGCGCAGGGCTTTTTATTCATTTACATCAATACCAAAAACAATGGCAGAAGAAATCAAGTATCAGATGAACGGCCAGTTGGCCGACAACGCTGTTACGGTGGATAACAAGGAAGACATGATCCTCGTCCCCGTCTCCAACGGCACCGCCGACGAAGCGCGTATCATCGCCGAAATGAAAGCCGAAGACTCCGGTCTTCGCGAAGAAACCATCCAGCACGTCTTTGCCCTGCGCAACCGCGTGGTGAAACGCCTGCTGCTGAGCGGCATCAACGTGAACGACGGCATCACGTATGCCAGCACCGTCTTCCACGGTGTCATCGAGAACTCGCAGTGGAATCCGCAGAAGAACTCCATCGCGGTGAACTTCCAGATGGGTGCCGAACTGCGCGAGGCCATCAAGCGCACCACCGTCAACATCATCGGTGAGAAAGGCTCGGCCATCTATATCGGCGGCGTGACGGATGCTTCCACCCGTGCGCAGGATGCAAGCGCCACTGCCGGGCGCGCCTTCACGCTGACGGGCAGCAAAATCAGGGTAGCCGGTACGGATGCCGCGGTAGGCATCACGCTGACGTCCGCCGGCGGCACCGTCACTAAGATTACGGACGATCTCTATGTGATGAACGACCCGTCGAAGGTCACTTTCATCATTCCCGCCAACCTCGGCAACGGCACTTATACGTTGAAGCTCACCACGCAGTATGGCGGCAATAGCAAGCAACAGTTGAAGTCTCCGCGCTCGGTGGAGAAGACCATCTACATCGGTACGGCTCCCGCAGGCGGTGGCGGAACTTCGGGTGGTCCGGACGGTGGCCTGGAAGAAAATCCGCTGGGATAAACAAGCAAGGGACAGAGGCCGAGACGGGGCATTCCATCCCATCATGATGTACGGCAGGCGCATTCACTTTTGATACGCCTACCGTATTCGCATTTATACGGGTGTCGTATTAAGTCTTATACGGGTGCCGTATCAAGTCTAATACGGATGCCGTATCAAGCCTAATACGGGTGCCGTATCAAGCCTGTTACGGATGGCGTACCTATTATCAGGGACTATATGACACGAAAACGGGACAACTTCTCACGAAGGTGTCCCGCGTTGTTTCTTAATTAGAGTAAGAAACTGATTGCAAATCTCAACTTCAGACAGATGATGTGTGCAAAAGTGAGCATTTGTTATTATAATCTTTCATCTTATTCATTGGGGAGAGAAATCCTCCGGGAAAGTCCAAGTTCATCAGTTGTCAGCGGCAAGACCGGTATAGCGGTAGCCGGACACTTTGTATTTGGCATATCCGTATGCAGCGGGATTATCATCGTCGTCAAAACCTACGTAGAAGACAATGCTGTCAGCCGGCATACCACTTGGGGTAGTGGCGGCTTTCAGCAAGACTTTTCCTCCGTCAATCGTCACCTTGCAGTCATAAACCGCATTCTGTGCAGCACCTTCAGTGGCGAAAGTCAATGTTTGGGTGTCGGCTTTCACTTTTACCTTAAACTCCCAGAAGTTAGTCAAATCATCCACCCACATTTCCGTTGCCGTATTGGCTGCCGTATTATAGGTGTTCATCATAATATGCCCACTGCCAAAGGGATCCTCAATCACGGTTTCTCCGTTTGCATCCACGGCATCTACCGTCACTACCCATTCTCCGGCCAAGGATTGAGTGGCAGTGCCACCCACCTCGTCCTTTTCGCAGGAAGTCAATGCAAGGCCTGCGACCATCATCAATACATATATTGCTCTTTTCATACTCATTATCTCTTATACATTGTTACATAAAAATTCATCGGAGTATCAGTGTACTCAAGGTTGTAGACCATCGTTCCGGTAGCCGCGTCAAATGTTCCGTCGGTCAGGCTGGTGGCGGAGTCGCCCCAACCGTCTATATAGCTGTTTACTAAAGACACCACACCATCGGAAACGGTAATTGTGCCCTGCATGGCATATCTTGTGCCATAGTTCGCACGTACACAATACCATCCGGCCAGCAGGTCGTCAATGCTATAAGTGCCGTCACCCTTGTTCAATATCAAGACAGTATAACTGCCTCCGTATGCCACTTGGGCACCGGCACGAAGTCGAAAACTTGTCGGATCTACGTCATAAACGCCTTCTACTGCATCTGTCGGATCAGTAACGATAACTGTGCGTGAAGCGGTGGACGCAAAACCGTCAGCATTTGTAATGGAATAGCTGATAGAATATACGCCCGAGTTGGCGGTATTTACATTGGATGTCACCTTTACATCATCCGTCACATCCTCTCCATTCAGTGTGGCAGTATATCCTGGGTCGGCAAAAGTATTCCCTTTATCCAGATAAAGAGTCGTCGCGCCTTCCAGCGTCAGTTCGGGATAGTACGTGATGCGGGTCATGCCTGCCGTACTTTCATCATCGCAACCGGCCATCGAAACAACAACCATCGCGATCATCATTAAATATATTAGTTTACTTTTCATTGTTCTGTTCAATTTATGCATATTGAAATGATAGATTACTTGCCCCAAAATACGGGTGACGTATAACCCGGAAATGCCGGTGTATTGGGGTTACGGGCAGAAGAGCTTTCTGCATACGGATAACGCTCCAGCAGCTTGTTGTCACCCACTTGTCCGAATACCTGAATAGGGGTATAAAGTGTTCCGGGCACATACGTCGATACATTGTAGGAGTTTTCGTCGCCCACAGAATAGAAATCGCTGCCTTTGGCTGTCCCAAAAGTCGGATAGTCCAGACGGCGCATCTCGCACCATGCCTCAAAGGTGTTGATACCGGACAGTGCCACCCATTTGGCAAGACCGATGCTTTGCTTGTAGTTGCTGTGGTCGTAGGGATAGCGGGTTACATATTCAGCGGCGCCACTGACACCTGCCGATGCAAACGAAGCTTCCACTGCTGCGGCATAGTGCGCGGCGGCCTCGGTTTCCGTTCCATAGCGTGCATAGTATTCAGCAATGAAGAACTCTACTTCGGCCACTGATATCAGGCAAACAGGAGAATTATAGTTTACTACCGGACGACACCAGTCTTGCAACCTGCTCGTAGATCCGGGGTAGTTTGTACCGGAAATACCGCCGATATAGGCTCCCGTACTGTTCGGTGCAAAGAATGCGGCGAGGCGCGGATCCTGATATACGATGTTGTCCTCGGCATCTTTTACCTGCATGGTTCCGATGATGGCCAGATTGGCGGCAACGTTTGTCTGGGTAGATCCCCAAGCAGAACTGAATTCCTCTGAGTAGAAGGGATTCATCTGTCCGGGTTCATTACTCCAGCAGTCCACATAGCTTACGTCAGCCGTGGGGAAATTATTGTCGGCAATCAAAGCGGCAACTTCAGTTTGTACATTCCTTACGTCAGCCATACGCATCAGCATTTTCAGCTTCAGGGCATTGGCAAACCGTATCCATTGGCTTGCCGTGGCAGACGGATAAAGGAAGTTGGTACAAACCGGACTTGAACTTGACACGTTGGCAAGGGCCGCATCTATCTCGGCAATTACCCCTTCATAAACCGCTTGTCCATCATCATATTTCGGAGCAAGGTTATCAGGATTGAGAGCTTCCGTATAAGGCACCTCACCGTAGCAGTCCACCAAAGCTTCATAAACAAAAGCACGCAAGATAGTGGCAGCCAGATAAGTCCCCCAATCTTCAGCTGCTTCCGACTTCTCACGCACTGTTTTCAGGTTCAGCAGCGCCTTCTGGTTGAACTGTGTATAAGTGCCGCTACTGCGGGTGGCGGACATGTTGAACTGTGAATAGTCCACATAATTGCTCGTGCCGTTCAGCTGGGCATACTGCTGTGCATGATAACCGCCGGCAATGCGCAGGAAGTCACCGTAGCTTGCTGCCACGTTCATTTCGATGGCCGGCATCAGCATACCGGTCTCGATGTTGTCTGCCGAAGGCGAGTTCGGGTCTTCATTGATGTCTAAGTAACTGTCGCAGGAAGCAAAAGCTACACTCAATGTAATAGTTGATATAAGCAATATTCTTTTCATATCTGATTTCTCCTGTTTTTTAGAATTTAACGCTAAGGCTGCATCCGAATGTACGGCAAGACGGGTTGGTGTAAAGTTCACCGAACTGAGTAGCCAAATCACCGTAAGTAGCCTGGGAAACGGTGGTTGATTCAGGATCGACAAAATTATTGTCCGAAGCCGTCCATGTGAATACGTTATTGCAGAACACGGTCAGTGCCAAACCGCTCAATGACATGGCACGTACCCAAGTCTTGGGTACATCCCAAGTCAGGCTGATGTTGCGCAACTTAACGAAAGAACGGTCAATCAAGTAAGCTTCGCCACCGGCACCGTATCCATAGTCGTTGAAGTAAGTCTGATAGCTGCCGTTATACTGGTAGATAGGTGTAGTGTTCTCCGAATAAGTGCCGTCTCCATTGTCCACCACGGAATTGGGAATGACGAACGGACGGCGACCGTTGTAAGTGGTGGCGATTCCGTTGCCGGTAAACTGCATCAGGTTCTTGGTGCGTGAGAACATGTAACCGCCTTTGCGGATATCGAGCGCGGCACTTAGTGTGAAGCCTTTGTAGGTAAAGGCCGTGTTTACACCGGCAGTCCAGTCGTTGTTCATATTCTTTCCGGTATCTTCAACCGCAGTACCCAATACCGGTTGACCGTTGGCATCCACAATGGGCTGTCCATCTTCCGTATATTTGGGCAGATAAGTATAGAACTGTCCCATCGCCTTGCCTTCTTCCGCATACATATAGATTGCATCGTTTCCTGCAGAAAAATTATAGATAGAAACCCTGCCGCCCTCCAGGCTTTCGGGCAATTCTATGACTTTATTGTCGTTCTTGGCAAAGTTGAAGTCTAAATTCCAGCGAAAGTCTTTTGTCTGGACAGGTACCGTATTCAATACCAGCTCAACGCCACTGTTGCGAACTTTACCGAAGTTGGTCACCATGTAGCTATAACCCGTTGAAGGGTCAACCGGTAATGTAAATATCTGGTCGTTTGTAGTACGGTTATAGTAGGAGGCGTCAAGCCCCAAGCGACCGTTGAAGAACTGCAGGTTCAAGCCGACTTCAAATTCAGATGTCATTTCCGGTTTCAGCGTAGAACTGCCCTTCGTGTTGGAAGCCTGGAATGCATTTGCGCCATTCATCGGGAATTGTGCTACACCACTTCCATAATAGCCATTTGCTGTACCTTGAATGTAGGTGACTCCTGTCTGATAAGGGTCAGCATCATTACCCGTTTTACCGTATGCCAGACGCAACTTACCGAAACTGAGCACTTTGTTTTCTGGAATAAGCCTTGTGAAAATCCAGCTTAATGTAGCGCCCGGATAGAAGAAACTATTCTTGTCGATGGGCAATGTGGAAGACCAGTCGTTACGGGCAGTCAGGTTCAAATAAACCATATCGTCCCAGCCCAGAGTAATATCTCCAAAGAGACCCACCAAGCGGCGCTTGTTTTGGTTTTCTCCAAGGGTAGTTTTCGTGGCACCGTTGCTCAAATCCCAGAATCCGGTATGGAAAGTCAAATCATCCGTCTGTCCGGTCATTCTGGTAAAAGAGCGCTCGTTCATGTTGATACCGGCATTCACGTTCACATCGAGCTTATCATTTAGGAACTTATCGGCATAGTTGGCAAGGAAATCATGGTTCAATTCCAAATGGCGTCCATAACGTGCATATACATATCCACTCTGGTTCATGTTGGAAGGTGCATAGCCATAATCCTCGTCAATCAAGGCATCATCCAGTGCAATCTGCGGAGAACCAATCTTTACGTCATAGTCCGTGTAGTCAAATCCCATACGGTAAGAAAGCGTCAATTCCTTGATAGGTTTGATGTCCGCCTGAACCTTACCATAAATCTGCTTGGAGGCCGTATGGTTGTAGTTGTTCTCCAACGCCCAATAAGGGTTGGTGACACCATAAGGAGTGAAATAGGCTTCCGGAGTATTGAAAGGCGAACTGGTATCCTTCATATCTACAATGGAAATGTCACGCGGCATTTCAAATACACCGTCGATGACGGAAGTTCCCTGAAAGCTGCCGACGGCATCGGTAGCCGTGCGTGCAAAGTTAAGAGAAGAAGATACCTTCAGCCACTCGGCAGCATCATAACTGCCACGGAAAGCGACGGTGTTACGTTCAAAGGTATCATAGTCTTTCGGCATGATACCGTCATCATCAGAGTAAGAATAAGAAAGATAGTAGTTCATCTTGCTGTCACTGGAAACGCCGCTCAGCGCAATGCTGTGGTTTTGAGACCAGCCCAAATCAAAGAAATCTTTCACATTGTCTTTCTTGGCGCTATACTCGTGGATGAGTTGCTGATGGTTCCAGATAGGACCATATACTTGCATGGATCCGTCAAGGGCAGGCCCCCAGGAACCATTCTCGATGAATGTCTGGCCACCGTTCCATCCTTGTCCGAACTCGTTCTGCATTTCGGGCAACAGAGAGACTTGGCGTGCCTGCAAGCTTCCATTATAGCTGATGGAAAAATTGCGGCCGTCTCCCTTCTTGCCGGTTTTTGTGGTAATGATGATGACACCGTTGGCGGCACGGCTACCATACAATGCGGTGGCGGCGGCACCTTTCAACACGGTCATGGACTCTATGTCTTCCGAAGATACATTGCCAATGCCGCCCGTCGCCACATTCTTGCCGGAACCGGAGAACATATTGTTCTGCAAAGGTACTCCGTCCACTACATACAGCGGCTGGTTGTCACCATTGATGGAACTGAAACCACGGATAACGATATTGCTTACCGCACCCGGATCAGATGAAGTGGAACTTACCTGGAGGCCGGCCACCTTGCCGGAAAGTGCATTGGCAACGTTCGTTGTACGTGCACTGATAATCTCGTCACTCTTCACCGTAGTGGCGGAATATCCCAATGTCTTTTCTGAACGCGAAATACCCATTGCCGTCACGACTACCTCGTCCAGCAATTCGGCATCCGACTTCAAAGTGATTTTTATCAAGCCCTGCTTAATCGGAACTTCTTGCTGTTGCATTCCTACGAACGAAACACGCATAGTACTGGCTGTACTTGATATATTGGTACTGTTTCAAAAATCGGTTTATACCTTAGTAGGATGAATTTCTGTCACTATATAAGACTTTAATGCTGCTCTGAAAATCTGTTCTATACCAACATGGAACGTGACAAGTTCTCCATTCAGAGAACTGCCGGCTGGCTGACGGAGGGACAGGACACAGAGACACGTGCCGCCGCTCATTATGAATTTTCGGTGAACGTGGAGAAGAACCCTGATACATAGCCCCGATTTGCGGAACTTCGTTTCATTAGAAAGGCTGATTCGAGTGTCTTGACTATTATCACATTTACGCAAAAGGGTATGGAAGTTTATGATTAGAAGCTTCTCCCAAAGCCCTCTCTCGTGGGGGAAAAGATTGGGAGGGTATTCGTTTACTGCCGTAAAATGCCTATTTTGGCAAGAAACAGCTGGCGGAACAGTTCTTTATATTTGAAGTGTCCTTGTTGTTTCTTATGATATGATCAATGTACCCGCTTGCACTTCCCCGTAAAGCTCGTTATCTGTAAACGGATGACTTCCGTACGGTGAAAAGATTTCTCGGCATACTTGTTCCCCACCGTCAGGTCATTAGGCGAGTACTTTTGCAAAATCAGTTTCAATGCGTGCATGCGCTCTTCGGCAGAGAGTCCGGTTTGGGCGTGGCAGGTTAGCACGAGGCTTTCATAACCGGTGGTGAATTTGTTAGCCACCACATTTGTCTGCCCTACAACGCAGAATGATACTTCAGGACACCTGGAGATGCAACGAAGCTTATGCCCTTCGGGGGCACAATGTATGTAGATGAAGTTCTCTCCATCCCAAACGAAATTGACGGGAATGCCGTAAGCTCCCTTGCCGCTTTCTTCTTGTAACGAGAGAACCCCATATTCGCCATCTTTCAACAAGGTATATGCATTTGCTTCTTCCAGCAAGCGGTCTTGTCGTCTGACACTTTCATTATTGTATATCATATATAGTCTGTTTTGGAGTGCAAAGAAAAATATTCTTTTGGTCTTTTTCTGTCAGAAATATTACAATTTCCCGAAAAGAGATGATTTTTCGCTTTTTCCTCCTTTTATTATCTTTACCCGGTCTTCTTAGTTACTTCTCCATGACAACCTGGAGCAAGCACGTAGTTGTGTTACTCTTTTGCTACCCGTCACCCTCACCTGAGAGCATTTCCGTGTGGGCAGAACTTGTAGGCAGTGCAAGTATATTTCGGCCATCAGGTTTATAATAATTGTAAAAATATGTGGCTGTAGAATAACATATTGATACAGTATTTCTAGAAAATATCTATGAAATGCTTTGTTTTATCGGCAGAATGAGAAAGTACAATAATCTTATAGTTTACTATATAAATGCGATAAAATGATTTATATGACAACGAATAACTATCCAAAAGACATTAAAACGTTAAAAAGGAAAGAAGTAAGATATATTTGTCTCTTTTTCTTTTTGATATTTAAATAAGTTAAATACCTTTGCAGCGTGTTAGAAATGAAACAAGTTTTAATAGGTTAATTTTAAGAGAGAATTTATGAAAAGAAAATTAATGTTGTTGTTGACCTGTCTCTGTATGAGTATAGGTTTTGTAACAGCTCAGACATCTACCGTTTCGGGGGTTGTGACTTCCGAGGAAGATGGAGAGCCTGTTGTAGGGGCATCAGTATTAGTGCAAGGCACCTCTTTGGGAACTGTAACTGATATTGATGGCAAGTTCTCAATCTCCGGTGTACCAAGTACAGCCAGAACTTGGCGGAATTAGAGATGAATTTATTTTCTCTTTAATAAGAAAAATACCCTGCTACAGACATGTCGCAGAGGGTAATGCCCGTATATGGAGTGTTTTAACACAAATAATTTTCTTGTCTAACAGCTCAACCGATATTCCGTTGGAGAAATACCGACACTTTTCTTAAACAGTCGGGTGAAGTGAGTAGAATATTTAAAGCCCAGTTCTTCAGCGATTTCATTAACAGACAGTATGCCTTCCGCCAATAATTGTTTAGCCCGGTCTATTATTTTCAGTTGAATGTATTCTTGTGCCGTCTTTCCAGTCTCTTTTTTTATTAAGTCTCCGAAATAATTGGGCGATAGGAAAACTTTATCTGCGCAATAAGACACGGTAGGCAAACCCAATTGGCGGGGACGATCGGAAAGCAGGTAGTCGGTGAGCACATTCTCAAAACGGCTCAAAATATCACTGTTCGCTCTATGCCGGGTGATGAACTGCCGGTCATAAAAGCGCATGCAATAGTCCAGCAGCATGCCTATGCTCCGGGCTACAAGACTGTTGGTGTGCGCGTCTATTTCCCTGTTCAGCTCGATAAGAATATTGTTGAAGCATTGTTCAATGATTTCACGCTCTTTCTCGGATATATGGAGGGCTTCATTGGCATCATACGAGAAAAATGTATAGTCTTTCAAGGTACGTCCCAATTCTGTTCCATAGAGTAAGTCCGGATGAAAAACCAACGCCCATCCTTTGGGCTGGATAGGTTCGTTGCTTTCCACTCCGAAAATCTGTCCCGGGGCCACTGCCACAATTGTCCCGTCTTGATAGTCGTAGTAGTTGATGCCGTAGCGCAACGGACCGCATGCCACGTTTTTCAGAAAGATGCAATACAGCCCGTAGTTGATGCGGTGAAATTCCCGTGGCGTGCATTCCGACATATTTACCACGCTGACTAGTGGATGCAACGTCTCCACTCCCATATATTCATTATATTGGTGAATCGTATCAATCCTTATAATCTCTTCCATTTTTTATCTCCAATTGGTTTCTGTGGCAAAGGTAATGGATTTATTATGAATATAATATGTCAGAGGTAATAATCCGTAAAAATGGTCAATCGTTCAGTAATTGGTATAGCAGTCAAGTGATTGAAACCTCCTAATTTTGCAATATCAAAAATAATATGGTAAATCACAATGAAAAAGTATCCAACTATTGCATTAGGAACATGGTCGTGGGGCACGGGTGCCGCCGGTGGCGACCAAGTATTCGGGAATCATCTTGAGGCAGAAGACTTGAAACCCGTGTTTGAAGAGGCTATGAAGAATGGTCTGAATCTGTGGGACACAGCCACCGTTTACGGTATGGGTGCATCGGAAGAAATTCTCGGCACTTTCACAAAACAGTACAACCGTGAAGAGGTGATTATCTCCACTAAATTTACTCCGCAGATAGCCGGAATGTACGGTGACTCTATGGAGCAGATGTGCGACGCATCACTAAAGCGTTTCGGTACGGATTACATAGACATTTACTGGATTCACAATCCTGCTGATGTGGAGCGGTGGACTCCCGAACTGATTACTCTCTTGAAAACCGGCAAAGTAAAGAGCGTGGGTGTATCCAATCATAACCTTGCGGAGCTGAAACGTGCCAATGAGATTCTCGGGGTCGAAGGGTTTAAGGTTTCTGCTGTTCAGAATCATTTCAGCTTGCTTTACCGGTCATCGGAAGAAGCCGGAATCCTCGATTACTGCAAGGAGAATGATATAGTGTTCTTCGCCTACATGGTGCTGGAGCAGGGCGTGCTGACGGGCAAATACAATTCTGGCAATCCTTTGCCGCAAGGCAGCGGACGTGGCGAAACCTACAACAAGATATTGCCGCAAGTGGACTTATTGCTCGCAGCTATGAGGCTGATGGCTGAAAGGCGTAAAGCCACGATTTCGCAGATAGCGATAGCATGGGCCATTGCCAAACACACGTTGCCCATCATCGGTGTGACCAAGACGAAATACATCGCCGAAACGGTGGCAGCCGCCTCTATCAGCCTGACGGGCGAGGAAATGGCTCTCTTGGAAAACTTGGCTGCAAAGACCGGTGTAGATACCAAAGGGTCTTGGGAACATCCCATGATATAATTCACCCTTAATTAAAGAATGTATGAAGAAGAAAACATTATTCCTGCTGATAGCTGCCTTTTCGGTGGGCATCAGTCTTAACGCCCAGAACATGAAAAACGAAGTACCGACCATCAGCGCATTTCCTACCGGCAATGAAAACGTAGGATTCCAGCAACATTTCACGGGCAAGTCATGGCTTGCTCCGTTGACCTCCAACAAGAACCTGAATGTACCTGTCTATAATGTCACCTTCGAACCGGGTTGCCGCAACAGTTGGCACAGTCACACCGGAGGGCAGATTCTTATAGCCGTAGGCGGTGTAGGTTATTATCAGGAGAAAGGGAAGCCGGCTCGCCGACTGAACCCGGGTGATGTGGTGGAAATAGCACCAGGTGTAGAACATTGGCATGGCGCAGCTCCCGATTCATGGTTTTCCCACTTGGCTGTGGAATGTAATCCGCAGACGAATAAGAATGCTTGGTTGAATCCCGTTACAGACAAGGAGTACGCCGAAGCAACGAAGAATAAATAACCACTAATAACGAGAAGCGGAAAGATATGAAGAAATTATTATTAGCCCTACTTGCTCTTGTCTGTACGATGGGAGCAACGGCACAAAACAAGAAAAACGTGAATGCAAAGAAGATTTTGGTAGCTTACTTTTCTTGTACTGGTACAACGAAAAGTGCGGCGCAAAAACTGGCGCAAGCCATGGATGCCGACCTCTATGAAATCCAACCGGCGAAGCCTTATACTTCTGCGGATTTGAACTGGAACAATAAGAACAGCCGCAGTTCGGTGGAGATGAAAGACAAGTCTTCGCGTCCGGCAATAGCCTCAAAGGTTGCAGGCATGGGGCAGTATGAGACTGTTTTTGTAGGATTCCCCATTTGGTGGGATCTTGCGCCTACCATTATCAATACATTCTTGGAAAGCTACGACTTCAAAGGCAAGTCGGTTGTTCCCTTTGCCACTTCCGGAGGCAGCAGTCTGACGAACAGTGAGAAAGCATTGCGCAAGGCATATCCGCAAATGGAATGGAAAACCGGAAAATTACTGAACGGACGCGTCGATAAGAGTTCACTTGCCGAATGGCTCACTAAAATCAAATAACATGAAATACGGATTCATAATCATGGCATGGTTCTTTGTCACAAACGCTATGGCGCAAAAGGTGATGGACGTACACTCGCATATCGTGACGGACAGTTATATGCAACTGCTCCGGCAGCATGGCGCGGAGTTGGAAGACGGCTATCCGCTTCCGGAGTGGAGTGTGGAAAAGCATCTGGCTTTCATGCAGGAGGCAGGCATTGACTGTGCCGTGCTCTCCATGCCCTCTCCGCAACCTTATTTCGGCGATGCGGAAGAAAGCCGTCGTTGCATCCGCTCCATCAATGAGGAAGCCGCCCGTGCAAAGGCGGAATATCCGGGCAAGTTCCTGTTCTGCGCTTCGTTGCCGCTGCCTGATGTGCAGGTTGCTATCCGCGAAGCCGTCTATGCCCTTGATACCCTTCATGCGGACGGCATCAAACTGGCTACCAACAGTCGCGGACAATATTTGGGCGACAAGGCTCTGGATCCGCTGATGGAGGTGCTGAATGCACGCAAGGCAGTAGTCATTCTGCATCCGCATACTCCGGCACAACGTCCCGAAAACACTTTCACCGGAGGACCGATTTTCGTCTATGAATATCCGGCGGAAACCACCCGTGCGGTAATCAACATGATAGAAAACAACGTCATGGTGCGCTATCCCGACATCAAGTTCGTGGTGCCGCACAGTGGTTCGTTCCTGCCCATCGCCTTGCCGAGGCTTCGGGCTGCGCAACCGTTGCTCGTCAAGCAAGGGCTGATGCGTCAGGTGGATGTTGACCGGAATTTGGCTAATCTCTATTATGACTTGGCAGGCGGCCCCACGCCCGATATGCTGAAAATGCTGCTCACCATTACCACGCCCGACCACGTGATGTATGGTTCCGACTATGGCTTTGTGCCCAATGCGGCGTTGGTCGGAGTGTTGAAACGCATCAAAGGCTATCTGCATCAGGATGCGGAACTGATGCCGTATGCCGAGGGGATGCTGGGCGGCAATGCGCGGAGGCTGTTCAAACAAAAAGATTAAAACCGTACCATTATGGATCGCAGGAATTTTATAAAATCAGTATCTGCTTCCGCTCTGTTTGCCGCAGGTGCAATGTCGGGAATTTCACGGGTATTCAATGATTAAACTCAATTTTTTATCAGAATGAGTGTTTTAGTCGCAAGAAATTGTACCTTTGCGCATCATTAATCGTTGTTTTTTGTATGGCAATAAGAATAGATACTCAAAAGGAAATCATATTCGGCTCATCTGACCCGAATGTTTCGCGTGTCCTTTCAAACAAGGAGAAAAATGGAGAGCTACGGAAAATAGCTCCCCGTATATATACCAGTAACCTTATAGACAATCCGGAGAATATAGTACGCCGCAATCTCATGGAGATTCTGGCATATCGCTATCCCAATGCCTTAATCAGCCATAGGAGTGCCAAAGAAATGCGCCCGACCCCAAGCGGGGATTTCTTTTTGACAAGTTCTACCACCCGTCGTGTCACAGATTTGCCGGGCATCATTCTGAATTTTGCCAAGGGTCCCCAAGCGATTGCCAAAGATATTCCTTTTATGGGTATGCACATATCCGGAGAATTTCGGTATATGCTTGAGAATATGCAGGTATCACGGAAGTCGGGAGACGAATCAAGGGTTCTTCCTATCGAAGTTATTGAAACAAAATTAGAACAACTGCTTCTAACTGGCGGTGAAGACCGGTTGAATGAATATCGTGATGAACTGCGTGAAGTGGCCAATGAATTGGGAATGACTAATGAATTTGCTAAAATCAATAACATAATCTCAGCATTGTTGTCAACCCATGATGCGGAAGTGTTGTCCACGGAATCAGCAAAGGCTCGTGCAACCGGAAGTCCTTTCGATGCAAAGCGGGTGGAACTCTTTGAAATCCTGTTTGACACCATCAAAGACAGGTATTTTGTCATCAGAAACAACCGGAATACCGATGAAGAGTCATTCCGCCTGTTTTCATTCTTTGAAAGTTATTTTTCAAACTACATAGAAGGAACTGAATTTGATATTGAGGAAGCCAAAGAAATCGTTGATTCAGGAATACCGATGCCGAGACGTGATGAGGATTCGCATGATATTCTCGGCACATTCAAGATTTTGTCCAACCGGGCTGAAATGATGCGTACCCCGACTTCTCCGGATGAACTTTTTTCCATATTGAGCCATAGGCACACTGTGCTGCTTGAAGGGCGGCCACACATGAGTCCCGGTGTCTTTAAGATGCGGAATAACCGGGCCGGGCAGACTGAATTTGTCGATTTCCAGTTAGTAAAGGGCACTTTGTCGCAGGGATTCAAATATTACTCGGCACTTACAGATCCTTTTGCAAAGGCTATATTCATGATGTTCATGATTAGCGAGGTACACCCATTCAATGATGGCAATGGCCGCATAGCCCGTGTGATGATGAATGCCGAATTTGTCCGTGCGGACCAGTCAAGAATCATCGTTCCGACTGTGTTTCGGGAAGATTATATTCTTGCGTTGCGTAAACTTACCCGCCATAAAGATCCGTTGGCATATATCAATGTTATGACCAAATTACACCTGTTCAGCGATAATCTCTATGGTACAGATTTTACTGAGCTGAAAAATTACCTTGCAACTTGCAATGCCTATGATGAACCTTCACAGGCTAAATTACAAATTATCGACAGAACAATATTATGATGGCACTTGATAAACACAGGCAAGAAATCTGCGATAAGGAACCGCACTCTTTATTCGAAAGTGTACAAGAAACTACGATATAGCTCTGATTTTCCTCCTTCCTGATTCCGCTAAATTGAAGATTTTTACGCCTTTGCCCGTAAAAGATGTTCCGCTTGTGCGGCAATCTGAATTTTTATCTTTACTTTTGACGAGCTTTTAAAGAAAGATAGAAGATATGAACGGACAAACGGCAGCTAAGAGAAACACCCTATTCTCCCT
>NZ_CBVI010000066.1 GCF_000513195.1 Bacteroides timonensis | reverse complement strand
AGCCAAGACGTTAACTGTTGCCAATAAGCTGGCCGATGGTGAAACAACCGCCCTTGCCAGCTACGCCGCCCTCGTCATTCCGCAGAATATGAAGGGCAAGAAGTTCATAGCTATCACCTTGTCCGACAACAATACCTATTATTATACCCCGGAAAACACCGAAGCCAACCTGCAGAGCGGACAGCAACATACGTATGACATCACCGTGAAGTACGGCTATCTGGAAGTGGGCGTTTCCACTTCTCCCCAATGGTCGCCAGATGGTTCCGAAGAAGTAACCGGCAATGCGCAAACCGTCACCCCCGGCACGGGCGATAGTGGCGGCGGCTGGACACAAGACGGCAACGCTGAAGATGTACTTGGTGAAGAAGACAATAACAATCCCTAATAATCATTTATAAACATCCCAAATATGAAAAAGAATATATTGAATATCTCCTTATTTACGCTGTTGTCCGCTGTTGTTCTGTGCGGTTGCAGCAACGATGACGAACTGACCGTAGCCGCCACCGACGGCACCACGCTTACCGTTACAGCCCGTGCGGACGGCTTCGCCTCCACGGACGGAACTCCGCAAACCGGTACTCCGCAAACCCGCGCTTCGGAAAGCGGTTACACCACCACCTTCGTGAAAGACGACCAAATAGGCGTGTTTGCCGTGAAGAACGGTAGCGTAATTACCGACTGCAAGAACGTGCCGCTCACTTACGACGGTGAGAAGTGGAACGGTAACGTAATCTATAAATATGCCGGTGCAACGTACTTTGCCTACTATCCTTATAGTGAGAGCATGAACGATAAAACAAGCGTTGACGCAATCGTCACAGCCTTCAACAACACCGTAGCCACCGTCACCGACCAAAGCACGTATGCCAACTATACCGCTTGCGACCTGATGACGGCATCAGTTGACGCTGCATCCGTAAACGGCAAGTCCCTCTCTTTCACATTCTCTCACGCGATGTCCTTGATAGAGATTTCCCTTCCGGTGCAGAAGTACAAGACTTCGGAAGCTGCCGATGCTTATGAGTATTCCGCCCCCGTCAGCGCTGTCACGTTCAGCCTCACTCCGAGTGGCGGCGGTGCAGCAACGATTAAACCTTGCCCCATGGACAATGGCGCTTTCCGCTACATCGTCCCCGCAGGTACTTCCGGTGCCACCGTCAGCGGTGCGTTTAATATTGCCGATGGCAAGACCATCGAATACTCAAAAAGCAGCCTTTCCTTGTCCGCCGGCTATTACAAGCGGCTGAATGTGACATACAGCGGCGCTAATACAGCCGTAGTACGTGCTCTTGCCGTAGGTGATTTCTATTATTCGGACGGCAACATCTGCCTCGGCGATGCAAGCAATCCTCCGAGCGAAGGTTGCATCGGTGTAGTCTATTGCGTGGATAACAGCTTTATTACGGAAAAAAGTACCAACAAATCGGAGGGTGGTTTCATTCATGGCCTTGTAGTAGCCTTGAAGGATGCGAGTACTTCTTCTAATTGGGACAATGACAATGCCGGTAGTGCCGCTTCCAATTATGGCAATACAGTAGCTGCCCCTTCCGGCAGTAGCGGTTGGTATCTCCCTAATTTGAATGAATTGAAGTACATTTGCTGGGGAAATAATAGCATTCAGAGTACTAGTGGAAAGAATAATTTGAACACTCAATTTAATAAATTGAGTAGTGGCAGCGCAGACGTTTTCGGCGACGACTTCTATTGGTCGAGTACGGAGAGCAACATCTACAGCGCTTACGGCGTGCACTTCAGCAATGGCTACGCTGATTGGTACGTTAAGTCCCGCAGCC
>NZ_CBVI010000065.1 GCF_000513195.1 Bacteroides timonensis | reverse complement strand
CCCCAAGGCAGTGTGATAGGTCCGGTTCTTGCAAACTTGTTTCTTCATTACGTATTTGACAAATGGATGACTCTTAATCATCCCCACATCCGCTTCGAGCGTTATGCCGATGATAGGGCGCAACGAATGCGCGAAGCTCCGAGTTAACAACGAGGTGTTTCAAGCAATGCTGTGCAGATGATGGTGGTAGGCCCACCGGAACCTCTATACAGGTAGCGGTTTCAAATCACTCTAAGGTGCTGTGGTCAAAAGTCATGGTATTGAGCGTTAGAGAAAAGGCAGTTTGAACTGTCAGATGAGTGTCAAGGAGATGAATGAGCATGTGAACCTCTTACGAACGTGTCGAAAGCGTAGTAAATCCATCAAAACCGAGGGGTTGTCGTTAACTCGGGATAAGTATAGCGGTTACCTGTTTACTGGCTATGCGGTGGGCGGCACCGAGGAGGCATGACCTTGATACAGGCGTTTGTACGGAACGTTGGAACCTACGGGCTGATGATAAGGGAGTACTTCAAGCGGCAGCCCCGCAAGAAGAGAGTACCGATGCAGCCATAGGGGCAGATTGAATTGTAGTAGCGTAGAAGTTCCTGTAATGGGAATGGAGCGAAGAATTTAAATTATCCGTTTTAATTATGAGACAACTTAGTAAATAAGGAGGAACTTATGAAAGAAACAAAGCCCTACGAAATCTCCAAATGGACGGTCTACACCGCCTATGAGCGAGTCAAGGCAAACAAAGGGAGTTCTGGCGTAGATGAACAATCCATTGAAGACTTTGAGAAGGATTTGAAAAACAATCTTTATAAAATCTGGAATAGAATGTCCTCTGGCAGCTATTTCCCTCAACCTGTAAAAGCTGTATCTATCCCTAAGAAGAATGGCGGAACACGTGTACTTGGTATTCCTACGGTGGAAGACCGAATCGCCCAAATGACAGCCAAGCTGTACTTTGAGCCCTGCGTGGAGCCACTCTTTCTTGAAGATTCCTATGGTTATCGCCCTGGCAAGTCAGCCATTCAAGCTTTATCTGTCACCCGTAAGCGGTGCTGGTATCGAGATTGGGTGCTTGAATATGACATCAAGGGATTGTTTGATAATATCCGTCATGACTATCTGTTAGAGATGGTTCGTCGGCACACACCGTATAAATGGATACTTCTGTATGTGAAACGTTGGCTGACTACTCCCTTCCAGTTAGAGGACGGCACGTTACAACCCCGTACTTCCGGCACCCCGCAAGGCGGTGTGATTAGTCCGGTTTTGGCGAACTTGTTTTTTGCATTACGCTTTTGACAGCTTTATGACAAAGGAATACCCCAAAGCATGGTGGGAACGCTACGCTGATGATGGAGTGTTACATTGTAAAAGCTATCAGCAAGCTATGTATATGAAATCAGTGCTCCGTGAGCGTTTTCGTTTGTTCGGTTTAGAGCTGAATGAAGAGAAAACTCGAATCGTGTACTGTAAGGATGCTGACCGTACGGAAGAGCACTCGGAAATCAGTTTTGACTTTCTCGGTTATACATTTCGTCCCCGACTGGCAAAGAATAAGCATGGGAGCATTTTCCTAAATTTCCTTCCTGCCATGTCTACTAAAGCCATCAAATCTATGAAGGAAGAGGTGAGGAGCTGGAAGCTACAACTGAAAGTATGGGAAAGTCTGAATGATTTGGCGGATATATTCAACTCTCAGATACAAGGTTGGATTTCTTATTACGGACACTTTTATAAGTCAGAGCTGATATATTCACTGAGGTATATCAATCAATGTCTGATAAAGTGGGTTCGGCGTAAATATAAGAAACTCAATCATCGACGGCGAGCCGAATATTGGTTGGGTAGAATAGCGCGACGTGACAAGAATATGTTTGCGCATTGGCGCTATGGAGTATTGCCTACGGCTGGGTAATGGGAGCCGGATGAGCTGAGAGGTTCCCGTCCGGTTCTGAGAGGGCGCAGGGGGGAAGTTCCCCTGCTCTACTCACTGTGTTTGCCATTGTCGTAGCTATGAAGAAGCTGAGCGTTTACGTGAGTCCATTACCTACCGTTTTGCTTGCTGCGGTTTGTCCCTGAACTTGGAAAAGACCAAGATTGTCTATTGCAAGAGTAATCGTAATCGCCTAGATTATCCGGTTATCTCTTTTGATTTTCTTGGTTATACGTTCCGTCCTCGTGGGTGCCGTGATAGGAAGGGTGCTGTATTCACAGGTTTTGTTCCTGCTATTGGTAAGAAGTCAAAACAACGACTGAATGAACATATCCGTAGTTGGAACTTTCGACCGTATCCTTGTTTGCGTCTTGAACAAATAGCCGCTTATATCAATCCTATTGTCCGTGGTTGGATACATTATTATGGTAAGTATAATCCTTCCATATTGAAACGACACTTGGATTATCTGAACTGGTATTTGGCTCGCTGGGCTCGTCGCAAATACAAACGGTTTCATGGGAATGCAAATAAGGCATATTACTGGTTGAGTGGCATTGCCCAACGCGAACCTTCCATGTTTGTGCATTGGGAATGGGGAGTTATCCCGGGCATGCGGAAATTGGATACTGGTTGAATAAGAAGAGCCGTATGACGGGAGATTGTCACGTACGGTTCTGTGAGAAGCTTGGGGTGAGATTCCCCTTGCTTACTCGACTTATTTATCTATTAAAATTATTCATCTATTAAAAACGAATCCCCGCGAAGCGTGTCGACGATATTTTTTATGGCATTAACAGAAGATTTACCCGCCCGTCGCATAAGAATCTTCCGATTCGCCTCTCTCTCTGTTCCATGCGGAAACGCATCAGCGGCAGGGCTTATCGAATCGGGAGATTGTAAGGAATTATCGCGCCCTCCGGCGCCCCCGAAAACTCCCTGCGCAA
>NZ_CBVI010000064.1 GCF_000513195.1 Bacteroides timonensis | reverse complement strand
TGGCAGTTTTCCTGGAATCGAATGTATCTTTAGAATAAATATCGCCGAAGTGAAGAACTCCCCCGAAGGCCGTCCGTAAAGGACGGGACATCCGGGGGAGTTCTTTTGTATCGGTTCCTGTAGGAGGAAGGCTACCGCTTTAGATTTTGGCTATTTCGTCGGCGGAAAGGCCGGTACACTCTGATATATCATCCATAGGGAAGCCTTTGGCTTTCATCTTTCGGGCAACGTCTATTTTCTCTTGTTTTATTCCTTTTTTCATTCCTTCTTTCATTCCTTCTTTCAATCCTTTTTCCATTCCTTCTTCCAATCCACTGCGTTTCGCACCGTTGAACAGCGTCTTTTCCACACTGATGATGTCCCAGAACTTCTCATACCCCAACAACTGCGCTTCGGTGAATGCAGACTCCTCCAATGCTGTGACTGCTTTCTTCACTTCGGGATTCTCCATCAGTTCCTCAGGCACTTCACGAGTCTGTTCATTAATCTCTGTCAGATACCGAAGCCATAGCACCTGCATTTTCTTCTCACTATAAGTATGTGGATTGAACTTAGGCAACTCCACGAATATCAGGTGCAGGCCGTCTATCACCTTTTCGGTATGTTCGGCATGTACCAGGCGGTAGTAGTGGTAGAACCCTTCCAATGACGGCTCGAAGACCTCGTTCACCAGATTGAGCGAATACACAGGCTG
The DNA here is from genome assembly GCF_000513195.1 of Bacteroides timonensis. Taxonomy (GTDB): domain Bacteria; phylum Bacteroidota; class Bacteroidia; order Bacteroidales; family Bacteroidaceae; genus Bacteroides; species Bacteroides timonensis. Next base: position 47,997 of record NZ_CBVI010000064.1, on the reverse strand, counting down.
CAGCAGTTCATATTGCTCTCCCGTGCCTATCTGCCGCACATACGCCTTGGAAGCGTTGAACAGCACCCGTTGCCTGAATTCCGGCGACCATATCATCTGCATCTCCACGATGAACTGCCTGCCCGCCTTGTCGCGGCAGCGCACATCGACGATGCTGTTCTTCCGCAGCGGATTGTCCGGCACCATCTCGGCGGGAAGGTATTCTATATCGGTAATCTCCTGCCCGGCATCGAGCGGAAGCAAAGCGTTCAGCAGGCTCATCACCAGGTCGGGATGCTCGCCGAACACACGCTTGAATGTCAGGTCAGCTTTGGGATTTAAGTATCTCATAATCTTGTTGTTTTAGAGTTCCGTATGCAAAGATACGTTTTATCCGGTACTTCGCAAAGAATGGGACATGAATATCTGCAAAGACTCCGGAGACACGCCATGTCCACACGCTCCGGCAGAATATCCGTCCGTATGGTGGAATTGTCCCTCATCGGAGAAGCCGTCATGGAATGGGGCGAGGACAACGGACTCCAATATCACACAAAAAGGATGGAGATAGATAGCCTGCTGTGCGACGGGTTGTTTAGTAATATATTCTAAATTGAAATTGAAATATGATTAATGGTTTGCTTATTTGATAGATATTTGTTTCCTTTGCACATATAATATCAATCATATGGGAAACTGGAGTGAACAACAAGAGGAAAAGAAAGCAATAAAGGAAAATGACAAGACCAGGCGTGAGAAACTTGCCGGGTATTTCTTTGATATATCCAAATTGATATTTGCAGCCCTTGTTTTAGGTAGCATTACTCCTTTATTTACCAATATTTCCAATGAGATTAATTGGGTTACCATCATTTCCGGTATTTTTTCAACTTATATGTTTGCTAATTTTGCTAATCGGATTTTAAAATAAAAAAGATATGGATACATTGACTGCTATATTTTTAATTACGAGTGTTGTGGGAGTTGCATTGGTCTGTTGGTCTCATACCAAATCAGGCAAAAAATGGCTTGCTAATCTCTGACACAATAAACTGTCGCAGCGGATGTTCTTCATCCTTTGCCAACGCAATATATCTTCCATACAGAGGGGCATACGTGTAGGGAAAGAGGCAAAAACGAATGATATGAAAGCCTTGATGCAAAAACATTTGCAAAAGACTCGGCAGAGAATAAGAATTGCCTAATGACTGCACGCTTTAGAATAAGTATCGCTGAAACAAAGAACTCCTCCGGAGGCTGTCCGCAAAGGGCGGGGCACCTGGAGGAGTTCTTTTGTATCGGTTCCTGTAGGGGAAAGGCTACCGCTTTAGATTTTGGCTATTTCGTCAGCGAAAAGGCCGGTATACTTGGAAATGTGTCGGTCGGCAATCCTTCCGACTTCATCTTTCGGGCAACTTCTATTTCCTTTTGTTTCATTCCTTTTTGCATTCTCTGTTTCTGCGCTTCTTCCAATGCGGCGATGGCTTTCTTCACTTCGGGATTCTCCTGCAAGTCGGCAGGCACTTCGCACGCTTGCTCTTTGATTTCGGTTAGATAACGGAGCCACAGCACCTGCATCTTCCTTTTGTTATAAGCCTGCGGATTGAACTTGGGCAACTCCACGAATATCAGGTGCAGGCCGTTTGGCACCGATTTGATAAACACAAGCTTCTGAATCGTGGAGCGACACACTACACTCAAATTCCGGCGACCATATCATCTGCATCTCCACGATGAACTGCCTGCCCGGCATCGAGCGGAAGCAAAGCGTTCAGCAGGCTCATCACCAGGTCGGGATGCTCGCCGAACACATGCTTGAATGTCAGGTCCGCTTTGGGATTTAAGTATCTCATAATCTTGTTGTTTTAGAGTTCCGTATGCAAAGATACGTTTTATCCGGTACTTCGCAAAGGATGCAACATTTATTTGCTCTATCCCGCTTCACTCTATCCCCGTCTTCCCGAATCCGTAAAATTGGTCTTTTCTTCGGTAATCCGTCTATCGCCCGCCCGCAAAAAGCGTTGTACTTTTGTATCGGAAAAAAACACTGATATATGAAACGATTCTTACTTATCCCGTTCATGCTGCTGGCGATGGTGTCGCTGGCGGCATGTGGAGGCTCGGACGACAATCTGCTCCCTCCCGAAGAACCCGAAGTGCCGGTTGAGCCCACTCCCGGCGAAGACCCCGAACAGCCTGCGCCCGGCGGTGGAAGCAATGGCATCGAAACGTTGAGTGTGGCCGGTGATATGGCAGTGAAATTTGAAAAACCATAGTCGTATGAGAAAGTATCTTTTAATCTTTTTATTAGTTTTGATTACATCATTCCAATTATCAGCCCAAACGGAGCCATCTGCCCCGGCAGACGGTATGTTGGTCCGTATTTCTGAAATCGAAGTGCATCCGCAGTATTTAAAGGAGTATTTGGAATATGCCTATACCGTGGGAGCGACGTCAGTCAAGGAGGAATCGGGAGTCATTTGTATCTATCCCATGCAGATGAAGCGTGACTCTACTCAAATCCGCATCCTCGAAATCTATGCTTCGCCGGAAGCCTATCGGCATCACGTCAAGACGGCGCATTTCCAAAAGTACAAGACGGGTACGTTGCACATGGTGAAGCACCTCGACCTGGTGGATATGTACGCCCTCGATCCGGCAAGTATGCCGCGGATATTCCTGAAAATGAAAACAGAAAAATAAGTATAATATGAACTATCTATCAGATTTATTTGTGCGAAGACGGGCTTATAAAGTTATCTCTCTTTCATTTGCCCTGGTGTTGGCATTACTTGTCGCTTGTGGCAGTGATGAGCCATCCAATGATAGCGGCCAAACGCCACCTGCCGAAGGAATCGTCCCTTCTGATTCCGCCACTTCGGTTGTTTATATGACCACCGACATCTCTTCCGAGGGACTCATGGCCATCTATGAAAGGCTGGGAAGAAAACCTTCCGCAGGACAAAAGGTGGGAGTGAAAATCAGTACGGGAGAGGGAACCAATTCCAACTATCTGCGGCCGGCTTTCATAAGACCTCTTGTGGATGCCGTCAATGGAGACATCATAGAATGTAACACAGCCTATGGCGGCAGCCGCTCCAGTACAGCCTTGCACTATCAAGTGGCGCGCGACCGCGGATACACCGAGATTGCCACCGTGGTCATCATGGACGAGAACGGCAGTATGGATATTCCCGTCAGAAGCGGGTCTCACCTGGTAAACAGAAATAACCGTGTCGGCGCTCATTTTGCCGACTATCAATTCCACGTGGTACTTTCTCACTTCAAGGGGCACGCCATGGCAGGCTACGGAGGCGCTTTGAAGAACATGTCCATCGGCTATGCTTCTTCACAAGGCAAGAGTAATATCCACAGTGGCGGCACAAGCTGGTCCGGCTTTTCGGGCAGTCAGAATGCCTTTCTTGAATCCATGGCCGAAGCTGCGAAGTCCATTGTAGACTACGCCGGAAGCGAGAATTTCATTTACATCAACGTGATGAACCGATTGTCTGTGGATTGCGACTGCGATGCCCATCCGTCAGAACCGACAATGGCCGATATAGGCATCCTTGCCTCCCTCGATCCGGTGGCATTGGATAAAGCCTGCCTTGATTTGGTGGATAATGCTTCGGATGGCGCCGATTTAAGAAACCGGATAAGCAGCAGGAACGGGAAATTGTGTCCTACCCATGCCGCGGAATTGGGACTTGGCAAGCTGGAATATCAATTGGTAAGCATAGATTAGGATGTTTGAGATTGTAAGGAGAGAGGGGATTTATCTTTGGTATTACTTCGATATCCAGTTTAACCAAATCGTCTGGTATTGGGTGATAGGCATTCTCATCGGCTCGGCTATTTCGGTCTTCGGGAAGGCAAGGATACACTCCCTTATGGATGCAGTCAGCCGCAAGAATCTTGGCATTTGGGGCTTGGTTCCGGCTGCCGTCATAGGCATCCTGTCGCCTCTGTGTATGTACGGCACCATACCTATAGCCGCTTCTTTCTCCGGAAAAGGCGTAAGGGAAGACTGGCTTGCCGCATTCATGATGAGTTCCATCCTTCTCAATCCCCAGCTCATCATGTACAGTGCCGCATTGGGGCATACCATACTGGTTATTCGCATTGCAAGCTGTTTCCTGTGCGGCATCTTGGCAGGGCTTCTGGTGCATTGGTTCTTCAAGCGGAAATCCTTCTTCAATTTTGAAGGGTTTCAAGAGCCGGCAAGCAGAGACATACACCCTAATCCATTCATCCGGTTCGCGAAGAATGTATGGCGGAACATGAAAGCCACGGGGTTATATTTTCTAATCGGCATCGTGCTGGCTGCGATTTTCCAACGTTATGTGCCTGCCGATTCGTTTGCAACCCTGTTTGGTGGCGGGAACAGGGGATTCGGCCTTCTAATGGCGGCAACCGTTGGCGTTCCTCTCTATATGTGTGGAGGGGGTACGATACCGCTTCTTGCGGCCTGGCTGGAGCACGGCATGAGTTTGGGGTCGGCAACGGCATTCATGATTACAGGCCCTGCAACCAAAATCACCAACCTCGGTGCTGTCAAGATTGTGCTTGGCATGCGGCATTTCATTATCTATCTGATATTCGTCATGCTATTTGCCTTAGTAAACGGATTTCTTGTAAATGTGTTCTTTTAAACAAACTATAAACAGTAATCATCTTTAAAAACAAAATGAATATGGAAGCAACAACATTGAAACTTCAAACATTGGATTACAGTAACCTTAAAACTTATTGGGGCGCATCGCTTTTTATTGTAGGCAATCTACTACTTCCTCAACTTTGTCACCTTGTACCTGACGGCGGAAAAATTCTATTGCCCATCTATTTCTTCACGCTTGTAGGAGCCTATAAATATGGTTGGAAAACAGGATTGCTGATAGCCATTCTCTCCCCGCTAATCAATTCCCTGTTGTTCGGTATGCCGCCTGTAGCCGCACTGCCTGTTATACTTACGAAGTCCGTATTGTTATCCGTGGCTGCGGGATTGGCGGCTTACAAATTCAAGAAAATATCGATTCCTGTCTTTATAGGCATCGTGCTGTCTTATCAGATTGTAGGTTGTGCTGTAGAGTGGGGGCTGACCGGTAGCTTTATTGAAGGCGTGCAGGATTTTCGTCTTGCATTACCCGGCATGTTGATACAGGTTGTTGGAGGATATTTTGCGGTTAAGGTGCTCTCAAAAGTATAAAGACAGATGTCGAAATCATTTAATTTCCCAAATATACAATCAAATGAAAAAAAACTTATTAGCAATAGTGTGTCTTTCTTTTGTCGGCATCGTTCCGATGGTGGGGCAGACCGGAAAGACACCGGAAAAAGAAAAAACAATGGATAGAATTGAACTTTGCAAACAGAACTTCGCCGCGCTCTTTGGCGGAGAAGCATTGAATGGAAAGGGTTCGGACCCCGAGATGATGGAGATTCTTCAGAAATATATCTTTGGAGAGATCTTCCGCACCGGCAGTCTGGATACGAAGACACGCGAGTTGATTACCTGTGTCGTGTTGGCAACCATGCAACAGTTGCCGCAACTGAAGGCGCACTCGGCGGCGGCTCTCAATGTGGGTGTCACCCCGATAGAGCTTCGCGAGGCAATCTATCAGTGTGCCTCCAATATCGGCTTCCCGAAAACACTCAATGCGTTGGGCGCAATCAACGCTGTGTTTGAAGAGGAGAATATCCCGTTGCCTTTGGAGAGCCAAAGCACGGTGACCGAGGAAAACCGCTACGAGAAGGGCTATGCCATTCAGGAACCGCGATACGGAGACCGCATAAAGGAGATGCTGAAAGGACTTCCCGGAGGGATGGAAGAAACAGTGGCGCGCTATCTCACGGAAGTTCATTTCGGGGATTTCCAGACACGTAAAGGGTTGGATTTGAAGACACGCGAACTCCTGACCTTCTGTGTCATCACCACGATGGAGATGGAACCTCAAATGCGTTCGCATCTGACGGGAAACCTGAAGGCCGGGAACAGTATGGAGGATGTGACGGCGGCGGTGATACAATGTATGCCCTATATCGGATTCCCGAAAGCGTTCAAGGCGCTGAAAGTAATCAGGGACGTGGCGACGGAAACCGTTGCCAAGGAACCCTTGTTCGGCTTGGGAGAACCAAGCGACCAATTTACCGGTGCTGCCTGGACTCGGCAGCTTTCAAGCATGAAAGAATCCGATAGCAGGGTATATAATGTGACGTTCGCTCCCGGTTCCCGGAACAATTGGCATTCCCATAAATACGGGCAGGTCTTGTTGTGTACAAATGGTACGGGATATTATCAGGAAAAGGGTAAGGCTGCCCGACGGTTGCAGCCCGGTGATGTCGTGGAGATTCCGGCAGGGATTGTTCATTGGCATGGCGCGGCGCCCGACAGCCAATTCTCCCATGTTGGTTTTACGTCAAAAGCCTCTCTGAATACTTACCAGGATTGCGGGGCGGTAACTGATGAAGAGTATAAATCTGCCGTAACCAAATAATCGCGATGAGAAAATTTATATCCGGAGCATTGACTCTCGCGTTCCTGTTCGGAATGCTTTCAGCCTGCTCAAACGGCGGTAGTAATGATAATCAAATGAATAAAAATATGAAGAAGAATATCGGCAGCGTGTTGGCGCTTTATCCAACTCCGACGGTGGTAGTCGGTACGGTGATAGACGGAAAAGTGAATTGGATGCTGGCAGGGCATGTGGGCATCATGTGTCACGACCACATTATGGTGAGCCTCTTTCAGAAGCATTACACCAACAAGGGAATCAAGGAGAACATGAAGTTCTCGGTAAATATCGTAGACGAAGCGTTGCTTCCCAATGCCGACTATGTGGGCACGGTGAGCGGTGCAAAGACAGACAAGAGCAAAGTCTTCGACTATTTCATGGGCGACGGCGGCACGCCGGTCATCAAAGACGCCCCGGTGGTGATGGAGTGCAAGGTGGAAGACAACTATGTGCTGAACAACTTCGACAACTTCATCTGCTCCATCATCGACACGTATGCCGACGAGGATGTGCTGAACGAGGCGGGAAAGATTGATTATGACGAGCTGAAGCCCGTCCTCTTCGAGATGCCCACCTACACTTATCTGCGCACCGGCGAACGGATAGGGAAGTGCAAGACTATCGGCAAAAGAGGCGAATAATATAAAGAGAACTGTCACCATGGAGCGACGAAAATTCATAAAAAAATCTCTTCTCTCCGTTGCCGGTATCGTCGGGAGCATGTGGGGCGTGGACGCTTTAGCCGAATCCATGTTCAGCGATCATCAGGAAGAGAACATCAAACATCAGACAGAAAAAATGAAAATTGTAGTTTTGACAGGTAGTCCGCGCCGGAATGGGAATACGGCGTTCCTTGCGGACCGGTTTATCAAGGGCGCGACGGAGAGCGGACACGATGTGTTCCGGTTCGACTGCGCATCCCACAAGATTGAAGGGTGCTTAGGCTGCAATGCCTGCGGAATGAATGGCGCATGTGTGCTGAAAGACGATTTCGGGTTGGTACGTCAGCACATTGTTGATGCGGATATGGTGGTGTTCGTAACGCCGATGTATTATTTCGGATTTTCCGCACAACTGAAGAAGGTGGTAGACCGCTTTTATGCCATCAATGGAAAAATTAAAGGCGACAGCAAGAAAGCGGCTTTTATTATGGCGTATGCCAACAGCTCGCCCAAAGACGCGCAGCCGATGATAGTTCATTATCAAACGCTGGTTGATTATATGGGCTGGAAAGACGCGGGGCAGGTAATCGCTCCGGGAATGTGGACGGCCGGTGAGGTGAAGAACACGTCTTTTGCCGACAAGGCTTATCAATTGGGAAAAAAATTATAGTATATAGTTTAATAAAGCGGAATCATGAAAAAGAAAATATCACTTATAGTCATTCTGGCAGCGTTGCTTGCCGGTTGCGCCAGCCGTCAGGCGGCTATCTTTCCCTTGGAGGAACATGCCCCTTCGGCCAACAACACCGGAGAGGTAAGGATCTCCATGCTGAAAAATTCGGGCGAGACAATGATTGTCCACTTCCTGTTTGAAAAGGGAAGCCGCAACTTCTGGCACTATCACCCCGACGCCGAGCAAACTTTACTTGTACTCGATGGCGAGGGCTTCTATCAGGAGGAGGGAACGGAGAAAAGAGTTATCCGCAAGGGCGACGTCATTGTCACTCCTCCCAACGTGCGCCACTGGAACGGGGCCGCCCCCGACAAAAGAATCTATTGCATGACGGTCACCGAACATGCCGTGAAAGACCATGTGGTGCAGCTGCGCGGGGTGACGGACGAGGAATATAACCAGTAAATCGGGATGGCCTTGTCATGACAATGATTATTTCCATGGAAATGGTCCTATGCCGGGTGGTGGAACTGCTTTAGTAGAAAGGGGGAGGATTAGAAATGGGAGAAAGATAAATGTAAAAGAACTAAAAGATTTTATTTTTTCTCTCAAATATTTCATTCAATTTATTCTCGAATATAGCATATCTATAATAAATACTCTTTTTACGGATGTAGAAGGGGAGATGAGATAGAGTTGATATCAAGTTGAGGAAGACACCGTGAAATTCGATACGAACCTCATTTGTTTGTTTATGACTGTTATATATTCTTAGCCAGATTTTCCGGATACGCTGCCATGCTATATTTTTGCCAACGTTTTTTAATATATGAATATATGGCAACGATAAAAGCGAAATTGAATGTATGTAGAGTAACCAAAAGCGGGAAGTATCCGTTGGTTATTCAGTTTATCCACATGGGACAGCGCAGGATGCTGCGTACCGGACTGAAAATCGAACCTGAGTATTTTGACATGAAGCAGGAGTGTATGGTGTATCATCCTGGCTCGCCTTATCGCCGTGACAAGATAAGAGAAATGAATCGCCATTTGCAATCAATCCGGGATACTATTAATAACAGGATTGCCGCGCTTGGAACATCGCTCTATACGGCGGATGATATTGCAATATGGTTCAGGCATTGCAACAGTCGTAATTATCTGTTTCTTTATATGGAGCAGATGATAGAGGAGAAGAAGAACTCTAGAAAGTTCGGAATAGCACGCGCTTACCAATCGACGCTGAACTCTCTAAGGACTTTTTGTTGTTCGGAAGAAATCTCTTTTAAGGATGTCAATTCCCAGTTTGTACGTACTTATGAGCTGTACTTGCAGCAACGGAATGTTTCACAAAATACAATAGCCTACTATATGCGTAATTTTAAGACTGCATATCATAGGGCTGCGTCAGATGGCATCTTTAAGCTTCCGCAACAAGGCTCTCCATTCCAGAATACCAAGGTGTCTCCCGGTAAGACGATTAAACGTGCCTTGACCTCGGAACAGATTCGGGCTATTGTGGATCTGGACCTACATGCGCATCCGGATTTAGGGTTTGCAAGAGATATGTTTATGGCAAGTTTCTATTTACGTGGAATTCCTTTTGTGGATCTGGCACACTTGATGCGTAAAAATATTGTTAATGGAACCATCTATTATCATCGGAAGAAGACTGGGGCGTTGGTTTCGGTAGAGATTATTCTACCATTGCAAGGATTGATGGACAAGTATATTGTGGACGAAAACCCGTATTTATTTCCTGATTTGATGTCATGCAATGACTTGAATGAAGAAGAATCGGATGAAGAAATATTGTATAAAGCTTATCGCAGGTCTTTGTTTTATTATAACCGTCGCCTGAAGAAGATCGGCAAGTTGGCAGGTCTGGATATAACCCTGACTGGTTATGTGGCGCGCCATACCTGGGCAACGCTAGCTAAAAATAAGGGGGCATCTACTGCTGTGATAAGTGAAGGTTTGGGACATTCGTCCGAACGTATCACCCAGGTGTATCTGAAGAGTTTCGATGATCAGGTAATTAATCGTCTGAATCTGATTGTATCGGAGCTTTAACCAGTCTAAATTGTACGGCTTTTTCATTTGAATTTTTATTTAGTGATACGTTAGTGAAGCTTACCGATAGCTCCCTTATTATCCCAGCCGTACCCTTTTGCTTATCTGATATTTTTTTCCTTCTGTTCTTCCGAACGGCAATCAGTGCCAACACCATCCTTCGAATTGTGTCGAGGTTCCTAGCCGCCCGTTCAACCTTACGCTTTATGCTGTCCTGCCGGAGATTGCGTAAGCATTCGGTCTTGTGTGTGTGTTCGTCTTCTTTTACCTTTTATCTTTGCCTCTTCATTTAAATAATCAGTTATGTGTTCAGTTTTAGTATTCAATAATGAAAGTGACAAGTTACGTAGTCTTTTTTCCGAGTCGAATCACTTTGATTCCCTTCTTTTCATATTCGTACCGGGAGTGAGTATCATTTGGAATCCCGTCACCTGAATACAGGTTTGTACCGTCTGCACCGTGAAGAAGTCTCTGCCGGTTTCCTTCCCATCCCATGGAACCGCCTGAATGAGCTTCTGACCTTACACAAGCCTTCCAGAAAACAGGCGCGGTTTGATCCGTAGATAACATGTGGGATTACTTGTCAAATAACATTTATCAATCCCCGGTGTCAGTAAACCGTCCACCCGGCAGGGCTACACCTTTTCCCCCGGATGGCTACACCTTTTGGAGGCGATGGCTACACCATCCGCAGGGAAAGGTGTAGCCCTGGAAAGTAGTACCACAGCTATCTCCTGAGCGGATGCAGAGCTGTTCTACTATATTCCGCCCGACATCCTCATGTAACATTTTCATACTTCCGAAGAAAAAGTCCTATAGCCGCTTCCGCATCGCTGCGCACGAATGTAAGGATTTTTGCTACGACAACAAGCGATGGACAATATTTCTTAAATGAAAAAGCCGTGTTTAGCCAGTCTAAATTGTGTATAATTGGAAACATTCTTAAAGCTAATTGAAAAACAATTCTTAACTTTGCAACCAGATACATATTCAGTCTAGTCGATGCTCCATCTTACTTTCTATTGCATATAGAGCAACACAGAACCCCTCACACATTTTCTTCCAGTAAAGAAGTCATCAGTTTTTTGATGATATTCTTCACACGGCTCATGCATATGGGACAAAAAATGGAAAAAGGTACTATACGAAAATAGAAAAAATATTCTTTTTTGTTTTTTTTGCGTAGTAAAGGGATTTTTGCTGTTTTACTTCACTAAGAATATGAGACTAACAGCTGCTTTGGTAGGACCGAAATAGTGTTTATTGCCGGAATTCATTTTCTCTCCACAATGGTTACATCTGAACTTGTCGTATTTTAAATATGCATATCCGACACCTATTTCGGCTTCCAATTCCCATCGTTTTCCGAGAATCCAGTGATAACCGTAACTAATGCCGCCTCCGGCGAGCCATCCTTCGTAACGGTATTTTTTAGCAGGGGCGATTCCTCCCCAGTTGTATTGGGCATAATGCGTATGAATTCCCCAAAATCTGCCATTGAAGCTGGCGCAGTTCCAGAAACGAAGTTCGGGTTGAATGAGCCAATGCTTCATTTTCCGGTTATCGGGGTATGTCCAGTAATTATAATTTCCGGATACGTCAAGCGTCAAGGACTTTCCCAATCTAAACTCTACGCCCCAATTAAGCGTTGCCGTGGCATCGTACAACAGGTTTGTCTTAATCGCAAATTTCGGCACGGGTATTTCTCTCGAAGGCAATGGCAGTAGGGCTAAAGGCAATTGGGGCGGCATTGCGGTATGCGTCAATGGAATGCCGTTTATCTGGGAGAGGGGCATATGGAGTTTTGCCGTATCTTTGGGAGGTTCCGGCGGCTGTTTTTTTACGACGGGTTTTGTCACAGCTTTGGGAAGCTCCTGCCAATATATATAATAGTATCGCTGATTGACGTGTTTGAAAGCAAGGTTTGTCCCTTCCAATACTTTATTCAACACCTCGTTGAGGTCGCCTTTGATATTTATATTGGGGGGATAAATCTGATTCGTAAGATTCGGGCTAAAAGAAATACGTGTTTTATGCATGACCGACAATTCATTGAGTACGGCTGTCAAGGAGCGCCTGGACTGGCCTGTTTGTGCTTCTATCGGGCACAAGCATAGCAACATAGCTGTCAGAAATGATAGGGCAAACTTATTCATAGCCTTAACGATTCAAGATCAATTGATTATTTTTTTCTACATATTTCAGATTACATGCCCCGAACACGACTTCCAATGCTTCGTTCTTGTTATGCGTCGACACTAACCCGGAGAATAACAATCCGTCGCATAATTCGACATTAACGATTTGTACTCCGTATATTTCTTCGAGCGTCCGAACGATATTGACCAAAGGTTCGTCCGTGTAATCCAGATATTCCGGAGATTCTTTTTTGATTTCGGATTGTTGCATGCCGGCATCGTCACAATCCACTTGTTCTCCAGGGTGCAACGTCACTTTGTCTGACGGTGTTTCCACACGTACAGCCCCTTCGAAACATGCAACATGCAGGTTGTTTTCTTTCTGGGATACAAAAAACCGGGTTCCCAATACAGTGATTGTACCTGCCGGGGTGACCACCATGAAGTTCTTGCCTTTGGTTACATCAAATGTGGCATTTCCGTTTAAGTTCAACTGGCGGTTGAACCACCATTGAATTTTATTATAACGGATGGATGAGTTTGCATCCAGCTCCACGCTTGAGCCGTCCGGCAGTTGGATTGCAAGCAATTCATGGTCGCTTTTGAAGCTTACGCCTGAGTTTAACCCAGAGACCACGCAAATGAGAATGGCAACCGAAGCGGCAATTGAATAGCATATGCGACGCAGTGACTGCCTATGTGCCTTAACCTGTCTTTTCCGGCATATTTCTTCCCATGTCTCAGCTTTCAGATGAAATGTTTCATCCTTTAACGAGACACGTTTTAAAAGATCAATCATATTTTTCTCTTCCATAGTTTCCTTTATACAATATGTTCAACAAATAGGCAAGCTATTGCCAGCAAGAATACTTTTGTCAGCAGTTCGTTCTTTCTCAAACGGGCGATTGCAGTACACGCTACGTTCTTAACAGTCTGATGACTAATCTCCAGTACGGCTGCTGTTTCATCAACACTCAAATTCTTATAATACCTGAGGTAGATCACTTCACGCTGTTGTGGACTGAGTGCATCCAAGGCTGCCTGAAGTGCTTCCAGTTGCTCTTCTCTCAAACCGGTGTCTTCCATTGTCGCCGCCATGTCTATGGACAGGTTGAAAATGTATTTCTTATCTACCTGTTCCGACTCCATGCTTAGAAAAATGGATTCTTGCCGCTGTACCTTATACAACAAGTGTTTCATTGATGACACTAGATAACCGGCAAGATTTTCAGGTATAACCATACTTTTATGTTTATCAAACAGATAAATGAAAACGGATTGTATACATTCCCGGACTACCTGCGGATCGTCAACAATCTTCATTCCATACCCATATAACATATCAGCGTACTGTTTATATATATCGCTAAAAACAGCTTCTTCTCCATTTCTGAATCGTTTCTGAAACTCTTCATTCATATATTTGGGACATTAATATTGTTTGCGTACCATATTTAAAACTACAATGCTGCATTTTCTATTAACTATTAACAAAATTACGTTAGTGTTTAAATCTTGTTGCATACTAAGGACCTGTTTATCAATGGCCTGAAACGACGATCCTGCCCTGCGCCTTTTTTACTTCCTAACGAACTCCTGCATTCTAGTTTTCCTCATGAGCTATAACCATTTGTATATCAATTATTTAATTATAAATATTGTTGCACATATTTTCTCAAAATCATGCAGCCGTTATTCCGTAACATATACTGCTCGTAATCAATATAATCCGACCTGTGTTGCTCTATATGCAATAGAGCAACACAGGTCGGATTAAAAAGCTTGGTTATGTTATCGACTAAAGTGGTATATGCGATAGAAACAATTGCAGAGTTGGCGAGTTGCTTACCTGACAGAACCGGACGCTACGTTATGAAGCGCAGTGATTTGGAACGCAAATGTGAGATGGACCTTTTAATAGGTCGCTCAGTGATGAACGAATTGCATAAATACGGCTATATCTCCCGCAACGCTGTCGGATATACGCTGGTGAAGAAAGCGGAAGAAATATCGCTATATGAACTCGTCGAGCTTTTTCATGGCGGGGTAGTTATCGGCGAACTGCTTGTCTCTATGTTCGGCAGGGGTAATTATCAAGAGAATCCGAGGTACAGAAAACTGGCACGGTTTGAGCAGACACTTGACGAGCAGTTGAAAGAGAGACTCTTGAAAATAAAGGTCTCGGATCTGGTTATGGTGTCCGAATAAGATAAAACTAAAGATAAAATTAGATGAAGAAATTTTTCATACTGGCATTCTGTTTTTTGGGTACTTGTACCGGAGTATTTTCCCAGGAAGTGGCGATCAAGAGTAATTTGCTTTATGATGCTACTACTACTCTCAATCTTGGCGTGGAGGTTGGCTTAGGAAGCCGGACCTCAATAGAAGTCTCCGGAAATTATAACCCATGGACGTTTCCGGGCAACCGGAAAATGAAGCATTGGCTCATTCAACCCGAGTTCCGCTTCTGGACTTGTTCGCGTTTCAGCGGACATTTCTGGGGAATCCATGCACATTACGCGCAATATAATTGGGGCGGTATGTTGCCATGGGGATTTGATTCCGGCAAGATGTTCGGATCAATTGAAAATGAGGATATCATGAACCATCGTTATGAGGGTTGGCTTGCTGGCGGCGGTATCAGCTATGGTTATCACTGGATTATCGGGAAACGATGGGGGCTGGAAGCTGAGATAGGGGCAGGATATGCTTATCTTAAATATGACAAGTTCCGCTGCGAGAAATGCGGAGATAAATTGGGTAACAACCATAAGAATTATTGGGGACCTACCAAAGCTGCCGTTACGTTGATCTACCTTATTAAATAAAGATATATATGAATAAAAGTATATTTTATATAGGAATAGTGACACTTATGTTTCCCGTTCTGGCAGAAGCCCAGCAGGAAACGAATTATGCAGGGAAAGTCAATATTACCCCTAAGGAACTGGTACAACGGGGGGATTCTCTCTATTTGAGTATGAGTATCAACCTGAATGGGGCAAATGTGGAGACACAGAAATCCATGGATATAATTCCTGTACTTACTAACGGGGTACAAGAAAAGAACTTACCGAAGGTTTCAATCCAGGGAAAACGTAAGCATAAGGAGTATATCCGTCAGATGGCATTGATGGGTGAGAAGGAGAGAAGTGCTTATGTCGCTCCGTATGCTATAGAGAAAGGTTATGGAAAATCTGACAGAACACTGGATTACAAATATGTCACACTATTTGAACCATGGATGAAAGACGCTTGGCTGGATGCAAAGACCGACTTATGCGGATGCGGCATAGTTAGCCAGTTCGATGTCAAGCGTTTGGTAGACAATGTGTCACTTGAGGAAAAAGCCGCCTATGAATTTCAACCGGTATTGGCTTATGTGCCGGCTAAAATGGAAAGAACCGAAATGGAGAATGACGGTATGAAACAACGGGCTATGCAGGAAGAGTCGTTCCTTGACTTTGTAGTAAACAAAACCGATATACGTCCGGAGTTTGGCAATAATCCCCGGGAACTGGCAAGGATTCGCAGCATGATTGAAGATATACGCGATGACAGGGGGGTGACGCTCCGGAATATAGATATTACCGGATATGCTTCTCCTGAAGGGGCGCTGGCATTGAACAAGCGCCTGTCGGAAGGCCGTGCCAGAGCTTTACAAAGCTATTTGCAGAGTCATTATGATATTCCGGCCAAAGCTTATACCGTAAACTTTGGTGGAGAAGACTGGGATGGTCTGGTGAAGTTGCTTATCGGTTCTGATTTGGCTGACAAACAAGAGGTGTTGGATATCATTGAAAACTATCCCATTGAGAACGGGCGTGAAAAGAAGATAATGGATTTGGCAAACGGGCGAACGTACCACTATATGCTCAAGGAGATGTTTCCTTCCTTGCGGCGGGTGGTTTGTAAGGTTGATTATGATGTAAAACCGTTCAATGTTGAGGAAGCTAAGGAGGTGATAATGACTCGTCCCCAGAATTTGTCTCTGAATGAAATGTATGCTGTGGCGAATACCTATGAAGAGGGGTCGCAGGAGTTTTGTGACGTGTTTGAAATTGCTGTGAGAATGTTTCCCGAAGATGAGACGGCCAATTTGAATGCTGCCATTGCCGCCCTTTCACGAAAAGATGGAATGTTGGCTAAACGTTATCTGGACAAAATACAATCGACCATACATACGCAACAGTATGATAATGCAATGGGAGTCATGTATATGCTGAAGGGTGATTATAAGAAAGCAGCGGACTATCTTGAAACGGCAGCTGCTGCCGGTCTTTCTGCTGCGAAAGACAATCTGAAGCAGATGCAGGATAACGGATTAATGGATATGAAGAAATAATCATGGCAAGAATGAATAATTTCAGAATTAAGAGATATTATTTCCGGTGCATTACAGTGGCAGGTCTTGTCTTGCTGCTGACCGGATGTGACATGAAGGACGATTATTCAGACTGTCCTACGACCGGAGAGTTTGAGATCAGTGTGGATTACACCCAGAATATTGATAACCGTAACTATTTTGAAGATGAGGTTACGCGATTAGATTTCTTTTTCTTTGATGAGAATGGGTTGTTTAAAGAGCATGTAACAGATTCGGTTGGCCCATTTATTAATGGTTATACGAGGACTTTTAATTTCCCGTCAGGACGATATCAGTCCATCATCTGGGGAAATCTTTATGATGATACCCGCATAACCAGAGATTTGGAGAAGGATATTACTACTATGGACGAAGTACAATTGAAGTTGGTGACGGATGCCGATATAATTGCGGTGCCTGACGTGATGCCCAAACTTGAAAATTTCGTAGCTCCGGTTCCCACTACACTTTTCTGGGGAAAGACGGAATTGGCAGAGGTAATCACTGGACACAATGTGAGACAATCGGTTGATTTGCTGAAAAACACACATGATATTCATGTCACTTTACGGTGGAAGGATTATGATGGATATTACTGTTTTGGTACAGAACATCAGAAGCGGACCCGTGCTTACATTGCCGGAACCAACGGTGACATGACTTTTATGAACGAGCTTCCCCGTCAGCGTAACGTGAGTTATATTCCGATGTATCGCGATCCTGCTCATCCTGATATTTATGCCGGTCAGACGGGTTTAAGTTATATACCGCCCCAGTTGGTGATAGATGACATAGCCGCTGTGATGCCGGATGCACGTACCATGCGTTTGATGGCAGACGGAAGTACTGAGAAGCTGATGATAACTACCGTGCAGGATGACGGAACAGAAAAAGTGATGTATACACGAAGCCTTGTAGATCTGATACGACTGACCGGGCATTACAACACCCAGCAATCATTGGATTGGTGCAATGATTATCATGTAGTGGTGGATTTCCGTTGCATTGATCCCGAACATAATCATGGTTCTACATGGATAGCTATCACTATCTGGATTAATGGTTGGATAGTGAAAGAAATAAATGAAGAAATCTAATAATGAGAGATAATAAACATTTTTAGTAATTAATTTTATTCGAAAGTATGAAAATTAGAAATCTATTTGCGCTGACAGCCATTTCAATGGTGGCATTGACAGCATGTAACAATGATGACGTTGTTGGTGGAGAACCGGATAACGGAACCGAGATTCTCGAAGGCGAGAAGACTTATGCAGTGTTCAATATTGCAATAGGGGAAGGTGGAGAAACTCGTACGGAAACTCCTAGTGCTGGAGAAGAAGGGGCAATACGTAATGAGGCGAAGGTAGACAAGGCTGGTCTTTACATCTTTAAATGGGCAACTGAGAAAACGGGAGAGCCTGAAGTTATGGTAGATGACCTTGCTGCGACTCTTGAAACTTCAGGAGATTGGGATTTTCCGGCAGTCCCTGTCATGTTGACATCCGGAAAGAAACACGTGGTAGTCGTTACCAACATGACTGATGCTATTAAGGCAGAATTGAGGACGGCTTTTAGTGATAAGGCTAACGGATATACCAAGTTCTATCAGGTGGTTGCAAAATTAGGTGATAAGGTTGCTTCAACAGACAACTTTGATATCAGCAACTTGTTTTCTGAAAGTGATACTAAAGATTCGTCTGCCCCTTATATTATCATGTCAGGTGAGACTGATAAGGTTTTGAAGGCTGGTGTGACTCAAAGTGAAGCTGAGTTGGCTTCAAGCGACAACCATGTAATGGTTTTCGTTAATCGTTTCCCGGCAAAGATTGACGTAAAGTTGGGATATTATAACTCTTCTGCAGATCAGGCTATTTATACGGAATTACCTGTTCCCGCAACTGCAAATCAAGTGGGTACGGTTAAAAGTTTTGCTTATGATGTACGTAATCAAAACCGTGGGGAGTATGCGATGAAACACGTTACCGGTACTTTCGTAAACACTTTGTGGAGTGCTCCGGGTACTACTGTTGATGCAGATCGCTATTTCCCAATTGTAGATGAGACTTTAACCTTCCCGGGAAAGTTATTGACAAACGATACTCAAGCTTCAGCTGATAATTACCGGGAATATGTAACTTACATTCCTGAAAATACGAATGAAACAGCTCTTCGTGGAAACACCTCGTATACTGCTCTGAAAGCAAGCTATATTCCGACTGCAGACTGTTATGTGAGTGGCTATACCCATGATGCTAACAGGAAAAATGCTGTGACTTTGACTAAAGAAACATACCCGACTACAATTGCTGAGGGTTCTTACTCTTTGTTTAATTATAATTATAACATAGCATTCAAAATTGAATCTACATCAACTGCAGCTGCCAGCGATGCTAATATGAGAGCTTTGGCCGGTTATCATGTTGCTCAGGTAGCTGATGTTTTAGGTGATATTAAGATTGACAATGTTCAGATTGCAAACGCTGTTGCTGGTTTCCAAACTGGTCAGAAGATCACGACCGATGCCAATCAAAAGGCTTTGGCAGCTGCAACGAAAACTAGAGGTGCTGCAACGCTTTGGATTAAGATTGACCAGACGTTGAATGCAAGTGGAGATCTGGAACAATACATCATTACCGGTGCTTATTATTATTCTCCCAATGCTGACGGTGAGTATACAGTTAATGAAGGTATTAACTTCGGTTCTTTGACTTGTGGTCTTTACACTACCAACACAGAAGGTTTGAAGTGCTATTACCGTGTGAACATTTACGATCCGGCTTTAGGTGTTACCAACATGATGCATTATTCTGTAGTTCGTAACTATTCTTATCACATGACTATCAGCAAAATCAACTCTATCGGTTATCCGACTCAGGTGGACTTGACTGTTGATCCTGATGAACCTTTGACAAACAATACATTTGTTCAGGCTCATATCAAAGTCAACATGTGGACTAGAAAGGCAATGAATAACGTGGAAGTCGGTATGTAATCCCGAATTCTCCATACTACAACAGGCCGGGCGGGGTTGAATGTCCCTTCCCGGTCACTTATAAAAGATGAGAAGAAAGAAAAAAGATAATTTTAGTATGGGAATCAGAAACAACATAAGGTTCGGGTTTATCGTGGCAGTCTTATTGCTGTCGGGAAGTGCATGCTATACTTCCTGTAGCAACGATGAATTTGACGAACGAACATCATCAGAGGAGGAACTGTATCCTGCCGGCACAAACACTTACTACAACTTTGTGCTTCGGCTGGGCGATTCTGCCCAAACTCGCGGCGGTGCAGCGGGCGATACTGATGGAAGTGCAGAGGAGAATGCCGTAAAGAATGTGGCGGTCATTTTCTTTGATAGCAATGACTTGTTTGAGACGGCAGGCTATTTTAATGTTTCCAACCTTACTTCTGAAGATGGCAGTGGCAATCTGGGCAGTGGCATCACCGAAGGCATCACGTTTAAGAAAGCCATGCCTATCATGAGCGGAAGGAAAAGAGTGGTGGTTATAGCCAATTATGACCAGTATTCCGGTGCTTTCGAGAGTCAGCTTAAGGCTTTCTTGGTGAAAGGCGCCACTACGATTGGGGAACTCAACAACTATAAACTGGATTTCTTGTTAGGAACAGCTTCTTATCCCATTCGTCTGGATGTTCCTAAACAAAACTATACCGCTCCTGCGCCTGCAAATTCCATAGATTTGTCTTTGGCAGGAGTGGACTCTCATTTTGTTACAAATCCTGATGATGTCGGCATGCTTCCTCTCTCTACGGGAATGATGATGACCGGTTCCGGAAGTATCACTCTCGAGGCCGGGGTGACAGAAACAGAAGCCACATCCGGCAGCCGTAACCTGGTGACTATCTATGCCGACCGTGTGCTGGCAAAAGCTTCGTTGAAGTTTGATGACAGTATGGTCTATCGTGAGTTTAAAAGTCCCAATCCTTCTGTAGCTACATTGGAGGCTTATGAGGTGGGGACGGATAATATTACTCCAGTGGAATATGCTACTTGGTGGCTTGCCAATGTACCGGCTGAGATGTATCTGATGGAGCGTGAAACCGGAACGCCGCATCCTTATTACAATGAACACGCAGACTTCAGCATGTGGCAGAACAAGATGGCTGATTACTCGTGGAACAAGCCTCGTGTCACTAAGACCAACAGCTCGGTCTATACCACTGAAAATCTTGTCGGGACACCGGTGCGGGGAAATGTAACGTATGCTGTGGTTAAGGCTAAATTCTCTTTATATAATATTGATGAGGATCCGAATATGCCTGGATTTGAAATCATCAGTAACCGGACTTGGAATGGTCAGAAGTGGAGTGGCGTTTCTGTTACGCATCTGCCTTTCAGCAGTATGGACAAGAACCTCTGGATGTTTACGGACAGGGACGGAAAACGAAAATTCATCGCTTGTGACAAAACCATGAACAATCTGGCTCAGAACTTCCAATGGATGCTCTATTATCCGGAGGCTCCGGGTGATGTATTTGCCATTGATATGACAACCTACCAGCGCACCAAGCAAGAGCAGGACAATGCCGCCTTGCGAGGGGGAACCACCATACTTCCCGGCTGGTACATATTCTATTACGATGCGAAGAACCTGCATACCGGAAAGTGGTATGACGAGATGGAATTGTATTACTATAATGGCAATAAGGATGCTTCGGGCACTTGGCAGCGTGGGGAATACAAGTCATATACCGCAGCCTATTATGCAGGATCCTATTGCTATTACCGCATCAATCTGGAAGATGTGGACAGACAACTGGGAGAGACCGGACGTTTTGCGGTACATCGCAATGACTGGTTCCAAATGAATATAAAGAAGATAAAAGAGTTGGGTTATCCCGATGAGGAAGATCTGGCCATGTATCCCGACGATACCCTTTCTGATTCATGGATAGAGGTAGTGATCACCGTGCAGGATTGGCGCGACGGCGGCAGGCAGGAGATAACGATAGGTAATGAATGAGCATATATTTGCTTTTAAAAATATGGTAAGATGAAGAATACGGTGGCATATTTTATATGGGCGTTTGTTAGCCTGCTCTCTTTACATTCGTGTATTGCGGAGGGGGAGATGTCTGATATAGGAGAGGATGCTTATATGAATCTTGTTTTTACACGTAGCACAGCTCTGCCCACGCCGGATGAAAATGGCGAGGCGGGGGTACACAGCTTGCGCGTGTTTGTTTATAACACAGCCGGGGAGTTGGAATTTACCCAGAAATACGTTTCGGGAACAGGACATATAGAGAATCCCATTATCAAGGTGAAAGCAGGCGTGAAAGCTGTTTATGCTATTGTCAATGAAGAGGCTTCCGGAGTGGATGCTACTGATTTGTCCGGCAAGTTGACGGCTGCTTCTACCTTGGGATCATCCTCATCCGATGCGTTGAAGACATTGCTTGTGAAGTATGCTTCGTATCCGCGGGCTTTATCTACCGGATTGCTGATGACGGGGTATGTGGAAAATGTGACGGTGGCGGAAGGCAGGACGCGCAGTAACCCGCAAAAGGTGATTATCGATGTAGTCCGTAATTGCGTGCGGCTTGATTTGAAGATACAAAAGAGCGAGAATGCCGCTTTGGGAACGGTAGTAATTCAGAAGATAGAGTTTGGCAATGGTTGCGACTTGCAGACGCTTTTTGAATCGGGGACGGCTTCTGCAAATCCTGCCGGAGCGGCATACGGTTTATCATATACTCCTTACGAGAGTTCTGCCGGATTTACGATAACCCATTCGCAATCGGCTGCCGGTGATGACCTGCAAGATATAGGAACTTATTACCTTCCTGAGAATGTGGGTAACTATACTGACAGTGATCATGGCAATGCCGAGTTTATCCGGCTGACTTACATGGTCAATGGATTTTCTAAAACAACTAAAATTGACCTGAACCCAGCGGAGGTCTCAGCCAAACACTATAACATTGTCCGGAATACCCGCTATGAACTGGCAGTAACGATTGATGCCGAAAAGCCGGAAATTACATTGAACATTCTGGACTGGGATGAGCAAGAGGTTGTGGGGGATGTTCTCGGAACATATATTTCTGTACCGGGTAAGGTTGTGATGGACTGGTGGAACTTGGGAGAAAGCTACTCTACTAAGGTTTCGTTTAAAGCAGACGGAGATGTCACGTTTTTAGGATATTATGTAAACGGCGTAAGGGTTAATACATTGCCTTCGTGGATTAGTATTACCGCCCCGCAATTTCCGGTAACTTCCGGAACCTTTGAGCTTACCTATACTCCGACGGGTGGTTCGAATGCTTTGGAGAATAATGGAGTGCATGATGATGTGGTGATTCGTCTGAAAAGAGGAAATATTACGAGATATGTTACAGTGGTTTATGATCATGGCTATATACCGAATGAATTTTTGCAGGGGAGGGGATGGAAAACAAACCTTCCGGCTAAGGGAATACATTTGGCAAAAAAGGGGAATAAACTTCCTAATATGGAAGCTGGTACTGATGTAGTATCTAAGTGGTGGAGTAGTCTGATTCGGGAGGATGGACTTATAGAACCCGCATTGATGCAATTCAGGGTATATGAGGATGGGGGGAATACAGTACACTCTCTTAGTGTGGACTTCTCAGAACTCCTTGAGGCAAATAATCCTTCTCCCCAGTTTGGTAATGGCTTGAAAAACACGTTACTGATAAGATCGCATGACTCTTCCTTGGTTACTGAATTGGCAGAGCTAAATATGGACTGGTATATACCATCGGTCGGAGAAATGGCGGTAATAGGACAATATTATAATTATTTGGGAGTGTCTTATAAATATAAGGAGACAGAGTATTATTGTACTTCATCTTTATGTCATCTATATAGTAATAAGAAAGATTTCTATGTGACTTATGTCACCATACCTGGAACACGTATATATGATGCTGGAGCAGTGGAGTCACCTATTCGAGCCGTTGTGAATGTAAATTGAACAATGGAGAATCATTATGATTTATTAGATGTTTAAATGAGTGCAAAAATGAATGATAAAAATAGAAATATTACAGTGCGTATAGCGGTTCTATTTTCTTGTCTTATAGTTTTGGCAGGATGTATGAGCGAAGATATTAGCAATGTTTGTCCGGGGGGCGATGCACAGACTTCAATCCCGCTTTCCATAAGCAACACGGAAGAAGTTGCCGTCCGCAGCATTGCAACAGCCAATGAGCGTGTGATAGAAGACGCTTATGTGCTGGTATTCGACGCTGCTACCAATAAATATAAAGCCGGCGAGAGAGTGGATGTTTCCGCCCAACTGCAAAACAACGGGCAGCAAAAGCCCGTATTGCAGACTAATCTGAATATATACAAGGGTTCGAAGGTAGTGGTGCTTGCCAATACGGGATGCACTTTTACTACTATTCCCTTGACTGAAGGCGTTTCTACTACCGATGATATTAATACAGCCTTTCCTTCCGACGGCTGGAGAATACAACGTAGTCAGCCCAATGAGGGAAGAGCGATGCCGATGAGTGGCATAATGACTTATGGAATTGATACAGAATGCAAGATGATACGTTCGGTTGCCAAAATAGAACTGATTTTCGGTGATAATCTTGCCGCAAACGATGTGACAAAGGAGTTCTTCTGGGGAAATCAGAAGCTGAATTTCGGCCTTTATTATGTACTCGACCCAACAAAGGGATGTATATATGCATCGGCAAATACATCCGCTTGTGTGATACCTTCGGGGATTGTGGATGCTGATTTCCAGCATACTGCATATGTCAATCCGGCTAATACCGGATTGCAGGAGCATTCATGTTTTTATGCGGTGGAGTATCCGTATGCTACAAAGGCAAAGATCAAGACAGTGGCTGATGATAGATTTGCACCGGAACGTATAGGAGTGGGTATTAAGGCAGGTGACAAATATTATCGTATTGATTTCTATGACCATTCAACGGGTAAATACTTGGATATTCGCCGTAATTACCATTATAAGATAATGATTAATAAGGTCAAATCGCAAGGATACAAAAGTTTGCCCGAAGCTTTTGAAAACCCGGCAAGTAATATTGAATATGAGATTCTCGTTACCGATGAAAACGAGAATGTGGTGGTTTCCAACGGGCAGTATGGCATTGTGCTGGATTGTGAGGACTTGCTGCTTTATCATCCGGAGGACGAGGAGTTTGTAGTTGCCAAGGCCCGTTTTGTCGATGCGGCAGGAACCGGACTTCCTTCAACCAACAGCATTACCGCTTCGGAGAACGTGACACTTTCGGGTGCAAGTTCTTTGAGTACAACTGAGCAGGAAATTAAGGCGAGCATGACAGGAACTACCGGCGCAGTAACCATCACGGTGGGCAATATCACCAAGACAATCCACATCACACGCCGCACCGGCGTGGATGCCCATTACGAGAAACTGACAGTTAAGGGTGACTTTTCGAGTGTCCGCTGGACCCGCAATGACAATAATACCGACATTGAACTCAATGGCACTACTTCGATGAATCTTCTGTTTCAGGAGAACGTGACGCCTACCAACATTTCCAGCTTGAGTACCAAGTCTGCCGAACCTGCTTTCGAGAACAAGTATCTCGAAGGATACGTATCGCGCCCGACAGGTCTCATGAAGATACTTGTCATGCAGCTGGCTCCTGAATATATTGGCTGGCTCGGCGGCGACTCAAAACAGACCACCGGAGACTCTTATTACTCGAAACGGTTGATTCTGGAGTCGGTCGAAGAACGTACCGACCTTGTTTGGAGTACTGATCCGTCACTAACAGGAGCCAATAGTTACGAAGATGGAATGTCTAACTGCACACTACTGATGCAGAGAGCCAACCGCACCGATTTTGCGGCAGCGTATTACTGCTATATGAAAAACGATGCTAACGGTAACGGTGTGATAGACGCTGACGAACCGGTAACGTGGTATCTGCCTGCTAAAAAACAACAGATGGGCGTACTGGCTAACTATGCACTGGTCACGCGTACCTTTGCCCCTGAGTGCTATTGGGCATCGACGGAAGCATCGACGGAAGGCAGGGCTTGGTATGTAGGTTTCCGAATTACTCATATAGATGGGAAATTGAGAACCAATATTGACTATGGAGGGCGTGTGCGTTGTGCCAGGGATATTGATTATTAAAACAAAATTCAGAGAAATGAGAAAGATAGCGATATTTGCATTTACCCTCTTATTTGCTTGTCGGCTCGATGCGCAGATAATGAGGCTTCAACAAAAAATAGGTGGAGTGACTTATCCGGTAGTGATAGACAATTCGGCTATGTCGACAAAGACCAAGAAGACGGTTGAAGAGCTGAAACAACAGCGGGTATCAGATACTAACTGGGCAATGAAACCTCATTTGGAATATGAGGAAATCAACCGGAAAGTATCTCCCCGGTATGCTGTATCTCCGAAGGAGATGGGGGGATATACTTGGGTAGATGCTCAAACTGTTTGTGCCAAATATACGGGACCCTCAAATGTACCCTCTGAGGCTGGCAAGTGGCGTCTGCCCACCCAACGGGAGATGATATGGCTTTTTATACTTGGTGCGATGGATAAACTGAATATATCCAATTTCACCTCCTTAACAGAAAAAGTTTATTATTGGTGCGCTACCGAATATTCTGACGACCCTGGTGATGCATGGTATCTGCATAACACTTGGGGCAGTTCTACTAACGGCTGGTCGAAGACGTCCATAGCCCGCGCCCGCTGCATTAGGGATTTGTAACGTCTCATGACGTAGAGAAATATGAAGAAACATCTTTTCAAACATTGCCTGCTGCCCTTAGCTCTTCCGCTGTTATGGATGGGCTGCATTCAGGAAGATTATGAGGGACCTGATCCCGAATCGCCTTCTCGCACTGTATTGGTCTATATTGCCGGAGACAATAATCTCTCTGAATTAGGCAGTGCAGTCGAAGAGATACGCCAGGCATGGACGTATACCGGAAACCACTGCATTGTGTATTACGATGCGGCAGATGCGTCTCCCGTATTGCTATCCCTGCGTGGTGGCTGCCAGGTGACGCCGGTTCCTTATGTAGAGACTATCGCCGAGTATCCGGAAGAGAATTCCGCTTCGGCCGAAGTTTTCGGTCGGGTATTGGGTGATGTCGTGCGGATGTATCCTGCGGATAGTTATGGACTGGTGTATGCTTCTCATGCCACCGGGTGGTTGCCTGAAGGTATGCTGCAAGATCCTGATCGCACTACCGTTTCCCGTTCACTTGGGAAAGATTATCATACGGGAACTTTGGCCAATGGGAGCAGTGAAATGGAATTATGTGACTTTGCGGCAGTTATTCCAGATGGACAGTTTGAGTTCATCATTTTTGAAGCTTGCCTGATGGCAGGGGTGGAGGTGGTCTATGAACTAAGGGATAAGACAAGGTATATCCTTGCATCATCGGCAGAGCTACTGTCTGCCGGTTTCATTCCGGTGTACCGAGAGGCATTCGGGTGCTTGATGGATACGCACTCCAGTACAGAAGAATGCCTGATAAATTTGGCGCAGGATTACCAGAATTACATTAATACACAGAATGGTAGCTATCGGTCAATGACTTTGAGCATTATAAAGACGGAGAGATTGAATGTCCTGGCAACTTTAGTGGAGAAGATACTGTCACGGCCGATTCGTTCGTCGTTTCCGCTTGCTGATATGCAACGCTTTGACCGGCCGGGTTGTTATGGCGACTATCCGATGTCTCCGCGTTATTTCGATCTGGAGGAATATCTGGAGTTGGCATCTTCATCTCTGGATTATAATGAGTTAGTGAAGGAGATGAAAGAGATTGTTCTCTGGAAGGCTGCTAGTCCGGCTTTCATGGCAGGCTCAAGAGGAGGTTTCACAATCGACCGGCATTGCGGTCTGACAACTTATATCGAGCAGGACATATTTCCGGAGTTGAATACCGCTTATCACACGATAGCATGGTATAGAGCTACTCATTCAGGAGATGAACCTATTTAAGAAATAATCATAAATTCATAATACCATGGGAATAACAGAAATAATATTGAGCAATGAGGCCTTCAATGACGGCTGTACGATATACTTGTATAGAAACAATGACTACTGGTGCGCATACGAGATTTCGGCTTTCCTTTTGTATCATCTGGGCGGGGGAATTGCAGTGGACAAACATGTCTTTACGGAATATCAAGTAAGAATGCCGATGGTGACTATAACAGATGAGGAGTTGCAAAAAGTACTGCAATATGCCCATATCAGGGAGAAACTACTGGATTATGAGATAATACATTGCCGCCGTGATGCTGTAGAATTTTCCAACGAGCTGTATGCTTCATGGGCATATGAGAGACTTTCCACAGATAAAGGGTCTGTATCGATTGTCCCATAGATATGAATTGTCGGTTACTCGGGATGTTCAGTGAGAAGAGAAGACAATCCATTATGTCCATAACCGGTTTTTAATGTTAAAAGAGGATGGGCGCTATTTGAAGTGCCACATCCTCTTTCTTCAGATTTAAACAAAATATAAAAGATTATTGTCCGGAGAAATCAACAGTTATCGCATCTCCTATAGCTGTCATTACAAGATGTATCTCACAAGCATCTTGAGTAATGTAGGAGTTGTTCATGCTTACAGAACTGATTGAGATACCTGAGAAACTAACACTTGGATTACTCAAAACACCATTAGCATCAATGGTAGCCGTGATAGTTACTGTACCAGAAAAGATACTGTAACTAAAATTTCGAATTCTAGCAGTGATGGTACCATTCCCGTTGTCAGTAACACTTACCGTTTTTGTTGAACTTGAAATAGTTCCATCGACATTAATATCCAAGGTCCCTGAATAGGAAGATTTGATATTAGCAGCAAATACTGTCAAAACACATGCAAACAGCATCACGAATAAATAAATACTTCTTTTCATTTTGTTTTAGGTTAGATTTATTATTCAAAACATTTTATAGGTTCACTATTGTTTTACCAAGTCCAGTCCGACATTGAATTCTTGAATGACACCTGAATTGAATAGATTGGTAAAATTCTGTAATATAGAGGCAAGCATACTTCCCATTTCCATAGGATCGCTTTCTATAAGAAGTGTATTTAATTTAGGAAACTCTTCAGCCAATATTGCCATCGTTTCTTTATCTAAATATAAATAAGTATGTCCGTCTTCTGATTTTATATTCAGAGGTACACCGTTCTTTACCCATGATAATACAAGATTGATAGTAGCGGGTTCAAGTCTGAACTTTAGAAATCCCTCAAGCAAAGAATTGATTGTGTTTGCAGCATCTTCATTGTTTAGAATTTGATTGACCATTCCAATGATTGCGCTAGCATCACTTTGTCCATTATCTGCCAATACTTGGGTGATGATAGCTGCAATATTTGGTTTTATGTAAATCATGCCATCTTTTTCAAACCAGAAAGCTAGGTTTTTAGGAGAATCTTTCCATGTTTTTGCAGCGGTTAGCTGTTCTATTTCTTCTTGAGTAATTCCAGAGGTAAACCATTTTGTCTCGATTTGTACTGCATCAGACGAGTAGTTGGCTGTGATATTGCCATCGGTTTCCAGCGTTACTGATTGTAATACTTGATATAATAATACACCTGCATTACGAAGCATCAAGGAATGGGTATAAACGTTGTTATTACTATCTATATAGTCTACGTAATCCCAACCGTACGGCCATCTTGTATCATTATAAGCAGGCTGATCAACATCGACTCTAAAATATAAACATGTCAATGGATTTGAAGCTGTGATGCGTTCAATAGTAGGAGGATCATTTCTTGAACCCGCTTCAAAAGCATCATACTCATCCCAATTCCAGTCCCATTTTTCTTCTGTACCCATTCTTGGTCCTCCCAATGCATACTTGCCACTATATATGCTTGTAGCCATTGTCACGTTGATATTTAGTTCCAACTGGCCTTCCTTGATAGAACCGGAATACTCAATTGTACTACTGGCGGTTCGTGTGAAGGCAGACGTGCCGCTAAATGTGTATGTATCTGTGGTTCCGATCAGTTGTACATTATCAATGGTTACTTCGGGTGTTCCCGGAATTACATTCTTCAAGGTCAAACTTGCCGTTTTATTATCGGTCGTTTGAAAACTGACATTACCCCCTATTAAAGGTTCGCCACCATAAGTTAATGCTAATGTTGAAGTTTCAGAACTTCCATCATAGGTCCCATTGATTTTCTCAGCAGGAATTAACGGTTGATCATTATCATCACTACAAGCATGAAACATGCTTAATGAGATAAATGCCATCAGATAAAATAATTTTTTCATTTTCTGCACAATAAAGTTTTATTAGAATGTTCTTATAATATAAGAATGGAACTCTTATATTACTAAGATTGTACAAAATTAGGTGAATTAAAAATGATTATCGGTATCAATTAAGGTAAAAAAGGTGCTGATTTGTAAGGTATATTGGGATATTTATCTTGTATATGTTTTAAGATCCTTACTCAACTGTATTGAATTTAGGTCGTTGTAAAAATGGGTTGAACGAGGTTATATAAATGGAAGTGTATGTTTTTTGTTGTATAGCTGGTGATAGTTAACTACTAATTTTTTTCCAAACTAAAAAGAAAACTGCTACAAAATCAATTGTAACAGCTTCCTTCATATGCAGATTACCAGAACGTTTTTATATTTTCTTTTCTGTTGTCTTATTTTACTTTTGTGACATACGGAAGATTTCTTCTGTGTATATGTTGTGACTGCCATAGAATAATGTACAATCATTTCTGTATTAATATATGATAACATAGAGAATATTGTTGATACTCTAATAGATACGCAAATTTAGGTGAATTAAAGATGGCTGTAGGTGTATATTAAGGCAAAAGTAGTGCTGATTCGAAAAATGTGATGCATCTTTTTGTAGTATTATCTTTTCCATAGATGTAGGGTTGGGGCATAGAGTAAAAAAAGAGTATCTTACTTTTAGATACTCTTTTCGAACTTGTGACTGATTATACTTTTTGCTTCATTTCTTCTCTGATTAATTCAGCTTCGGTAGGAGACACATTAGGCAGTTTAATCCTGTCGGGACATTCTTTTCGATAAGCTTTAAAGTCATCTATCAGCAATTGTAGATCATATAGGAACTCCATACTGCAACCATGTTTTCTGTAGATTTCTATGGATGCTTCCAATATTTCAACTGCACATTCATCATCTCCTTGGAACACAATAGCTGGAATATCATTGTGTATGCAAGTTCTTAATAATTTAAACTGATCTTTCATCTTTTTTTGTTTTAAATGGGTTAATGTAAATAGTCTTCGCTAAGTATCATTGTCCGGATACAAATGTAGCCTTTTTATCGATTTGCCTCTATTTTTTTAGATTTATAAATACCGGAAATCAGTAAAGCTGATATAGGTATGGTATTGGGAGGGACGTATCTTGCCTTTCTTATCTTTAAAGAAGGGAAAGAAGTCATAAGTACAGTCTGTACGGCATTTGTAATATCCACCCCACTTTTTCCATTCGTCGTATTGTGCATAGAACATGTGTACTTCTTCGGAAAGTCTGGCAAGATTTGTCTGCCTGATCGGGATGACTACACCTGCTGTCCCGGCTCTATATCCCATGCGACCGTCATAGTGGATAATATCCTTCAGCAGAACCACCTTTTTGGCTCCTTCTTTGTAGGTCGGTGGTAAGTTGTATAGAGGTTCCAGACCTTCCGACAGCAATAGTGGCAATAGTTTTGGTACTTTCGTTTTCATATTTCAATGCTTTAGTCAATAAAAAATAAAAAATCCATGCAGTCGCCGGCTAAAGTACCGGCATCGTTTCTGTGATAGAAGCCTTCTGTTGAGAAGTCTACGCTTACAGGATGTCCTTCTGCTTTCATAAGGAACTCTTTGATTAGAGAGGCTTCCTCGTCAGTTACACCGGTATAATCATCGTTGATAAGCGGGCAAGCCCAGTAACTGGGTAATCTGTAGATAACTTTTTCCATTTTATGATATGTTATTAGTTGGTTTATCATATTTTATTTCCCTTTATTCAACAGTAGGGGAACTGACTATTTTTTCTGCTTTCTGAATTGGACCATCATTCCGTAAAAACTTTCCTGATAAATACTCTTTTGGGCAAAAAGGAAGATTTATCAAAGGAAAGCTATGCCCGTTTTGCAGGGAATGATGGATGGACAATTTCTTTTGCGGAAAAAGATAGGTGAGTTCCGCTTTGTGTTAGTCATGCTTTGGATAGGAGTGTGGTTATAAAAGGTGTTTATTTGTGGGGTAAAAAGGGAGCGGATGCAGTATAATAAAAATTCTAGTGCCCTTTCGGCTTAGGAAAGGCTGATTGTCAGTTATTTTGTAGAAGCTTCTGTCAGATTTGATAAAACAGGTAGGAAAAGAAGTTGAAAAGGTGGGAGTATAGAGGAGAAAAAAGAAGGGCGAATCAATAAAACATGTATCTTTGCCATAGTTAAAATAAAAAGGTATGGATTATATACAACTTGGGAAAAGACTAAAAGCTGTAAGAGAGATTTATGGATTTAGTCAGGCGGAACTTGCTGAGCGGTTGGGCGTGACACAGACTTATATTACTCGGATTGAGAATGGAAAAGGATCAACCGGGGATTTTCTGGTAAATGTCTTGTCGCTTTATAGCCAATATGTCAGTCTTGACCGATTATTTGATGAGAATTTCTCTATAGTGGAAGCGATGCAAGAGGATCTGCCTTTGGCCACTAGCGAGGTAGTGCGTAAACGTGCCTCTATGGCCCGTCAATCTGTTAATGATTTGTTTGAAAAGTATAAGATTGAGATGGATGAGACATTAACAAAAATGCGGAGACAATTTAATGCGAAGATGGATGCTTTGGAATAGTAGTGGGTGTCTTTCTATTACATTGTATTTTTTAGTAAGGGAAATATGAATATTCAATAGTTTGAGGAGGACTGTTAAAAAGAAGACTTTAATTTAGACAAATAAATTTCTTTGTTCTAATAATTATATTACTTTTGCATTATAGAAAGAGTTATTTGAGAATATAGCTCTGCAAACGGCTGAAATACCCGGGTTTCTGTATCGTCACCTCTGAATTTCGAAAATCTGCAGAAGGTTTATTTATCAATTAGTTGCTTTTAACTGATAAAAAATAGGATACGATTTATTATGGAAACTTTAGTTGGTATTGTAATACTTATAGTTTTGGCATATCTTGTTTTGTGCCTTTTCCTCTATGTCTTACGAATAGTCATAGGAATTATAGTCCTGATTGCTGTGCCTACTTCGCTGTATTTATTTTTTGTAATGGATGAGCATTTTTATGCTATATTGTTGTTTGTTGGTGTCTGTATGTTGGCCGAGTTGGTAGATGGTGACGGTGATGGGCAGAAAAAGGAAGAAAAGAAAGCGGACTATGCCTATAAGGCTGTTGAGCATAAAGAACGGCGTACATCTTCTTCCAGCAATTCTTCGATGAACAAGGCATTGATGTATCTGATACCCATATTTTGGCCGTATCTTATTTTAAAGGCTATCTTTTCAGAGAAACAGGCGAAGACGGACATGTCTCCATATGATTATGAACAACATCTGAAGAGCAATGGTAAATAGCTTATTAATTATTCTTCGTAAAACCAGTTTTTAATTAATATAGTATATATCCTTATCATGGCTTATGGCCAGATAAGGATATTGTTTTCTTGATGCTTTACCTTTATCAGTAGGCAACACTAAGAAAGGGTTCAAACATATGATCGCATTATGAGAGAGGCTATTTTGATCAGAGTCTTTTCCGCTCATTTTTGGATTTGTACTGATACTTTTTCCGATGAATATCCTTTGCGTTTAATGGGGAAAGCCCAAGCATTTTGAATCGGTTACGGATATTCTTCTTAGATTAGCTGCGAGTCCAATAAAAGCAAATATCTCATGGAATGACCATACAATAAATGTACACTATTGGGCTGCCATATCCATGTTGTACACAGTAGGAATAGCATGTGTAAGATATTCAAAGTTTTCATACTTGAGGACATTGTTTCATTTTATGCTTCCTGAACAATCTTTCTTAGGCAGTTCTAGTCGGATATGTTTATTAAGTAAATTATATCCGTGTTATTGTGACAAAGGTCATTTGAATTTTCTTTTATGGAGAATTGTATTTGGGAACTCCCAAAGTTTTAGTTCCCGTGGCAGTGCACTAGGGGGACAGGGAATATTATCTTCAGAGAACTAATCAGGCTATGAAATGTTATTAGATAGATAAAAGCCTAAACAACTAACTTAATTATGAAGAGAATATTTTTTTTATCAGTATTGGCAACGTTTGTTTTTGCCGGCTGTTCGAGTGATGATCTGACGGTGAACAATGGGGGTGGGGAGGATGACCTTGTAACTCCGGAGGTAGAGGTGGCGGTTAATACCCAGGGACCAATGACCGGTACGTTAGAGGTTTTTCCTTGTACTGTTAATTCCTCGATTTATTATGGGAATTACTTCAATAATAAACAGAGTGCTATTCCCGGCATGTATGCTTTGGTAAATGGTACAGTATCCGGGACACCGGTCCGTCCTATTTTGCTTCCTGTTGGCGCTTATAATATGCTTTATTGGGGTACTACCCAAGTGGGTGAGATAATTACATCCAATCCGAGCATAAATGGTCCACAATTTACTCTTGGCGGGGATTTGTCACAGCAGTATTTTAGTCTGGTGCAGAGTCTTTCCGATACCACTTATCTTCCGGTTATAGACTTAGCGTATGCTGTAGTACCTACTTACATCGGTACGGATAAATTAAGTGCTGTTTTAAAACGGCAGACAGCAGGGATGCAGGTGATTGTGAAGAACAGTAATAACACAGTGCTGGATTCTAGCATAGACAGTATGAGTGTCTGGATTGGTGGTATTGCGGAGAAATTGAATATGTATACTGCGGAGCCTGTCAATCAGACAAAGACTGTAGCTTTTCCACTTACTCTCTCAGCGGATGGTATGCAGATGAGTAATATCCCGGTCATGTTGTTCCCTTCCGCTGAGAACCCGTTGTTTCAGTTGATGATTACTTTGAAGAATGGTACAGTGAAGACCTTTAAGCAGGCTTTGAATAATTCACTGAAAACAAATACCCAGCTTACTTTAACATTAACGATAGGTGACCTCTTCTCAGAAGAAAATACAGGAGGTTTCACTGTAGATAGCTGGGAGGCAGAGAGTGAGAGCATTGATATTCCAAGTATAAATTGATTAAGAATGGAGTTGTGAGTTCATATTTGCATTGAACTGATTATTCTGCTTTATTTGTTGCACAAAGGGGTAGAATAAGAAAGAAACATGGAGGAACCGGAGTAAAGATAAACAGCTTTATTCCGGTTTTATATTTATAGCGATTGCTCATATAGCTGGAAAGATACGAAGAAATAATGCGGGAAGTGGACAGGCAGGTGTCGGCCATCGACCTGAACGGGAGGAACATCATCGAAGATTGCAAGACAATCACCGTTTTCCTTAGAGAACAGTTGGCGAAGTTGAAGGTGGTTGTGCAAACCACGCCTTTCGGTGGTGAAGCTGAAGAGATAGCCTTTTTCAAAGATTACAAGCCGATGCTTCTGGGGCGGCTGATTTATTTCCACGAGATACTGCGTATCGAGAGCCGGCGACCGCTCGGTGACGATACGCTGGACGAGTATTACGAGAAAAACAGGAGGAGCAGAAACTGTTCTTCGACCGTCATGTGGCGTTTTTCCAGTATTATCGCAGTGCGGCGACCTACATGGATCATTACTATTTCCTGCGCGGAAAACGGCAGGAGAACATCGTCGGCATAGACGTGTGTCATTGGAAGGATGATTTGGAGTTCAGCACGGGCTATGACCATCTTGTCGCCCGTATCCTCGCGATGGAGATGCTGTACGCCTTTTTGTCGATGAGACGCGCGTGCCTGCTAAGCGGGGATGAGGGATTATCCTCCGAGCTGCTGAAGGTCAAAGGCTCCTACAAGTGGACGGGCAGCGCCATCGAACTGATGGAAATCGTGTACGGGCTGGATGAAATGAAAAGTATCAATAACGGCGAGACTCCGATACATGAATTAGCCACCTTTGTAGGAATGCTGTTGGGAGTGGATATCCGGGATTGTTACAGTGCCTACACCGATATGAAGCGGCGCAAGAACGAGAGCCGTACCTATTTTCTGGACAAGATGTAGGAACGGCTGAACAAACGGATGGACAGGGATGACGAAAAAAGAAGAAGAGAAAATAAATGTTACTCCTATGGTTTTGCCACAAAAATATGACTTCAATAAAGTTTTTTAAAAACTTTATCCCTATTTGAATATACTTTTTAACAAATATTCAACTGACAGACCAATAGAAAAGAGGGATTGCTCTGCCTTAAAACAGGTTTTAGTTTGGTTATAAACACCGGAACATGTAGCCATCTTTACAACACTAGTCGGTCATGAATAGGTCGCACGCTACTTTGCCTAGTCAAAGTAGATTTTCTCAAATTCAGGCAGTTCACAGATTGCTCAAAAAGTTCATAAGCATGCTCCTCGAAAGAACGGATCTGAGTTTGTCCCGAGGTGGCTGGGGAAATACTACTTCCAAAGCATCTATTTTATAATCCTAAAAATGAATGATTAAATAGCAACTTGTGTACGACTGAAAAAGTTAAACTTCAATTAGTTGACCCTTTAATAGTTCAGCGAAATGTATTACCTTTGCAAAAAGGTAGCCATTATTAATAATCGTAAATTTGTTATTTTTAGAGTATGAGTAAGGAATGTTTTGTTATACAGCCAATTAGTGATGAAAAATTCACGAAAAGATATGATGATATATATAAGCCCGCAATAGAAACTGTTGGTCTTTCTGCATATCGAGTTGATTTAGATCCTGCTGTTAAAATCCCCATTGAAGATATTGAATCGAACATTAAAGACTCAATAATATGTTTTGCTGATATTTCTGTTGATAATCCTAATGTTTGGTATGAATTAGGATATGCTTTTGCTTTAGGAAAAGATGTTATCATGGTGTGTGACGAGAGTAGAAAAGATTTTCCTTTTGATGTTAGACATAAAAATATTATTAGGTACAAAACAGAATCCCCCAGCGATTTTAAGGAACTTAAAGAACGAATTATAGAGAAAATAAAGGCATATATTCATTCTCAAAAAACAGCAGTAAAAATACTTAAAAATCCTATTAAGGAAACTGACGGTTTTCAGCCATATGAATTATCTTTATTGGCTTTTATTATTGGAGAACAATATACAGACGAAGAAGTAGCAAATGTTTATGAACTTCGAAATAGGATGACTAAAGCAGGCTTTAATGATACGGCTTTTAGCATTGGAATGCGTCTATTAAAAGCAAAAGGATTTATTACAACAAAAATAAATAGCGATTATAACGGAAATGAATATCCTGTTTGTGCTTTGTCAGATGATGGTGTAAACTTTATCCTCAAAAATACCCATTTATTTGATCTACAACAACCTGCAATAAAAGACGTAGTTCCGACAATAATTTCAAATTCAGATGATTTGCCTTTTTGATATATTCATTTACACATACTTTTATTCAATATTTTAATTAAAATCATACAATTGAAATATGTTTGTAAAAGATTTTATCTCAACTATAAAAGATATATTTGAACTTAAAGAATCAGACAAGTCTGTATTTAACAATTTATCAGAGGAATTGATCCATGAACAATTGAAATATTTACGGAGTAATCTTGAAATTTCAGCTAAGAAGTGTGACATTTACGCATACATAACAAAACATTTTGGGGAAGAAATCACTAGTTTAACTCAAGAAAACCACGCTGATTATGTTACGGAAAAATGGTTATCAATCATTGATATACACAGAAGCATCTATGATACGGTTGGTTATCTAACACTACTTCAGATGGACGCGATGACCACATGTATTAGCTTGTTTGATGCGAAAACAGATACGGAAAGAATCATGCTTTGTAAACATGCTTACACCATCCTGTATGAAGCATTAGAACATAATTTATTCAAAAGAGTATCTCGTGATATGCGGGAATATCCAGAAGTATTGATTACAAGTGACGAGTTAAATGGATTTTGGCAAAATGTAAAAATAAGTCTAAGGGATATTTCAGAAAAGGAAGAAGCTCAGCGTATTCGTAATAACATTGATGCCCATAAGTCCGATTCATTTATGCAGCAGATTGATGTATATAAAACATGTAAATGGGCGCAAAGCATAATTAATCTGTATGTTTTGATACAAATAATTGATGATATTCAAAATTGCATGGATGGTATTAATCAAAATATGAATAAGTTATTAGAAGCGTTTGAAATAGAAGCGAAAGAATACATAAGGAAATTAGATTATATCTGGAAGTCTTTACAATAATCTGATGAAATTCTTCTCAGTTCAAAATAATATAGTATCTTTGCATTCATAATAAGCGTTCTTTTGATTAATGCAGAATTAGGCGGTTTATAGAACTTCGCTCGTTTCTAAATCGTTACCTGATTATTGAAAACATGATGTAATATGTTGATTTTCAATAAGGAATGGATACTTGTGTGATTACCGACATGTAATATACATTATCTCCGTAATATAGGTATGGGAGTATATTCGGTAGATTGTTTTCAATCATGGAACATAGCCGGTTGCGCTGCTTTTCGATGTCTTCAGTAAGAGTGTTTAATCCGGTTTGCAGTTGAATACGTTCATCTTCCTTGACGGACCATGCCACAAGTTCCCGGTATTGTTTTGCTGTGCAAAGTGTATTGTTGCCGTCTAATCTTTTGATAATATCGTCTGTAGAAAGACGGACAATAGAGGTGTTGTCTCTTTGTGGAATGTACAATTCGTCTACGTAGGTTTGGCATTGTTCATGCAGGCTTTCACATTCAAATTCTTTGTCCAGGTTATCTTTTTTGATAACGAGTGTTGGGCAGCCATCGGTCAGCAGCTTACTGTTTCTCATGGCGAAAGCGGAAACAGTGTTGATTTCCTGTGCAGGACATTCGATGATAACTTTTTCTATCAGCTTACCGAAGAGGAGATAGGAGCATATTTTAGCTTTTGGCGCCCAGTCCTGCGTGATCTGTTTGATGTATAATTCTCCTGTGTGTATACCGTTTCGAACCATTTCCCGGTGGGTGGTTCGCTGCTCGTCTATCCAGTTCAACCATTCGTATGGAAGGATGCTGTTGTTAATTACTTCTTCGCGAATCCGAGCTGAACCCCGTCCGGCAATACCTTCCTTTGCTTGTGGATTGGCATAGCTATAACCATCATCTGCCAACCAGGTGTTGTCGTGGTATTGGATGGCAATGATAAAATAAGACATCCAGAGGTGGTGGTCAAGCTTGAGCATAACTGTGATATGGATGTGGTCGTCATCCGGAGTTTTCAGGCCGGAAAGTAGGTTTGAAAGGTTGTCCACATGACGAAAGCGTCGGTGACAACAAAGCCTTCAGATTCGATGGGGATGTTTCCTGTTCCGGCATATCTTCGTACCGGCATATATTTCAGTGTTTTCTCAACTTCGTTCAGATCACGGTGATCGGATTGTTCTGCCTCAATGGTAACCCGTTCGGATTCAGTGAGCAATGGGATGCTTTTGACAAGCTGCATCCATTCTGCACGGTCTTTTATAGCGAACTGATCATAGAAGTTGATCCATTGGGAGGCTTTTAGATAGAAATTACTCACTTCCTCCAAGGATGCAGCATCGAACTCCTTCATTCTGAGGTTACTGATACATTCTTTGAGGAAATCGGCGGATGCGTTTACGGCTCGGTCATATTCTCCACTCATATAGAGGCGGTAAATTTCGAATAGTTCTCGTTTCTGGAACATAGCTCCAATGGTTGAAGGTTCATTTTTCTCTGCGAATAACAGAGCTTCAAGATCGATTCCAGTGGTATTACACAGAAATTTAAAGAATTCGTATGCTTGTTCTTTGGTTGTAATCATGGTGATGCAAATTATATTGATTTAATTTCGGAGATTTGCAGTTAAGGGATGGTTTTATCCATCCCAATCTGTTTCTTATCAGGGCAATAGTTCGGTGGGAATATTTTCATTTATCAGAATATTGCCTTCAGCCACATGGTCGGCGATAGTCTTTTTAAGTACAGCCCGTCCCGAAGGCCTTTTTAAAAGTTCATCCACTCTGTGTTTTTTCCATCCTATTTGGTAATAAGTTCCTTTGGAATTATGGAAGATAAGGTATTGGTCGGTTTTTTTCATCAGCTTTTTGAGCTCTTTTGCTTTGAGTAGTTCATCTACCAGTTCGTTCACGATGTATTCCAATGTCCGGTCAAACTCATAACTCTCATATTTGATTTTCGGTAGACTTTTCAGAAAATCATTTATTTCTCTTTCCATTTCTCTGTATTGTGGGAGAAAGTAAACATCGGTGGGGCCACCTTGACCGGAATTGCCGCAGTCGGCCACCTTCTTGCCATTTGCATAGAGTACTGCACTAAAGCAGTATGTTTCTTCGGAGCGTGACTCCAGATATTTGAAATTTTTTATTTCAAATTTGTAATTTCCCACTTTCATTATTTAAAATATTTTTAAAGGTTAATTTATTCAGTTCTAAAACTTGATGTCTGACTGTTGCTTTCCCTACGGTTGGCTATACATCGTAAAATCAGATTATTTTTTCGGCTTCTCGGATTGTGGGTTTATTCTGACAAGGTTTCTTTGAAAAATACCTTTTTCATGCAGGAAAAGGAAGATTTTTCAAGAGAGAAAGCTGAAAGCGTACCTTGGACCGGAATGTGGAAACCATAATCAATTTTGCGGAAAAAATAGCCGGGATTTACGTATGGTGTACCTCTGTGTATGTTTTATGTGCTTTTTTAAAGGGATAGGAGCTAGCGTTAATAAAAGGGGGAGATGGTTCTTATAAAAGGGAATGATAGTGGAATTTTTATTGAATGGGAGATAGTGGTATCCTTTTAAAAAGATCTGGGAGTAGCGAGTCTGGTAGTGTCCGAGATTAAAAGCAATGGTACAAAAAGACATTTTATTAGATTTTGATCTTTATTTGTGCGAAAGGTTCGAACATAGACAGCCTTTATGTTATACCGACAAGAATGGTTGTTGCGTGGATGTAAACATTATGCCTGTAAAACTTTACATTCGTTTTTGGGAGTACTGTAATGGAGTTAATGAGTTTCCCTGGTGTATCATCCTCGTACACTGCAACTTTGCCAAGGAGCAGAGGCTGGAGTTACAGAAGCTTGTGTAGTTCTTCAAGGGATATGTACCACGATGCAGATTCAAATATATTGAGATTGAAGATAATCCACAGCTTAACTAAACATTAGGATTTCAGTGTATTCAGTCATGCAAAGGACCAAAAAATATTTCGTAATTTCATTTTGCCTATGCGTAAAAAATGGAAAGGCATGATCGCAGATTGTTTTGCCATATTAAGTAGGAGCGTACAGTGCACTCCTACTTAATTGACATTTTTTATTTTTATATTTTATGCTATTACAGAATGTTGAATTCTGTATTCTCGTGGAGTACACCCTACTTGTTTTTTAAAAAAACGCATGAAATGTTGAGGATGCTGGAAGCCCAACATTTCTGCTATCTGCTTAGTATTCAAATTTGGGTCAATTAAAGCGTTTTTCGCAACGTTTACCATCTTCAACTGTATAAACTCTTGCGCAGTTTTCCCGGTTTCCGACTTTACCAAATCACCCAAATAATTAGATGAAAGGCAAATCTTGTCAGCAAAATATTTCACTGTAGGTATTCCATGCTGTGAAGTCTTACCGGAATCCATGTATTCATTAAGTAATTGCTCAAAACGAACAAGGACATCGTTGTTTATTTCTTCACGGGTAATGAATTGACGTTCGTAGAAACGCATACAATAGTTGAGTAATACCTCAATATTCGAGACAATCAACGATTTAGAAAATTTGTCAATAGGATGTTGTAGTTCACGCACAATCTTCTCCATATAGTCTTGTAGAATGATGCGTTCCTCTACTGATAGGTGTAATGCCTCGTTGGAAGCATAGGAGAAAAAAGAGTATTGTTTGATTTTCTGCCCCAATTCCGTTCGATGCAGAAAGTCGGGATGGAACAACAAACCGATAGCTTCGGGAACAACGCCGTCTTCCAAACGGTGAATACCTACAGTCTGTCCCGGAGCAAAACTCACCACTGTTTCATCGTCAAAGTCATAGACTGTCTTACCATAATTAATAATGCACCCGGTTGTCTTTTTCAGAAAAAGCGCATAGAAACCAAGTGTCATTTTATGTGTGGGTTGGGGCACGGACTGGTCAAAATGAACAATGCTTACTAATGGGTGGCGTGTTTCAAAACCAAAGAACTTATTGTACTGCTCGATGGTATCTGCTTTTATAATATCAAGGTTATCTTTCATCTTATTTGAATGTTTATAGTACGCAAATAAATCTTGTAATGCAAAGAAAACACATTTCTTTGTATCACGAAACGGCAGATAGGTAAAAACTGTAATTCAGATACCTTAATCCGTAATTTAGGTACTTTGTTGATTATTAGATATTATCAAAAAATTTATCTTCCGTAATCGAGGTACTTTACCCCGTAAGAAAGGTATCTGACAAATGGATATAACCCCCTAATTTTGCATCGAACAAATAAATTAATTAAAACTGATAGAATATGAAACGTACAGTAATGACAATGATTGCAGGGCTGGCATGTATAACTACCGCTTTTGCACAAATAAGTGAAGAACGT
Source organism: Bacteroides timonensis (assembly GCF_000513195.1). Taxonomy (GTDB): domain Bacteria; phylum Bacteroidota; class Bacteroidia; order Bacteroidales; family Bacteroidaceae; genus Bacteroides; species Bacteroides timonensis. The sequence goes on along the minus strand of NZ_CBVI010000064.1, from coordinate 5,844 downwards.
GTCCCGGCAAAAGGTTTTGCCATGTTTTCAGCCAAAGACACTTTCCGACCTTACGAATTTACCCGTCATGCCATTGGAGAAAATGACATTCAAATTGAGATTCTTTATGCTGGAATCTGCCACAGTGACTTGCACGCCGCTTGGGATGAACAGCAGGAACAGGGATTATATGCAGCATATCCGATGGTTCCGGGACATGAGATAGCCGGACGAGTGGCAAAGGTAGGTAAGAATGTAACAAAATTCAAAGTGGGTGACTTAGCAGGTGTAGGCTGCATGGTCAATGCGTGCGGACACTGCCATTCCTGCGAAATGCACAAAGAGCAGTTTTGTGAAAACGGGACTACCTTTACTTACAACTCTCCTGACCGTTATCACAATGGAGAAATGGCAATGGGTGGATATTCCGACAATATCGTGGTTAGTGAAAATTTTGCTATTAAAATACCTGCAAACGCCGATTTGAAACGTGTTGCTCCGTTATTGTGTGCAGGTGTCACCACATGGTCGCCCATACATTTCAGCAATGTAAAGAAAGGTGATAAAGTTGCCGTTGCCGGATATGGCGGTTTAGGACACATGGCTGTTCAATACCTTGTGGATTTGGGAGCCGATGTTACCGTCTTTGACCGTACAGAAGAAAAACGCAATGACGCCGCCCGCATGGGAGCCACCCGGTATGTAAATGTAACGAATGCAAATGAAATGAAAGGTTTGAACAATACGTTCGATTTCATTATCAGTACCATACCTGCCAATTATGAACCAATACAATACGTGGCTATGCTGAAAATGGGTGGAGAAATGGCTATTGTGGGATTGCCCGACAAATCGACACTTAACATCGCTAATATGGCTTTTCTCTCACAGCGTAAAGTTTACGGTTCGCTTATCGGTGGTATAAAGGAAACACAGGAAATGCTGGACTATTCTGTTGCACATGGTATTTATCCCGAAGTGGAAATTATCAAGGCAGATGCCGCAGAAATAGATAAGGCTTGGCGTAACGTATCGGACGGAAAAGTAAAGTTCCGCTATGTGATTGACATGAATACGTTGAGGAAATAAACAGGATGAATAAGATTATCGAAAGAATGCGGAATGGGGAACGGATTACAGAAACGGATGCCGATTTTCCTCTGCTCTGCTCCGAAATAGAGAACACAAAGAAACTTGTTTATGAACTGAACACCCAATACCATTCTCTTGATGAAATAAGGGCGTTGCTCGAACGTATTTGGGGGCAACAGTTGGACGCTTCGGTACGAATGTTTCCACCGTTCTATACAGCTTTCGGCAAACTAACCCGTGTGGGAAAAGAAGTGTTTATCAATTTCGGTTGCACTTTCCTCGACCAAGGTGGTATCACATTAGAGGACGGAGTATTTATCGGACCGGAAGCAAAAATTGTTACCGAGAACCATCCCGAAGAACCAGCTTTGCGACATAGGTTATTAGTAAAACCGATAGTGATAAAGCGCAATGCGTGGATTGGTGCAGGAGCAATCATTCTGCCCGGAGTAACCATAGGAGAAAATACCATTGTAGCCGCCGGAACAGTAGTGACAAAAGATGTACCAGACAATGTCATAGTAGCGGGTGTGCCCGCTAAAACCATTAGAAATATTAAACAGTAATTATATGAAAATGTTGTTATCATCACTTATTCTTTTGTCGGGATTATCTTTTGCTACGGCTGCTTGCAGCCCTACAGAAGAAACGGTTAAAACAGAAGAACCGACACCCACACCGGAACCAACGCCTGAACCACAACCCGGTAACGGACGCACGTTAGTGGTCTATTTTTCTTGCACGAATATAACGAAAGGTATTGCGGAAAAAATTGCAGAAGTCACCAATGGAACACTTCATCGCATCATTCCTGAAACGCCTTACACAAGTGAGGACTTGAATTATAATAATTCCTCGTCCCGTGCAAACCGTGAACAGAACGACCCGGCAGCACGTCCGGCGATAAGCAGTAAAGTCGAAAACTTTTCGGACTATGACGTGGTTTTTCTTGGTTATCCTATTTGGTGGGGAAAAGCTCCTAAAATAATCCATACATTCCTTGAAAGCCTAAATCTGTCGGGCAAAACCATCGTGCCGTTCTGTACTTCACATTCCAGTGGCATCGGTTCAAGCGATACAGATTTGCACGAATCGGCAGAGAAAGCCGTATGGAAACAAGGAAAACGTTTTAATGGAAATGAATCAGCAGGAACAATTAAAGATTGGATTGAAAGTATGAATTTGAATTTGAATCAAAATAGCAATGTAGGCGTGTTCAACCTCTCGAAAGGTGAAAACGGGAAAGCACCTACCGTAAGACTTAGCAGTGGATATGATATGCCTATCGTTGGGCTGGGCACATACAGTCTGCATGGTGATGTCTGTGTAAATTCCGTCAAGGCGGCTCTTGCTTCCGGCTTCCGCAAAATTGATACGGCACACATGTATGATAATGAAGAAGAAGTGGGACAAGGCGTTCGTGAATCGGGCGTGCCACGTGAAGAAATCTTTGTGGCAACCAAACTTTATCCTAATCAATTCAGCAATCCCGAAGCAGCAATAGAAGAATGCTTGCGTAAGCTCGACATCGGTTATATTGACCTGATGCTGTTACACCATCCGGGAACTGACGACGTAAAAGCATATAAAGCAATGGAAAAATATGTGGCGCAGGGCAAGATTCGCTCCATCGGATTATCGAACTACTACATAAAGGAAATGACGGAGTTCCTGCCGCAAGTAAGCACAAAGCCTGTATTGGTACAGAATGAGATACATCCTTATTACCAAGAAAAAGGAATTGTAGAATATATGCACAGCCAAGGTATCGTAGTGGAAGCATGGTATCCGCTCGGCGGCAGAGGTCATACGGCTGCATTGTTAGGAAATGAAATCATCAGTCGGATTGCAGCCGCTCACGGCAAGTCTTCGGCACAGGTCATTCTACGTTGGGATTTACAAAGGGGGGTAATTGTCATTCCCGGTTCAAGCAATCCCGACCATATCAAAGAAAATATATCCATTTTCGATTTTGAACTGACAGATGAAGATATGTCGCAAATTGCCGCACTCGACCGGAACGAAAAGCATGACTGGTATTAAACATTCTGAAACAAACGTACATGAAAAAGGTAAAAATCACAGTGCTACGCACTACTTTTAATGAAGATTTTGCCCGTGATTACGGAATACCGGGAATCAAACCGTGTCCTGTCATGAAAGAAGGTCAGGTATTTTATGCTGGATTAGGAAAGCCCGAAAGTTTTTGCGATGGTGCATGGCGAACCATCCACCAGTATGTATTTGCCCTTGCTAATGGTGTACAGCATTTTTACTTCAATGATTGGGTACGTCAACCGGGAGTGGCAATCACTTGTTGCAATGACGGTTTGCGCCCTGTATTTTTCAAATTGGAAGCCACCGATAAAGAAATTGCTTCTCCTTTTATATAATTAATTTTATAATTTGTAAGACAATGGAAACGAATATGAATTACAATCAGTACATCCCCACCCACATTCTTTTCGGTGCGGGACAGTTGAACAATCTTCACGTACAAACAATGCCGGGCAAAAAGGCATTGATAATTATATCCAATGGTAAATCTACCCGTGTTAATGGTTACTTGGCACGTACAGAGGAACAACTTCATCAAGCTGGAGTGGAAACCGAAGTATTCGATGGAGTTGCACCCAATCCCACGGTTGCCAACTCCGAAGCCGGAGCGGAAGCCGCCCGTGAATTGGGTGCGGATTTTCTTGTAGCATTGGGCGGTGGCAGCGTCATGGACTGTTCGAAAGCCATTGCTCTGCTGGCAACCAATAACGGCGAATTATGGGATTATGTACCTATCGGTACAGGCAAGGGGCAACCGATTGCAAACAAACCGTTACCGATTATTGCTATAACAACCACTGCCGGAACTGGTTCAGAAACGGACGGCTGTGGTGTGATAACCAAAGAAGATATCAACGAAAAAGCATTCATCATGCATCCGGCATTATTTCCATATCTTGCTATAGTCGATGCAGAACTGATGCTTTCCGTTCCACCTCTGTTTACCGCTTTTCAAGGATTTGATGCATTGTTTCATAGCGTAGAGGGATTCATCGCTGCCAGTGCAAACCTTGCCAGCGATATGAACGCACGTGAAGCCATCCGCAATATTGCCGAATATTTGCCCCGTGCCGTTAAGAACGGCTCTGATTTGGAAGCACGTACCCATGTAGCTTTTGCTAATACATTATCGGGAGCAGTAATGACACTTACCTTACTTACCAGCGAACACGGGTTAGAACACGCATTATCAGCTTATCACCCGAATTTACCTCACGGAGCCGGACTGATTATGATAAGTAAGGCGTATTTCAGTTATTTCGTGAACCGCCATGCCTGCGATGACCGTTTTGTAGAACTTGCACGCCTATTAGGTATGTCCAAAGCCAATAAACCCGAAGATTTTATCATTGCACTTGTTCGCCTGCAAGAAGCCTGTGGCGTTGCCGATTTGAAAATGTCTGATTACGGTATAATGCCTAATGAGTTTGAGAAGTTCATGCGCAACTCCCGTGAAGTAATGGGCATCATGTTCACAGCAGACCGTGTGCAAATGTCTGATGAGGATATTGTGCAAATTTTCGCTGAATCATATAGATAAGAATTTAGTATGAACGATAAGAAAAATATATCCCGGCGTGAAGCTCTCAAGACAATGGGAGTTTTTGCCGCAGGCGCAGTATTAAGTGCGAGCGGACTTACAGCTGCAAGTAATCTCAATTTGAAAAGTGACAAGAAAATGAAAGTATTGGCAATTAACGGAAGTTCACGAAAAGACGGCAATACGGCAGATATGCTGAATTTGGTCTTGGCAGAAATAGAAAAAGAGGGGCATGAAACAGAGTTGATTCAGTTGGCAGGCAACACGATAAATCCCTGTAAAGCATGTTTTGCTTGTGCAGGAAAGAATAATTGCGTTTTTGACAATGATATTTTTCGGAAACTCTATACTAAAATGACTGAAGCTGATGCTATAGTGTTAGGTTCCTCTACCTATTCAGCCGATGTTTCCTCCACATTGAAAGCGGTAATTGAAAGAGCAAGTGTAGTAAGTGATACTAATCCGGGAATGTTCCGCCACAAAGTGGCAGGAGCAGTGGCTGTAGCACGGCGTGCAGGAGCAATGAACACCATCGACACAATCAATCACTTCTTTCTAAACAAGGAAATGTATCTTGTTGGCTCTACTTATTGGAACATTGCCTACGGTCGCCTGCCCGGAGAAGCTCTAAAAGATGAAGAAGCAGTTACCAACATGAAAAACCTCGGACAAAATATAGCGTGGCTATTGAATCATTTTAAGTAAAAATGTAACGCAATTATTGAACTGGGAGTCAAGAGAAAAGATACAAGGCTTCTATGGAAAATACTCTTTTACTAAAAGGAAGATTTTTCATATTGAAAGCAATGGCGTGCCTTGTACAGAAACAGAAAGGTACAATTATCTTTGCGGAAAAATAGAGTCAGGATCTGCATGTTGAAAGTACTTACATATACTTTATAAAGGGATAGAGGATTTTTTGTAACTATTATTCTAGTTCGTTTAATTCGTTAAACAGATAACGAATTAAACGAATCCAAATTGAGTCTGGTTAATAGGGCCACATGAAGAATGATCTGATTGATTGTAATATACTTATGGCATTGGAATGCTCAATGACTATTATATCTCCTTTGCGGCTTGTGCACGTTTTTTTCGAACCGAAAAGGAAACGTTCTTTGCACTCATCTTCATAGGTAAGTTCTACGAACTCTCTATTAATAAGTATATGATTT
>NZ_CBVI010000063.1 GCF_000513195.1 Bacteroides timonensis | reverse complement strand
GCCCAGCAAACATGCTTCCGACGATTTGTGACAAAGTCCTACTTAATACATATTGGTTTGAATCATACATTCCTGATTGATTAAATATTTTCATTAATTCAGGGATATTACTTAAATCTGATTCAATCAGTTCATCCAGGATTTGTGTCAATGGATTCTTCTCGGATGTATCCAAAGCTATATCCATATGTTCATTGATGTACTTTCTTAATGACCGGGATAAAACAGGTTGTAAAGTATTTATTGTATCCAGATAGTATATAGGCCAAAAATTACTACTACTCCAACTGGCAATATATGGATATAGCTCGTGAATTGTATTGTAACCATAAAGGCTAATCATGGAATCTTCTATACAGACATATTCCGCGCTGGCGAATCCTGATGTTTTCAATGACTCACTCCATCTTGTTTTGTGTTGGGAATAAGTGGATATATAAGTCGTAATACTCATTTTTGCTTGCCAGCCTATACGGGAATCCGTATGATAATGCAACATAGGGTTGAATTCAGAATGCTGAATGATTTTTATGTTGTTGAAATTTGAAGGTTTAACCAGTTTGTGCATTGGGAAATCCTTGAAAAACACTGCATCTGATAGTCCTTCGTCCAATAGTATGCGACGAGCAGTAGCAAAACTGGCTTTGAATGTTATATAGACGTGGTTGAACTCATATTCAGTGTCCGGCTCTTTACCTTTGAGCTGACTTGCACCATGTCTTTTTAACTGTGCCCGGTAATAGGCATAACTTTCTTCTCCAGCACTAATAAAACCTTTGAACTTTTTCATTTTTGTTGATATTGAATTTGTTGTTTTACTTTCTCTGATAGTTTCTTGTTTTGTAGAATCTTTAGTAAATTTGTTGGCATAATGGTTGAATGTCTCATTCAATCTATTTATGCTCCGGTCTACCTTTGTTTTTTAACTGGCTCTAATATAAACACACTCTTTAAACATCTATAAGAAATCCATCCGTTTCACAATTAGGACATCCCCAGAAATAGTCTTCCTCATCTGGCGAATCTTCGTCTGCCGGTTCCGAAAACTGTTCCAGTTCTCCACTTGCAATATCTATGTCATATTTTGTGGCTCCGAACTGTGGATTGTTATCAATTAAATAGCAGCCGCAGTTACAACAGTAACACAATTCAGAACCATCCTTATCCTCTTTTAGTAAGGCAGTCAATTCTTGATTTCCCAGTTCCATAAATTTCTTCCTTTTTCTTGGTTATATATTTGGTATAATGGTTTATAGCAAAGTTCATTATGGCATTATCTCTTTTACCCGTGATCAGGAATTTCTAGTTTTTTTCATCCACCTGATCGGTTCGTAATACTCATAATCTGCAAATTCAAAGGAGGGGTCTGTCGATACTTGCGGTATACCTTTATCATTAAGGGAGATATATCCGCTTACTATCGCTCCATTTGATTTCATCTCACAAAGTACCAGTTCTTTTGCATCAGGTAACTCTTCTTCCACCTTTACCCATTGGTGTGTTAAAGCCCATTCAGCACCTAACATTGCTACTTTGAGGTATTCTTTTAATAGGTTCGGACAATCTTTGGCTATGTCAAATGCACAATATTTTTTCTCTGTACATCTTTTACAATGTGTCTTTTGTAGGTGCTTCTTTACTACTTCTTCAATACTCATACAATTTTTGATGATTTAGGGCTATGCTTGAAATACATAGCCGATTGTTACTTTATCTGCTTCTTCTTTACTGAATACGTAAACCGTACCATCGGAGATGCTTCCCCATGAGTTATATTTTACGTCTACACACCAACATCCACATTCTTCATAAGGTGGACTAAGAATCTCTAAAACCATACAATCTACTGTGTTCATATTAATTTTCCATTTAAAATCCAAACAAAGTTGGACAATTCATTATTAATTAACTTTTATCTATTATCTTTGTATCAGGATGTTAAGAGGAAGTAGGCTCTGCTGAGGAGCAACCTACCAGCAATAAACATCCTGACGGTACGCAGTAACGCTACTTTCCATTTAAAATCCAAACAAAGTTGGACAATTCATTATTAATTAACTTTTATCTATTATCTTTGTATCAGGATGTTAAGAGGAAGTGGGCTCTGCTGAGGAGCAACCTACCAGCAATAAACATCCTGACGGTACGCAGTAACGCTACTTTGAGAGGCGGTTATCTGCCTCTCTTTTTTGTATTACTGATACTGTCTGATATGGCTAAGAAAACCTAACCGTAATCCTATGGTAAAACAAACTTTCCACAGCAGACACCACTGAATGGGCTGCAAGTTCCTTTATCAGTCAAACCATTAATGAGAGTTACAAACTTTTTTGAGCGGACTTCAAAGCCGCATAAATATGATAGTATTTCTCTTAAAAGAAAGCTGTTTTACCTTATAGGATTTTGTATCATTTGACAACACATGGCACATATTCCTTTTCGTGTTTAAGAACAAAATAGACCCTGTTTACCAATCGGCGTGCAATTTTTACAATCGATTTTTGCGGATTCATCCGCTTTCGATATTCATTGTAAGCCAATGTCATCGCCGGATCTTTTCGGATGGCAATCCATGCTGCTTCCACCAACAGGCACCGGAGCATAAAGTGGCGACGGACAGTAATACCACCAACCGCATCTTTGTCACCGCTGGAGTGGCACATGGGAACCAAACCGATGAAGGAAGCCAGATGATCGGCATTTCTGAACCGCATTATATCATCAATCTCCACCATCAGCGTGGCGGCGGTTGTAATCCCTATCCCGGGAACCGATGTCAGCAGGCGTATTGGCTTTTGATAAGGTTCTTTCCGTGATATTTCACGAATGGCACGTGTTTCCTGCAACAACATATTGCGTAAACGGATAAACTGCTCAAGGTGAAGTTCAAGTGTCTTCTTGCCATATTCCGTAGAAAGCTCAAGATTATGCAACCAATTCAAGAAGCGTTTTGACCAGCAACCGATTGAGCATCGGGTAAACTCTTCAGGAATCTCCACGCCATGAAAACGAAGCAATGACTTGATTCTGTTCTTGGCACGTGTGCTGTCTTTTACGATTAAGTTTCTCAGTCTTATCAAAGAACGCATTTCCAGGGTTTCCGCCCCTGGAACATATATACCTTCCAATGAACCGGAACGTAACTCACGGGCCAGTTTATTGCAATCTACCGCATCGGTCTTACGTAACTTCTCCTTGCTCATCGTTGGGACATCAGCAGGATTGACTACTATATTGTTGATCCCTAAATCCGTTAATTTCTCATGTATCCAGAAACCACAAAAGCCGGCTTCATAAACTGAGAAATAATTTGCTCCGGGATAATTACTCGCCAAATACTTATGCAAGGCTTCCGGTTCCGGGCTCTGGCTGAATCTCTTCAGAACGGAATGTTCTGACAGGATGGCAACCGACCAACTTTTCAGGTGGACATCAATTCCTACATAAATATTTTGCCCACTAAAATCTAATGTGTTACTTTGTACACGTTTCATAAGCTATATCGTTGTTAGTTAATAATGTGTGCTCCATATACAAAGTTAACTAAAATGGTATAGCTTTTTTAGTGCTAAGGCTAACTATTCGTCTTTTCCGATTTTAAACGTAGGAACTATATTTTTAAAACCATTCAATTTTTCTATCTTTCTGTTCTGATTAAGCAAATCCGTCTATTACTTCTTCTCCGCCTCTCAATCCCTGCTGGGCAGATACCAAGATATTCAATCAACATTTTTGTTGTTTTTAGCAATTTTTTCACTGAGAGAGGTCAGTAGATTAGGAACAAACTGTTCTCCGAATCCTGCAATAATTGCGAATAACATATAAGTGTAAGTGGAAGATATATTCGTCTGAACGCTAAGAACCATACCACTTTTCATGGCTATTACCACAACAGTTCCCGATAGCATTGCTAAAAACATACGTTCCAGAGAAAATAGAAATATCATCAGATCTGAAAAGTCTCTCGGGAAAATGACTTTTCTCATTTTTATCGAGATAGAAATAAAACCACCTATACAAGACATTAAAATGATAGGAATGATAGTGTTTATAGAATCGATCACCCCATTTTGTGAGTTCCAATAAAATAATCCCGCAGCAATAATTACGGCAAGCATGCAAACTATTGCCGAACAAAATGAGAACTTTAGTTTACTTTTCCATTGATATCGATATTCTGCATTTACTTTCTCTGTCATCTCCTCTATTGATTTTTCAATAGCTCTCATTTCATTTGAATTACATTTTGTCTCTAAAGCCTTAGCTATCAAGCCTGCCAATCGGGTTTTAAAGGTAAAGATGCTGTCTGGTAATAGTTTATTCATTACTCCTTGGGCACTAACAAATTCATCTCTTACACAATTTAAGCGCATATTCAGACTATCATCCATGTTTTTTACTTTCTCACATTCTGCAATAGACAGACTCAAACTATTTGCAATATCCTTATCTTCAATCTCATAAATGATATAATTTGAAGTACGATTGTAGATTGATGTTATTTTACTTCCATGGCGATCATTAACGCCTATTTTGAAGTCTTTTATCTGTTCCTTTTTTTCTTTATATTCTTTGTAATACGCACAATCTGAAGCACTCGCGTCATCAATATTACAAAGACCGACATTACACCCAGTAGGTGTAGTCTTTTGTTTCTCACAAGCGTCTTTGCTTTGAGTTTTGTTATTTGTATTATCTTCCATATGACTGTTAAACTAAGTGTTTTTAAAGCTTGCTGCGTTCCATATTGATGTTCTTTCTTGAAAACCGTTGACTTCTTCAATGACATAATCAGTTTCACTTACCCACGGATAGGGATGCAATAAAGCTAGCTATAATACCTATATTGGTATTATAATCCATTTTGTGAAATAATTAAGTTGGTTGGCAGTATTCTTCAGTAAAAAATTAATTTCTTTATTAGGAAGAGAAGAAAAATGTCCGACCCTTTTCATGTCGGACACTTTTCTTATTAAGAATCCGTATTTAAACAGATTTTATCAGCATCCAGAACTACTTTCTTTCAACCCATTCAGGTATTCCATGTCCGGTTCTGTATGTGCAAGTCCATCGAGTAGACTTATCGGTAGAAGTCAAAGTCATATCCAGCAGCATGTCACCAATGATATAGCCAACAACTCCTTGCACTTCTGCCTGAACCAAACCGGTTGGAAGGTCCTTCATGTAAACGGTACCCGAGAAGTAAGTGCCTTTCTCCAGTTTACAACCAGCAAGTGTAGCTATAAACTGTTTCAATGTGTCGTGGGTATTCACCTTCAAGTCATCCAAGTGAACCACGGCTGCGGCATCCTTGCAGTTTGATAATTCATCTCCTAAAGATGTAATAGCTGTAATGTGAGCTTTGCCTTCACCCGGGAGAGGCTTGTACACTGTTACCATAGCTTGAAAGGTCTTAGGCTCACGAGTTACAGTAGTGGCATTGCAAAGGAAACGATAATTGACTCCCTTCACCAACTGTGACTGTACGTTCAACGGAGTGTAGCCCACACCTACAAAACCTTCCATAGCTTCATTGAATACCTGCAAATCTTCTTCGGTCAGTTTGCGGATTGGAGTCCACCCGCCACAAGCGTTTGCCGCATCATTAGTCACCAATGGAATAGTGTTGACCTTAAACTCAACAATACGTATTGGAGTAGAACATACCTGAGAAAAATTGAACAAGCCGAATTTCAGAATAACCTCGTCTGGAGTCAAACAGCCGTCAATGGCGATGAAATGGAAATTCTGATTAACGGGAGCGATTCCGGGACTTACCGGAACATTAGTCTGCCCGGAGAGCACAACGTGCTCTGACATGGACATTAAACACCATCCACAATTAGTGGAACTAAGCATTGACTCTAAAGTCACGCTGAAAGGCTGGCCTTGGTAGGCTTGAATCACGTTTTTCATGATTGCAATTTTTTAAGTTAACAATATAAATGTAACTGCGGCCACAGTTGTTTTTACTATCTACTTAAAGGAAAGGGCAGTGCTCTATTTAAAGCAAAGATATAGTTATCATTTTTAAGCCCTGATTGGAGAGCTAGCAGAGAATCTTGGTGGGGTGGCTAGTAGATCAAATCGATAAAAATAGTTCATGTACAGATTTCCTATTGATGAATTGAATTGTTCTGCATAATAATCTTATTTTGTCAGCCCATCAGGTGTAACCCCTTCACTTATTATTAACACTCAAGATTCTGATTTGTTCATTATTTCACCTTTATTTTTTTGAATAAATGCAAAGCCCATCAGCCTATAATCCACCTATAGCAATAGTGAGGTATCAATTAAGGTAAAAATAATATGAATTAAGGATAGTACAGAATAAAATCACCTTTATCTGTGAAGAGGAGCATCGGGCATTGATACTTTTAAACACCTGCTTTTGTCATTTTTAACGTTGGATGGATAAATACAAAACGAGCTCACCCGTATAGGTAGTATCAACAAAAACTCTTCCTCCCACCAAGTCAGCGATACGTCGGCAAATATTCAACCCTATACCTGTTCCTTGTTTGAAAGAATCGAGTTTTTCAAAACGGGTGAAAACCTTTTCCGCTTTCTCGGGAGGAATACCACATCTTGTATCTGTAACAGAGAACTGCATTCTTCCATTTTCCTCGATAACCTTGTATGCCAGTGTGATACTTCCTTGCCCGGTATATTTGCAAGCATTAGTCAAAAAGTTAGTCAAGACTTGTTGCAGTCGCGCTGCATCCGTAGTAAATACAATGTCCGCTGCATATTCCGGCTCTTCTAAAAGCAATTCCACTCCGGCAGGAACACGTTCTTTTATACTCTGCAATATATTACGGCAAAGTTCACTTACCCTAACCGAAGACGGACAGAGAATATAAGTATCGCTCTCCAGCTTGGATAAGTCCAGAATATCATTCACCAACGTAGTGAGTAGTTCCGTATTAGTCTCAATCAGTCCTAACATCTCTTTACGTTCTTCCTCGCTTAGCCCCATATCTTCTCCGCTATTGAGTACTCTGGTGAATCCAACAATGGCATTGAGGGGAGTACGTATCTCGTGACTCACATTCTGGAGGAAAAGGGACTTCAGTTTATCTGCATTCTCGGCTTTTTGGCGAGCTTGTTCCGCTTCCTCCCGGGCGGCATCAGCAGCCTCCTTCTCCCATTGCAAGTGGCGATAGTTTTGGCGGCGCATGTAGATGTGGTAAATGCAGGACAGCAATAATAGCCCGGTTACGCTAACAATAATACTCTGTAACCGGTTCCTTTGCTCAGCGTCGATAGCCCGTTCCTTCAGACTCTCCGCTTCCGCACGGTTATGTTCCGTTTCCATCTGTTGATTGACCAGTGCCAGTTCGCTATTTTGTAGTTTCAGATCGGTGGTTGTCAGTTGTAAGCTATCGCGTTCGTGGCCTGCCAATACCAGTTTGTGCTCATTGGCGAGACGTTGGAGGTTTATTTCGGCATTTTGCAGGGAAAGGCGGTTCTTTTCCAGTTCCAGACGCTCGTTGTCAAAGCGTGCGGCATATTCAGCCATGATTTTGGCATTAGCTTTTCTATACTGGGCTCTCTCGTAAAGGTATGCAGCGTTAAACCAGATATAGGCACTGTCAAAACGTTTTTTTGCCGCATACATATCTCTTTTATAACTATACAAGACTAAGGAGTCTGTCAAAGAATCAATCAATGCACGGCTGCGATCGAACTCTCCAATACTAATATAATAACTAGCGGCAGCTGTCAAATAATTCTAAAGATTGCCTCCAACGAATGGATGATCTTTTCGTATAGTATCCAAAGAATATAAATAAGCTTTGGCTTTATCCGGCTCGTTAAGGCTGAGATGAGAAGCAACCAAGTTTTCATAAATAGGTATTTTGGCTATTATCCTAGTAGTCCCCTTTAGTGCTTTATAGCCGTAATAAAGGGCTGAATCATCTTGCTGCGATAAATGGAAACATTGAGACATTGCAGCGTAGACATCCGGTAATTGCCTATTCTCATTATTTTCTACATAATATTTCACTGTCTTGCGAAATTGGGCTAAGGCAGCTTCTTTATCTTGTTTGGTGTAATAAACGTTACCCAGCATACGATACGAACTTCCTATGCCATAGGCATTGTTCAGCTGTATAGCTTTCTGCTGGTAAGCGTTACACTCAGCCAGGGCAGCGTCAAAATCCTTTTCTTTAGTATAAAGGGTTATCAATCTTCCCCAACAGCCAAATATATATTGCTGGTGGGGAGTGCGTTCGGCAAACTTCTGCAAACGTTCATTGGCTTGCATCAATGCCCGTATATCCCTCTTGTAATAATAATAGTCGCACTTCAGGTTCATGGCAAGGCATTGCGCCTTTTGGTCTCCTTCCCGTCCGGCACAAGTGAAAAGCGTATCGGCCATTAACAGCACACGCGGGCTGTTAATGTTTTTGACACATTGCTGCTGATAGGCGTACAATCCATCTTTTATCTTATACGGATTATTCTGTGCCAGCAGCAACGGAGTGAGTGCCGACAGCAGAAAAAAAAAGGTATAATAGTTTCTTGTTCATTTTATTTTTATCAGCAGAAATGAGTTCAGATTATTTTCGACTATCAAATATATCCTCTAAAAACTGTATTATTCTTAAAATTACAAATTTATGTCTTTATTTCATAGTATAAGTAACTCATGTTAAGATATACTTTAATTGGTATTTTTTTTACCTCAATGGGTATCATACTATTATTATAAATAATCTTTCTTTGTAAAATATTATAAGATTACATTAAAAAGGGGCATAATTATGAAACAGAAGTTTTTATTATTAGCGGCTGTATTAGTTTTAATTACGAGTTCTTGCATAAAGGATGTGTCTGTGTATCAGCCAATAGACATCTCCCGCTTCGACTTTTTCGAAGAGGTGTAAATCCCAGCACCTGCTTCAGGGATGCTTAGCGTGGTTACCTCCAAAGATTCCGGAGATACTTTGATGATTAGCCGTGTGGCAGCACCGTTGGAAAAAGGTATTTTTGAAGACATTGAGATCAGTTATGTACCTGCTGTACAAACTAGGGCTGCTTCTGAATATTTATTGCCTGAAGATGTTATGACTGTTTGGCAGACCAACTACATGGTCATGTTTGAAGACACGGAAAATGGGGACAATGATTATAATGATTGTGTGTTGTGGATAAAGACAATTAAAAGTGGGAGTGGAAATAAAGGATATACTTTGGAAAAAGTCACCGTGTATCCCATCGCATTAGGAAGTAGCGATGGTACAATTATTGATTTTGGAATGGTTTTACCGGACAGAAGCGAACAAAAGGTATTAAACGTCCGAAAAGAATTGTTTAAGAGCCAAAAAGGTTTCATCAATACAGAATCCACGGATGCAGAAACAGATGAGTTCGAAGCTAAGGAACTTCTGGAAGAAACAGTAGTGGGAAATATGATTAATGGTGTCCGTTTTTTCATAGAAGTAAATGGCAAACGTATATATGCCGCTTATGGTGGGACAAATGGAAATAGCGGAGTGAATGTAGGTAAGAACGGAATGCCTTGTGGCATTGTACTTTCACAAGGAAAGGTATATCCTCAAGAGAAGGTGAGCATAAATACGGTTTATCCATTATTTGATAAATGGTTACGGGGGGGACTACTTAATGGTGAGAAACCTTTCGACGGAGTTGAAGGTCAATACGTACGATGGCAGAAGAATTGAATTAAATCCCCAAAATGAACAATTAAAGTACAAAGACTAAACATTAGTGCTCATTATTCGTCTTTCATATAATATTGCAGATAAGAGTCATATCTGACTTAATTATCTTTATTTATCGGATTTTTTAAGGACTTCGGCATACAATTACTGAAGTCCTTGCAACAGAAGAAAAAGGTATAGTAATTTCTTGTTCATTTTGTTCTTATCAGCAGAAATGAGTTCAGATTATTTTCGACAATCAAACATATTCTCTAAAAGCTGTATGCCGGTTTTTGTCTTGAATATCTTTTTCTTCGCGCTTTCTATCGCTTCCTTCGGCAATTTGTCTTCATAAAGGTTTACCAGAAAGTCAGCTTCCAATAGTATCTGATGATCTATCTCCTCTACATTTTTGTAAGTATGATGGTGGCCAACGAGCCAACAAACACGTGCTATTTGTGCAGGTGAATAGGTCCCGGCGGCATTTAATAGCTTTTCCGCTTCAGCAGGCCCCTCTTGTTCCTGATGCTTGCCATCACACAAACCATATTTCAATTCGCTGATATGAATTCCGATATCGTGGACAATGGCCACCGTTTCGAGGATGAATAATGTTTCAACATCTAATCCTTCCAACACACCGATGGTAGCAGCAAAATTATGCACTTTCATAAAATGCTGGATACGAGGAGTGTCCCATCTGTCATACGCCACCATAGCGGCAATCAGTTTTGCATGTTGCAGTTCCATTCTCATTTATTTTTGAAATTACAAATTTATGTCTTTATTTCATAGTGTAAATAATTCGCAGTAAGATATACTTGAATCGGTATTTTTTTACCTTAATAAATACCAGACTGTTGCTATAAATAATCTTTCTTTGCAAAATATTATAGGATTATATTAAAAAGAAGTATAATTATGAAAAATCTTATTAATAATGCGAATCAGTATTTGATTCCTTCTCCTTGGGAATTATAATTAGAATAATGAGTGGTTTTTTCTTCTAATACACTGATTATCAATTGTTGATTCGCATAATTAGCAATAATATAAGGTAGTACATCTGCGCATAATAAATAGGAAGATATACTTAAATGCATCGACACGATAATATAACAGATATGGATGAGCGCTCTTTCAAGTGCTTTGTCGAAACATATTCCGATGACTTGTTGTATTATGCACGCTACCTCCTTCGCTCCAAGGAGGAGGCCCAAGAGGTAGTGAGCGATGTGTTTTTTGAAGTTTGGCAAAACAGAGGCAATCTGGCGGAGATAAAAAGAATGAAAGTCTGGTTGCTGACCGTCACCCACAATAAGGCCATATCCTATTTGCGCAAGAATAATGCTTCTGTCTCTCCGGTTTCGTGGGACGAACTGGGAGATCATGTCATTCCTGCCAATCTACAGACTCCTGACGAACGGTTGATTAGCCAAGAAGAGATGGGGCGAATCGATGATGCCGTCAACAGTTTGCCGCCCCGCTGCAAGCAGGTTTTTGTACTTGCAAAGATCGAGAAACTCCCCTATAAAGAAATTTCTGCCATGCTGAACATTTCAGTGAAGACTATCAACGTGCATATAGCCAAAGCTTTGGAACTTATTTCGGCAACTTTGAAAAAATAAATCCAAAAAAAACGTTTTTGAGATAGGATATTTAAAAATAAACTGCGTCATATTAATAACACTGTCATATCGATGGAAGATAAAAAGAAAGAAGAAAGTAATAAGTACGAATCGTTTGCCTCCTTTTTGGACAACCGTTCTGCTTCTTCCGGTGAGAATATTTCCTCTTCGGATGAAGAATTGCAGAAGTTGATTTTCTTGTGGGATGAATGCAATCCTCCAAAGGCTGATACGGGCGAGGTGTGGAACAAGACACTTCGGAAAATAAAAGAGGAGGATCGGAAGATGTTTCGTGTCAAGAAGCGTTCTGCCTTTATGTTGTATGGAGGATTGCTTGCCGCATCTGTTGTTTTGCTGTTCGGCATGTTCTATTTTCTTCATAACGGAGGGGGAGAGGCAGAAGATGAAAAAGCGAAGATGGAACAAATCTTACTTGCCGACAACGGTTGCGAAAATGCCAAAGAGGTTACGCTGGTCGTCTCGGACAAGAAAAAAATAGAGATAACCAACAATGCCAAGGTAGCCTATACCCAGGCAGGGCAGGTACAAGTAAATTCTGTCAAGTTGGACGAGGCGATAGCAAAAGAAGAAACAAAAAAGGAAGAAACAGAAGAATACAATCAGATTATAGTCCCGAAAGGACGGCGTTCCATGATTGTGCTTGCCGATAACAGTCAGATATGGATAAATTCCGGTAGCAGGGTGGTTTATCCACGTACCTTTAAGGGTGATAAAAGGCAAATCTTCGTGGAAGGTGAAGCATATTTGAAGGTGGCGCGCAATGAGGCAAATCCCTTTGTTGTCAACACTTCTTCTTTCGAGGTTGAGGTGCTTGGAACATCTTTCAATATTTCTGCACGCAAGGACAAGGCTCTGGCCGATGTAGTGCTGGTGGAGGGGGCGGTAGACGTGAAAGACAGTCACGATAGGCATGTCAGGATGCAGCCCAACGAGCGGGTAGAACTGGACGAGGCGGGTATTTCGAAGAAAGAGACAGTGAACGCCTTGGATTATATCCACTGGGTGGACGGGGTATGGGTATTGAGTGGCAAGCCTTTGAAACAGGTACTTTACTACCTGACGGAATATTACGGGCAAGCGGTCACTTGTGACCCTTCTGTAGAAGATATCCCTTTTTATGGGAAATTGTACCTGAACGAAGAATTGGAACAAGTAATAGAGTCGATAAGACAAGCCTTGCCGTTGGAATTGGCTTCCCGAGAAGGGATTGTTCGCAAGGACGGCGTTGAATGAAAAACATAGTGTTAACCTTAAAATGTAAGAAAAACAATGAAAAACCAGACGTAGACATTTGCTTTAAAAAAAGATCGGACAATAGTCGCAATATTGCCCGATCGGAATTGATTTCAATCGAATTTATTTTTAGTAATTAAAATCAATACGAAAGTATGAAAAAAAAGATGACTGTTGAAAGGATAAATGGCTGTTTTATGTCTATTTATCTATTATTAGGTGTTTTTTTAGCAATGGAAGGCTGTTTGTTCCCTCTTTATGCCACGGATAATCGCAGTTCTGAGAATGAACAAAGAGTGACAACGGTGCAGACCGTGAAGCAGGTGCTCGGCTATATTGAGCAAAACAGTAACTTTGTCGTGCTGTACTCCAACGATGTTCTGTCTGAACTGGAGAAGAAGGTTTCCGTAAACACAAACGGAAAGAATGCCAAGACAATTCTGAGTGAACTCTCTTCCGCTACCAATTTGGAATACAGAATCAACGACCGCCAGATTACGGTGGTGAAGAAAGCTGCTGTTCCCCAGCCGCAACAGAACGCCACCGTCAAAGTGAGCGGTCAGGTGCTCGATGAGAATGGCGAGACCTTGCCCGGCGTGAATGTCACGGTAAAAGGCAATTCAGGGATTGGTACAGTGACCGATCTGGATGGTATTTTCGCGTTAGACGTTCCTCAAGGTTCTACATTGGTTGTGTCTTTCATCGGATATACCACACAGGAACTTGCAGCAAAGGGTGGACAGAGAATGACTGTGAAACTGGTTCCCGATGCACAAGCATTGGACGAAGTTGTGGTCGTGGGCTATACTACACAGCGCAAAGAGAGTCTGACTGGTGCTATGAGCACTATTAAGAGTGATAAACTTAAAGATATTACAACTCCTTCAGTAGAGAACATGCTTAACGGCAAGATTCCTGGTGTTTATGTTGCACCGGGTTCAGGACAGCCGGGTTCAAGCGGTGCGGTTGTAATACGTGGTCAGGCTTCATTAAGCGGTAGTACACAACCTCTTTGGGTTATAGATGGTGTTATTGTGGGTAGCAGTGCGGGCGACCTGAATCCATCGGATATTGAAACAATGACCGTACTTAAAGATGCAGCTTCAACAGCTATCTATGGTTCTGAAGGTGCAAACGGTGTGATTGTTGTTACTACTAAAAAAGGTAAAGAAGGAAAGCTTAATGTCAGTGCATCCGTTAAAATGGGTATCAGTACTGTGAATAACGGGAAGTTGGAAGTGATGAGCGGAGCGGAACTTTACGATTATTACGCATCGTTCCAGAATGCCGATGAAATTAAATTCACGCGTTGGAATCCAGACTTGCGCGACAGTAACTTCGACTGGTGGGACTTGGCCACAAAAACTGGCTTTACGCAAGACTATCACGTATCAATCTCTGGCGGTTCAGAGAAGGTGCAGTCTTATTTCTCATTGGGTTACTATGATGAAGAAGGTGCTGTAAAGGGATATGACTATACACGTTATAACTTCCGCGCGCGCACAAGCTATAAACCTTACAATTGGTTGACGTTGAAACCATCTATCAGCGGCTCAATGCGTAAAGTGTACGACCAACAGTATTCGGTTACATCTATGTATTCTATGTTGCCATGGGATAGTCCATACGATGAAAATGGCGAATTAGTACCTCACCGTTATAGTGGATGGGTAAATGCACAGAACACTAACTACTTGTTG
This sequence comes from Bacteroides timonensis, assembly GCF_000513195.1. Lineage (GTDB taxonomy): Bacteria > Bacteroidota > Bacteroidia > Bacteroidales > Bacteroidaceae > Bacteroides > Bacteroides timonensis. Next base: position 74,021 of record NZ_CBVI010000063.1, on the reverse strand, counting down.
GATTACAGTTATGGTAACTACGGTGACTCAAAGAGATACGAATTCATGGGTAACTTTGACTTTGACATCAAGATTACTGATTGGCTGACATTCACTTCGGTGAATAATTATCGCCTGATTCATGGTGCGAGCCATAGCTATACAGACCCCCGCTCAAATGGCGGTGAAGGTGTGGACGGACGTCTTTATGAAGCTCGTGAGGAAGTTGAACGCCGTTATACCAATCAGAACTTGATGGTAAACAAGACATTCGGCAAACATTCATTGAACGGACACGTCTCTTATGAGTTCAAAGACTATAGCTATAGCAGTTTCTATGGTAACGGTACAGGTTTCATTTCCGGTTTTGAAGTGATGGATGTAACATCGAAAGCTGAATCAATCAGTGGTTCACGCTCTGAATGGGCTGTACAGTCTTATTTTACGAACTGGAAATACACTTACGACAACAAGTATTTGGGGGAAGTGATGTTCCGTCGTGATGGAGCATCAAACTTGGGAAAGAAGTATGGTAACTTGTTCTCAGTGAGTGCAGGTTGGATAATCAGCCGTGAAGACTGGTTCAAGGCAGAGTGGGTGGACAACCTGAAACTACGTGCTTCATACGGTTCGGTAGGTAACCGCCCAAGCTCACTCTATCCGCAGTATGACTTGTATTCTGTATCTTCCAGCTATGATGGAAGTGCGGGTGCCCTGATTTCTGTTATCGGTAACAAAGACCTTACTTGGGAGAAGACATTTACTACCGGTATCGGTGTGGATGTATCATTCTTCGACAACCGTTTGCATGCAACGTTGGATTACTACATAAAGAATACGGACAACATTCTTTATAATGTCCCGGTGACAGGCTTGACAGGTGTTACCTCTATTTACAAGAACATCGGTAAGATGCAGAACAAAGGTTTCGAGTTGTCAATAGGCGGCGATATTATCCGCACAAAGGACTTGACTTGGGGCGTGGAAGCAAACATCTCACAGAACAAGAATAAACTCAAAGACTTGTACGCACAGAAGCAGGCAGATGGTACTTATGCAGTGGTTCCTGTAATCATAAGCGATGGTAGCAGCATAGCGGGTACTATAAACCGCCGTCTTGAAGTAGGTGAGCCGATAGATACATATTATGGCAAAGAATGGGCGGGCGTAAATCCTGAAAATGGCGCTCCGATGTGGTACATGGATGACAGCGAAGGTAACAAGGTTACTACCAGTGAGTATGCAAAGGCTAGCTATTACAAGTTGGGAACTTCCAATCCTAAATTGTTCGGTGGTTTCAATACTTCAGTGACATACAAGAAATTTGATTTCAGTGCCACATTCGGTTACTCTGTAGGTGGACAGATCTACAACTACTCTCGTCAGGAATATGACTCAGACGGAACTTATTCAGACCGTAACCAGATGAAGTTGAAAAAGGGATGGACTCGTTGGGAGAAACCGGGAGATATAGCTACACATCCGGTTGCTAAATACAACAACCAGGATAAAGGAAACTCTGCATCATCACGTTACCTTGAAGATAGCGATTATTTGAAGTTGCGTTCATTGACGATTGGCTACAACATTCCGTTGAAGCAATATGGAATCAATAACCTTAGAGTATCCTTGTCAGGAGAAAACCTTTTCACATTGACGGATTACTCCGGTGTTGACCCTGAAATCCCGGCATCAGATGGTGCTGTTATGGGTACTGCAGGTCCGGGTGTCTATCCTTCTGTACGCCGATTCATGTTCGGTCTTAATGTAACATTCTAATCTTAAAAAGAAAATAAGTGATGAAAAAGATATTTATCGTCGCATTGGCAGCAGCTACAGCACTGACTTCATGCGATATTGAAAGATTACCTTATGCCTCTATGTCTGCGGAACAAATTACCAGTGATCCTTCGGCTTCGCTGGATGCGCTGATGAACGGTGTTTACGCACAGTTGAAAACTTGGTCGGATCCTATGCACCGCTGTGGCGAGTATGCAGGGGACAATATGATGATCAGGGGTAGTTCTACCGATGCATTCTATGAATTCATTTCATATTCACGTACTCCGAATAACTATCGTCTGCAGAACTTTTGGGACTACGGATATAAAGGCATTGCCCAAGCTTCGAATATCATAAGCATGATTGAAGAAGGACAGAGTGCAGAAATAGACAACCAGTTGGGAGAATGTTACTATGTACGCGGCATGCTTTACTTCTATTTCGTCAGAGCTTATGGACGTCCATATTATCAAGCTCCGGACAAGAACTTGGGTGTACCAATAGTAAACGGAACTCCGGACAATATAAACGATTTGTTTCTTGAAGACCGTGCTACTGTAGAGGACACCTACAAACAGGTGATAGCGGACTTGGAGAAAGCAGAGAAACTGATGACAATTGAAAAGGGTGCCGCTTTCGCCTCAAAAGGAGCTGCACAGGCAATGTTGTCAAGAGTTTATCTTTATATGAGCGGTACATACGAGAATCCGAACAGAGACTATGCTCAGAAAGCTATTGATTACGCAACAAAAGTTATCAATTCGGGTAACTACAATCTGCTGGGGCGTGAAGACTTCATGAAGTACAACACATTCACTCCCGAAAGCAATGAAGAGTCAATCTTTGTAGTAAAACGTGTTGCTTCCGAATATTCCGGTTATGACCATTACTATGGCATCGGTGGTATGTATGCCAATATCGGCGGTATGGGATGGGGAGAGATGTATGCAAGTGGAAAATACATCGACCTGCTGAATGAAACCGGACGTAACGACTGGCGTCCCGACCATTACAGAATAGTCGATGCGCGTGCTGCATTTATTGAACCGACATACGATGAATCAAATACTCTTGTATTCCGCTTTATTAAACCGTCATTCCCGTTGGAAGTAAATATTTCAATGGACAAACTTACTGGATATAACTATGTGCAGGCGAATTTGGAGAAAAGAAACGGACAGTATTATGCTATCGAAAAGAATGTGACACAATATGAAGTCAGTTCAACAGACCCAACTAAAGTAGTAGCTAAAAAAGATGCTTCAGGAAACGCTGTCGTCAAAGATATCGAATACCCTTTGGAAGTAATAGATGCTGAACAAGGATATTTCAAAATACTCAACTACAATGCCGGAACGAATGTTACCAATGTGCTTACGGATGTAACAGGTGTTGAAGACTACTATATTAGTCTGAACCGTGTGTATCCGCAATTCTACATCACCAAATGTTCTCGTGAAGGTGAGGATTCACATCTTCACTCTCCGATAATAAGCCGTTTGGGCGAGATTTATCTGAACCGTGCTGAAGCATACGCTAAGCTTGGTAGCTATCCCGAAGCTCTGACGGACTTGAACACGATACGTGAACGTTCTATCGTAGGTGGCGGATATGCTTCACTTGATGCAACAAACGCAAGTGAGAGAATTGATAAGGAACGTCAGCTTGAACTTGCCTATCAGGCAGAAAGAAGCTATGATGTGTTCCGTAACGGAAAGCCTTTGACGCGCCGATATCCGGGTCCTCACAAACAGCTTGAGGAAGTTCCTGCAAGTGATTACAGAGTGACATACTATATACCGCAGAATGCTATTAACGCATATCCCGGTACATTGACTCAAAATCCTACTGATAATAGTGGAGTCGTAATGAATTAATCAAGATGTAGAATACAGGTTCTATAAAAATACATTATATAAAAGGTCCTGTCTGATAATAAAATATTGCGCAGGTCCTTTTATTTTTTTTATTAATGTAAAAATAAATCCAGTAATTTATTATATGCTTTTGTGTAGCAATATATGAATTTACATTATATTGCAGCATCTTAGTATATCTATAATCAACCTGATAAATATAACAGAGAAATGTATGACAAATTTCAAGAGTATCTAAAGGAAGAGATACAAGGAATCAAAGATGCCGGCCTTTACAAGAATGAAAGAGTAATCATTACTCCACAGTCTGCAGAAATAAAAACTTCCAATGGTGACAGTGTCTTGAACTTCTGTGCCAATAACTATTTAGGACTATCGAATAATGAGGCCTTGATAGAAGCAGCAAAGAAAGCGCTCGATGAACGTGGTTATGGAATGAGCTCTGTTCGCTTTATTTGCGGTACTCAGGATACGCACAAGGCTTTGGAAGAGACCATCTCCAAGTTTTTCGGGACTGAAGATACAATCTTATATGCAGCTTGTTTTGATGCGAACGGCGGTGTTTTTGAACCACTGCTTAATGATCGGGATGCCATCATCTCGGATGCTTTGAATCATGCTTCCATCATTGATGGTGTCCACTTATGCAAAGCTCAACGTTTCCGTTACGCAAATGCCGATATGGCTGATTTGGAGAAACAGCTTGTAGCTGCCCAAAGTTGCCGTTTCCGTTTGATTGTTACCGATGGCGTATTCTCGATGGATGGCAATGTGGCGCCTCTTGACAAGATTCATGAGTTGGCGCAGAAGTATGATGCAATGGTGATGGTTGATGAATCCCACTCGGCAGGTGTTGTTGGAGAGACAGGCCGTGGTACTACTGAGTTCTTTAATTTGAGAGGACAGGTAGAGATACTTACAGGCACATTGGGCAAAGCATTTGGGGGCACTGTAGGAGGATTTACAACAGGTAAGAAGGAGATTATCGAGCTGTTGCGTCAGCGCTCTCGTCCATATCTTTTCTCAAACTCTATTCCTCCATTGGTGGCAGCAGCCGGAAAGGCGGCATTCGAATTGCTTGAACAATCTAATGAACTTCAGAATAAGCTTCATACGAATACGGAATATTTCGTTAGAGAGATGAAAGCAGCAGGTTTCGACATCAAGCCTACGCAGTCTGCCATCTGTGCCGTGATGCTTTATGATGCGAAACTATCTCAGAATTTTGCGGCAGAGCTTCAAAATGAAGGTATATATGTTACCGGATTCTATTATCCTGTGGTGCCGAAAGGTCAGGCACGCATTCGTGTACAGGTCTCGGCTGCTCACGAGCGCGAACACTTGGATAAATGTATTGCTGCCTTCACTAAAATAGGAAAAAAACTTGGTGTTCTTAAATAAAGGATTTTTTAAACATAAAAATGAAAAGAATATTAGTATTAGGTTCAGGCGGACAAATTGGTTCTGAACTCACGATGAAATTACGTTCAGTTTACGGAGGAGCAAATGTAGTGGCTGCCGATCTTAAAATGCCTCTGAAGGATAACATCATGGAGAGTGGTCCTACAGAGCAATGCGATGTAACCAATGCTTCTCAAGTAGCTGAAATTGTAAAGAAGTACAATATTGATGCAATATATAATCTTGTTGCTATTTTGTCGGCAACAGCCGAAAAGAACCCTATGTTGGGGTGGAATATCGGTATGGGTGCTCTGCTCAATTCTCTTGAAATAGCACGTGAATACAAGTGTGCGCTGTTTACTCCAAGTTCTATCGGTGCATTCGGTTTGAATACTCCTCTTGATGGAACTCCCCAGGACACTATCCAGCGTCCGGGCACTATTTATGGCGTAACGAAGGTGAGTGGTGAATTATTGAGCGATTATTACTTCAAACGTTTCGGAGTAGATACTCGCTCTGTACGTTTCCCGGGTCTTATCTCTAACGTTACCCTTCCTGGTGGTGGTACAACCGATTACGCAGTTGACATATATTATGCAGCAACAAAAGGTGAGAAATTTATCTGCCCTCTTAAGAAAGGCACCATGTTGGACATGATGTATATGCCTGATGCCCTTAATGCGGCTGTCAACATCATGGAAGCTGATCCTACAAAACTTATCCACAGAAACTCTTTCAATGTTACCGCAATGCATTTCGATCCGGAAGAGATTTACAATGAGATAAGAAAACACAGACCGGATTTCATTATGGAATATGAGGTAGACCCGGTTAAGCAGTCTATTGCAGATTCATGGCCAAACTGGATGGATGATTCCTGTGCCCGTGCAGAGTGGGGATTCAAGCCGGAATTCGACTTACCGAAGATGACAACTGATATGCTGTCTGTACTTGAGAGAAAACTGAAATAACACTCTCTGTATACTAAGATTGTCCGAAACAGGCTTTCATCTGAAATCTATCTCTTTCGGGCAATCTTATTTCACTCTAACATTATACATTAGAAAGTATGACGTACGAAGAACTTAAACAAATAGTAGGACACTTTCAGATAGAAGGAGAGGTCGACGAAATCAAACCTCTGGGAGCAGGACTTATAAACGATACCTTTAAGGTTACTACAAAAGAAGAGAACTGCCCGAACTATGTATTACAACGCATAAACCATGCAATATTCCAAAATGTGGATATGCTTCAGAAAAACATTGAAGCTGTAACTGCACATATCCGAAAAAAGTTAGAGGAGAAAAATGAGGAGGATATAGACCGCAAAGTATTGCACTTTTTAAAATCCGACAATGGAAAGACTTATTATTTCAATGGCGAAAGCTATTGGAGAATCATGGTCTTTATTCCATGTGCAAAAACTTACGAAACAGTAAATCCTGAATTCTCTTTTTACGCAGGTCAGGCTTTCGGAAACTTTCAAGCGATGCTTGCCGATATTCCTGTACAGTTAGGTGATACCATTCCTGATTTTCATAATATGGAATTCCGCTTAAAGCAACTTCGTGAGGCTGTTGCTGAAGATAAAGCAGGAAGAGTGGATTCTATCAGATTCTACATTGATGAACTAGAGAAGAGGGCTGATGAGATGTGCCAGGCTGAACGTCTGCATCGTGAAGGAAAACTTCCAAAACGTGTTTGCCATTGCGATACAAAGGTAAACAATATGCTGTTTGATGAAGATGGAAAGGTACTCTGCGTTATAGACCTCGACACAGTCATGCCGAACTATATATTTTCGGACTTTGGTGACTTTATGCGTACTGCGGCAAATACAGGTCTGGAAGATGACAAAGACCTGGAGAAAGTGGGTTTCAACATGGAAATATTCAAGGCGTTCACTAAAGGATATCTTGAAAAAGCTACTTTCCTTACTCCTCTTGAAATAGAGAACCTGCCTTATGCAGCGGCTTTGTTCCCATACATGCAGACTGTTAGATTCCTTGCCGATTATATAAATGGCGATACATATTATAAAATACAGTATCCGGAACACAACCTTGTAAGGACAAAGGCACAGTTTAAACTTTTGCAGAGTGTCGAGGAGAATATGTCTCAGATGACTGATTTTATCCGTGAGTGTTTAAATAGAGGATTAGTAAATTAAATAAGAAAACTATGAATTCAAATAAAACCATGTTCGTCCCTTTAGCATTTGTGGGACTTATGTTTTTTGCAATAGGCTTTGCATTAGGTATAAATTCATTGCTTGTACCTGTTCTTCAAGGCTCACTTAACATCTCTGGTGCCGCATCTTATCTGATTATTGCAGCAACGTTTATTCCTTTTCTAATATTCGGTTATCCTGCCGGTCTTACTATCAAGTCTATAGGATATAAGAAAACCATGTCGCTGTCATTCCTTATATTTGCAGCGGCATTCTACCTGTTTATACTTTCTGCCGAACAGAAAAGTTTCTCTCTGTTCTTGACGGCATCTTTCATAAGCGGTGCTGCCAATGCTTTTCTACAGGCTTCTGTAAATCCATATATCACAATCCTTGGTCCTATAGAAAGCGCAGCTAAACGCATCAGTATCATGGGCATCTGCAACAAACTCGCTTGGCCTATACCTGCATTGTTCATTGTGTGGCTACTTGGGAAGGATGTTAACTTGATTGGCATTGAAGATTTGACACAACCTTTCATTATTATTATAATTGCCTTTGTTGTATTGGGCGTTATGGCATTTTTTGCTCCACTTCCTGAAGTTAAGGCTGAGGGTGAGGATGAATCGGATAGTTCATCAGATGCTGGTTTATATGCATCCTCAAAGACTTCTGTATTCCAATTTCCACATCTTCTATTAGGTTGCCTTGCTCTATTCCTTTATGTGGGTGTTGAAACTGTTTCTTTGGGAACGCTTGTTGACTATGCAAATGCGTTGGGACTTGACGGTGCTTCAAACTATGCATGGATTGCACCGATAGGCATAGTGATAGGTTATATATGTGGCATCATCTTTATACCCAAATATATGTCTCAGGCCACAGCTTTGAAGATATGTTCAATATTGGCATTGGTGGGTTCGCTCCTTGTCGTATGTGTTCCTGCATCAGTTTCCATATATTTCATTTCTTTCATGGCACTTGGTTGTTCACTCATGTGGCCTGCTTTGTGGCCTTTGGCTATGGCCGATTTGGGTAAGTTCACTAAATCGGGAAGCTCATTACTTATTATGGCAATGTTTGGTGGAGCTGTGATACCGACTCTTTATGGTTGGTTGAAAGACCTTGCTACACCTCAACAGGCATATTGGCTATGTGTTCCATGTTTCCTATTTATATTATGGTACGGAATGGTAGGATATAAGATACGTACAAAAAAATAAATTCTGATATTCATTTGCAGAATGACAAGAAAGAGTATGACACTTTTTAAATCTATTTAGGAATACGCAAAACCATAAGCGGTAAGACCGGAGACGGTCTTACTCCGCTTGATATGGTAAAATTTACCTCTGCTTATACTATTTGGGTACGTAAGACTACAAAGGCTGAGAGTAATCCTACAACCGGATATACAAAATCTTTAAATATTATTTATGCGCAAAATTATATCGGTAATAACATTCTTCTTGGCATTTACATTCTGTAATGCCTCTTCTCCTATCCACGGATTATTGGAAAGAATAGATAAAGAGGCTTCCGATAAGTTTATTATTGAACAGGTAAAAGGAGGCAAAGACTTATGCTGTTCTTACTTTTCAGTAAATGCCCAAAATAATCTATTGTTAGATGGATTTATTTATGGTGTTTCACAATTTCCAATGGGTAATGAATGGGAATCTCCTGAGAACTTAGCCATGAACAAGGAGTTGCCGCGTGCTTATTTTTTCTCATTTGGCGATGAAGAGTCTGCTCTGAAAGTCCTTCCTGAAAACAGTTCAAATTGGAAATCATTGAATGGAAAATGGAAATTCAATTGGGCTTCAGAACCTTCAAAACGTCCGGCCGATTTTTATAATCAAAACTATGATGTAACTTCATGGGATTCCATATATGTTCCCTCTAATTGGAACATATATGGAATCCAAAAAGATGGTTCAAAGAAATATGGTACACCGATTTATGTAAACCAACCTGTTATCTTTCAACATAAAGTTGCAGTTGACGACTGGCGCGGTGGCGTAATGCGTACTCCTCCAACAACATGGACTACATATAAAGACCGTAATGAGGTAGGTTCATACAAAAGAGAGTTTACTGTTCCTGCAGAATGGAATGGCAAAGAGGTTTTCATCAATTTCGATGGAGTAGACTCTTTCTTCTATCTGTGGATAAATGGTAAATATGTGGGTTTCTCAAAGAATTCACGTAATGCGGCACGTTTCAATATTACTCCATACATCATGCAGGGGAAGAATCAGGTAGCTGTAGAGGTGTATAGAAACTCGGATGCATCATTTCTTGAGGCGCAGGATATGTTCCGTCTTCCGGGTATTTTCCGTACTGTCGCTCTTACAGCTACACCAAAGGTACATGTTGCTGACTTTGTGGCAACTCCCGATTTGGATTCTGATTACAAAAATGGTGTTCTTGAAATAGAAACTCAAATTGCAAATTCAAGCAATGAGGATATTAAAGGATATTCATTGGAGTACACTCTGTTTGCAAATGAACTTTATTCCGACAACTGTACTAAAGTGCAAGATGTTGTTGCTACTGCTACTGTTCCTGCTATAGGAAAGAATGACCGGACTTCTGTTAAGGCTGTTATGAGAGTTGATAACCCGGACAAATGGTCGGCAGAGCTTCCTTACAGATATACGTTGGTAGGAAAACTTAAGGATAAGAAGGGCAATGTAGTAGAAATTGTATCTATATATACAGGTTTCAGAAAGGTAGAGATAAAAGATACTCCTGCAAGTCAGGATGAATTCAACTTAGCCGGTAGATATTACTATATTAACGGTAAGTGTGTGAAGCTTAAAGGTGTGAACCGCCATGAGTCTAATCCGGAATTAGGCCATGCTATAACTCGCGAAATAATGGAAAATGAGGTTATGCTTATGAAGCGTGCCAACATAAACCATGTGCGTAACTCTCACTATCCTGATGATCCATACTGGTACTATCTGTGCGATAAGTATGGCATTTACTTGGAAGATGAGGCTAATATTGAATCACACGAATACTATTATGGAAAAGCTTCTCTTTCTCATCCGATAGAATGGAGGGCTGCTCATGTAGCGCGTGTGACGGAGATGGTGAAGAGCAATATCAACCACCCGTCTATCGTTATATGGTCGCTTGGCAATGAGGCCGGTCCGGGTGATAACTTCGTGGCGGCTTACGATGCGCTGAAGGAGATTGACACATCGCGTCCTGTTCAGTACGAACGAAATAATGAGATTGTTGATATGGGGTCAAACCAGTATCCTTCTATTGCATGGGTACGCGAGGCTGTAAAAGGGAAATATGACATCAAGTATCCTTTCCATATCTCTGAATATGCTCACTCTATGGGGAATGCGGTAGGTAATCTGGTTGACTACTGGGATGCGATAGAATCGACTAATTTCTTCTGTGGCGGTGCTATCTGGGACTGGGTAGACCAATCTATGTACAACTATACCAAGGACGGCAAGAGGTACATGGCTTATGGCGGTGATTTCGGTGATACTCCCAATGACGGACAGTTCGTGATGAATGGCATCGTATTCGGTGATCTTGAGCCGAAACCTCAATATTATGAAGTGAAAAAGGTGTATCAGCATATCTCATTCAAAAAGGTTGATAATCGTAATGTGGAGATATTCAATAAATACTATTTCAAGTCACTTGATGACTATCAGCTGAGGTGGAGTATTTACAAGGATGGTGTTGACATTGAAAATGGCATTGTCGAGGCTCTTGATATCGCGGCACGAAGCAAGGTTCAGGCGGCTATCCCTTATACGGTAAGTCTTGATAAGGACAGCGAGTACTTCCTTAAGGTACAGCTTGTTTACAAGAATGATTGTCCTTGGGCGAAGAAGGATTTTGCAGAGGCTCAGGAACAGTTCCTGCTGCAAGGCAGAGAGTATGCTCCTTCCATACTGCAGACATTGAGTGGCACTGATGAACTTGCTGTTCAGGAAAATAAGGCTGATGCGACTGTAATTGTAAGCGGGGAAAGTTTTCATGTTGTCTTCAGTAAACTTACAGGTACTATCCTTACTCTTACATACAATGGGCAGCAGATTATTACAGAAGGCAATGGCCCTGAGCTGAATGCCATGCGTGCATTTACCAATAATGATAACTGGTTCTATTCGTCGTGGTTCGAGAACGGATTGCATAACCTGAAACATAAAGCTACCGGTTGCAAGCTTATAAAGAGAGCGACAGGAACAGTGGTGCTTTCTTTCAATGTAGAGTCTCAGGCTCCTAATGCAGCCAAGATACTTGGAGGAACGGCTTCGGGCAAAAATTCAGTGCAGGAATTGACCGATCGGAAGTTCGGTGAAAATGATTTTAAGTTCACGACAAACCAGATATGGACAATCTATCCGGATGGTTCTATAGAGCTGCAGTCGGCTATTACTTCAAACAAGTCATCGCTTATTCTGCCACGTCTTGGATATATAATGAAAATACCGGAGTCATTCGAAAACTTTATATATTATGGCCGTGGTCCTATAGGTAACTATGCCGATAGAAAGACCGGACAGTTTATAGAGAAGTACAACAGCAAGGTACATGAGCAGTTTGTAAATTTCCCCAAACCTCAGGATATGGCAAACCATGAGGAGGTGAGGTGGTGTGCATTGACCAATGGCAGCAATGCGGGAGCACTCTTTGTTGGCGATGGCAATGTGTCTGTGTCTGCTCTTCCATACTCGGCCATGGATATGATTCTTGCCGGTCATCCATACCAGTTGCAGGATACGGGGCTTATTTATCTTACTATCGACTTGGGCGTGACAGGACTGGGAGGCAACAGCTGCGGGCAAGGCGGTCCGTTGCCTCAGGACAGAGTTTCTGCCGTTCCTCATACCATAGGCTTTATCATACGTCCTGCATCTGCTGATTTGATTGGAAGAGCAAAAATCAGCCGTGGAAGTGAACTTCCGTTGATTATAAGCCGTGATGCTTCGGGTATGGTATCACTCTCTTCTGCTGTAGAAGATGAGCTATTATACACTGTTGATGGTGTGAAGGATGTTTTGAAGTATGAAGCTCCATTCCTACTTAAAAAGGGTGGGGTGATAACGGCATGGAGAAGAAGTTCGCCCGATTTAATCTCCTCTATCAAATTTGATAAGATTGAGGCAATACAGCTTAAGGTGGTAAATGTGAGCAGCCAGGAGAGTGGAGATGGTGATGCGTCATTCCTTGTTGATAACGATCCTTCTACAATATGGCATACCATGTATTCCGTGACGGTTGCAAAGTATCCTCACTGGGTTGAGTTTGATGCCGGTGAGGTCAGGAATATAAAAGGCTTTGTTTACACTCCGCGTCGGGATGGTGTAAATGGTAATATAAAAGATTATGAGCTTTATATAAGCAATGATGGTGGAAACCGGGGACGGCTTGTAAGCAAAGGCTCGTTAGCTAAAGATAGCAACGTGAAGAGAGTCCTGTTTCCTCAGCCGGTAAAGGGTAGATATATCCGTTTCACTGCGTTGAGCGAGCAGAATGGTCAGGATTATGCATCGGGTGCGGAATTCAGCATTCTGGCAGAATAGTAAATAATTAATATCCAATATATGAATATGAAATCTAATAGTGTAAGCGCATTTCTGAGTAAAAGGGTGTTGTGGGTTAGCGTTCTCTCCCTCTCTTTCTCTATGTCAGAGATGTATGCAGAGAACCCTGCCTATAATACTGTAGGTGTCCATAATCAGATTGGTGTTGTTAAATCGGTCCAGGCAATCAATCCTACCACTGTTGAAGTGGTATTTGCCAATGATGAGAGAATGTCTTTGGATTTCTTCGGTGAGAATATATTCAGAGCATTCCAAGACAATGGAGGTGGAATAATCAGAAACCCTGAGGCAATGCCACCGGCCGAGATACTTGTTCAGTCTCCGCGTAGACAAGTCGGTAATATTGCTATAGACAGCAAGAAAGACCGGACAAAGATTTCTACAAAGGCCATTGAAATAAGCATCGATAACAATACTGGTTTGATGAGTGTTGTGAATCTTAAGACAGGAAAGAGAGTTCTTGAAACTCTGCAACCTGCCGAGTTCCAGGAGGACAGAGTCTCTTTAACCCTGAAGGAAACGCCGGATGAATATTTCTACGGCGGAGGTGTGCAGAACGGCCGCTTCTCGCACAAGGGCAAGTCCATCTCTATCGAAAACCAGAATAGCTGGACGGATGGCGGTGTGGCCTCTCCTAATCCATTTTATTGGTCAACGAACGGTTACGGAATCTTGTGGCATACTTTCAAGAGAGGGGTCTATGACTTCGGGCATGAGGAAAAAGGCATTGTGAAACTATTCCACCAGACCGATTATCTAGATATCTTCGTCATGGTAAATGAAGGTGCCGTACCTTTGCTGAATGATTACTATCAACTGACGGGTAATCCAGTATTGATGCCGAAATTCGGTTTCTATCAGGGGCATCTGAATGCCTATAACCGTGACTATTGGAAAGAAGATGAGAGCGGCATCTTGTTTGAGGATGATAAACGCTATAAGGAGAGCCAGAAGGACAATGGCGGCATCAGAGAGTCGCTGAACGGTGAAAAGAACAATTACCAGTTCTCGGCGCGTGCGGTGATAGACCGTTACAGAAATCACGATATGCCTTTGGGCTGGTTATTGCCCAACGATGGTTATGGAGCCGGCTACGGCCAGACGGAGACGCTGGATGGCAATATCTGCAACCTGAAGGAACTGACGGACTATGCCCATAAGAACGGAGTGGAAATAGGGCTGTGGACACAGTCGGATTTGCATCCCAAAGAGGGTATCAGTGCTTTGTTGCAACGTGATATCGTCAAGGAAGTGCGCGATGCGGGTGTGCGTGTCCTGAAAACGGATGTTGCTTGGGTAGGTGCCGGATATTCTTTCGGACTGAACGGCATCACGGACGTGGCGAAAATCATGACATACTATGGCAATGATGCCCGCCCTTTCATCATCTCTTTGGATGGTTGGGCTGGCACGCAGCGCTATGCCGGCATCTGGTCGGGCGACCAGACGGGAGGGGCATGGGAATATATCCGTTTCCACATCCCTACTTATATAGGTTCGGGGTTGTCGGGAAATCCCAATATTTGTTCGGATATGGACGGTATTTTCGGAGGGAAGAATCCGGTGGTGAACACTCGTGATTTCCAGTGGAAGGCCTTTACGCCTATGCAGTTGAATATGGACGGGTGGGGTGCCAACGAGAAATATCCCCATGCTCTTGGTGAACCGGCCACTTCCATCAACCGCTGGTATCTGAAGTTGAAGTCGGAAATCATGCCATACACCTACAGCATTGCCAGGAAATCTGTGGATGGGCTGCCTATGATGCGTGCTATGTTCCTCGAATATCCCGATGCTTATACATTCGGTAAGTCTACGCAGTATCAGTTCCTTTATGGCCCGTATTTCCTTGTGGCTCCTGTTTATCAGGCAACCCGGGCAGACGAACGCGGAAATGATATTCGTAACGGTATCTATCTGCCTGCCGGTGAGTGGGTGGATTATTTTTCCGGTGAAATCTATCAGGGTGGACGCATCATCAACAACTATGCGGCACCGCTTTGGAAATTACCCGTATTCGTGAAGAACGGAGCCATTATCCCCATGACGTCCCCCAATAACAACGTCAACGAAACAGCCAAGAATCTGCGTATATACGAGCTCTATCCATACGGACAGAGTGCATTTACCGAATATGATGATGACGGAACGACGGAAGAATACCGTTCGGGCAAGGGTGTAAGTACCCTGATTGAATCTGTTGTCGGTGAGAAAGGAGATGTTACAGTCTCTGTTCATCCGACGCAAGGCGACTTCAACGGTTTTGTCAAAGAGAAAGTAACCGAATTCAGAATCAACGTAACCGAGAAACCGGGAAAAGTTCAGGCAACCGTTGGAAAGAACAAAGTGAAGCTTGTGGAAGCAAGCGGCATGGATGAGTTTCTCCGGAAAGAGAATGTCTATTTCTATGATGCCAAGCCTAACTTGAACAAGTTTGCCACCAAAGGCGGCGAGTTCGAGAAAGAGGTGATTATGAAGAATCCCCAAATGCTTGTCAAGTTGGCGGCTACCGACATCACAGCCAATCGGATTACTTTGAAGATAAGTGGTTTTGTTTTTGCTCCGGTCGATAATTATAGAGTGACTTCCGGTCTGTTGCTTGCCCCGAAAGCGCAGGTTACTGAAGAGAATATAACTGCTTATACTTTGAAGCCTACTTGGAATAAGGTGGACAATGCCGACTATTATGAAATAGAGTTTGATGGCATGAACTATAGTACTATCAAGGATACGGAACTATTGTTCGAGGGGCTGAATGTAGAAACTGCTTACGATTTCAAGATACGTGCGGTGAACAAAGAAGGACAGTCTGACTGGGCTGCATTCAGTGCTAAAACCAAGAAAGACCCTCTGGAATTCGCCATACATGGAATCGTGGGTGAGACGACTGCCGCCAATCAGGGCCGTTCACTCCGTCGCCTGTTCGACTTTGAAGAAGGAGAATTGTGGCATACCCAATACAATGAAAAAGCTGTACCGTTCGATTTGATAATGGATTTGAAATCTATCTGTCAAGTAGAAAAATTCCATTATCTGCCACGTGAGAATGCCGGTAATGGAACTATCTTGAAGGGGACGGTTTACTGTAGCATGGACAAGGAGAACTGGGTTGAAGCGGGAGCATTCGACTGGAAGCGCGATAACGAAGTGAAGATATTCAAGTTTGCTCAGGCATCTACAGCCCGTTATATCAAGATGAGCATTACCGAAGCTGTAGGCAACTATGGTTCGGGGCAAGAGATTTATGTATTCAGAGTTCCGGAAACAGAAATCTATCTGCCGGGTGATATCAACAACGATAAGTTGGTCGATGAAAATGACCTGACTTCTTACACGAACTATACTGGTCTGCGCCGGGGAGATGCCGATTTTGAAGGGTACATTAGCAACGGAGACCTGAATCGCAACGGACTGATAGATGCTTACGACATTTCGGTGGTAGCAACACAACTTGAGGGTGGAGCCGATGGCATCAGGAGTGAAAAGGCAGAAGGGAGCATCAGCGTCAGCACGCCTAAGCGTACTTATGTCAAAGATGAGGTCGTCGAGGTATTGGTGAAAGGTACGGGACTGCGTTCTGTAAATGCGATCAGCTTTGCTTTGCCTTACAATCCGGCTGATTATGAGTTTGTTGGTGTACATCCCTTGGGCATAGAGGGGATGGAGAACCTGACAAATGACAGACTCCATACCAATGGCGTCAAGTCTTTGTATCCTACGTTTGTGAATATTGGAGAACGTGAAGCGCTTGAAGGTGACAGCGACCTGTTTGTCATCAGGCTTAAAGCCAGGTGGAACGTGAAATTTGATCTGAAAGTGACCGACGGCTTCTTGGTGGATAAATTGTTAGGTGTACATAAGTTCTAAAAAATAAAGCCGTTTATTCGCTCCGTATATATGGCTTGTGTACCTTTACGGAGTAAATGGGTACACACTATAATTAATTTTAATTTTAAATTAGCAAAACAATGAAGAAAATTGGACTCTTGGTGTTGGGTGTATGCTTCGCTTTTGGCGCATGTTCAACACAAACCGCCACTACTGTGCAGACAACGGAAAAAGGCACACAGTGGGAGTGGAAAAACGGTACGATTGTCGTGCGGACTCCTGAACGTCCTGCCGGACAGAAAAGTGTATTGGGACTGGCTACTCCGAAAATGGAAGTAGTGCGTGTGGGCTTTGTAGGCTTGGGTATGCGCGGACCGGGTGCGGTAGCGCGTTTCACTTATATTCCCGGCACGCAGGTGGTTGCCCTCTGTGATTATGAACCGTCACGTGCGGAGGGATGCCAGAAGATTCTGGAGAAGGCTTCTATGCCCAAGGCTGCCGTTTATTCCGGTGCTACAGGTTACGAGGAACTTTGCAAACGTGATGATATAGACTTGGTTTATATTGCTGCCGACTGGCTTCATCATTTTCCCGTTGCCAAGTGTGCTTTGGAGAATGGCAAGCATGTGGCGATAGAAGTTCCTTCGGCCATGAACCTGCAGGAATGCTGGGACTTGATTAACTTGAGTGAATCTACCCGCAAGCATTGCTTCATCTTGGAGAACTGCTGTTATGACTGGTTTGAGATGAATACCTTGAATATGGCTCAGCAAGGAGTTTTCGGTGAGGTTATCCGTGCTCAGGGCGCTTACATCCACAACTTGGAGCCTTTTTGGGACTATTATTGGAAGAAAGGTGAGGATGACAAGCTGGGCTGGCGTTTGGACTATAACATGAAGCATCGCGGTGATGTATATGCCACTCACGGTCTTGGCCCTGTGGCACAGGCACTTGATATCCATCGCGGAGACCGTCTGATTACATTGGTAGCTATGGATACGAAGTCCGTAGTTGGCAAGGCATTGGTAGAGGAACGTACTGATTCAACTTGCAACAACTTCCGTAACGGTGACCACACCACTACTTTATTGCGTACTGCTAATGGAAAAGTGATTGAGATCCAGCACAATGTAATGACCGCTCAACCTTATAACCGTCTGTATCAGCTTACGGGTACCAAGGGATTCGCTAATAAATATCCGGTGGAAGGATATGCGCTTGACGCTGACCAGTTGAGTGCATCGGGCGTTCAACCCAAGGTAGATGACTTGAATTCACACGGTTTCCTGCCGGAAGCAGAGATGGAAGCGCTTGTAGAGAAGTACCAGCATCCCATCTTGAAGAAGTACGGTGAAATGGCCAAGGAAGTAGGCGGTCATGGAGGCATGGACTTCGTGATGGACAGCCGTCTGGTATATTGCCTGCAGAACGGTCTTCCTTTGGATATGGATGTATACGACCTTGCTGAGTGGTGCTGCCTTGCAGAATTGGGAGAACTTTCCATGGACAACGGTTGTGCAGCTGTGGCATTCCCCGATTTCACCCGTGGTGAATGGAATGTGGTGAAAGGCTACAAGCATGCTTATGCAAGTCCGGAAGAGGAAGCCGCTTCAATGGAAAAGGCGAAGGCGTTTACCGCTAAACTGAAGGAGCAGGGAGCGAAGGAGTGGGCTGAAAAGTAATAACAGCATACCGAACTATAAAAAAACAGCAGGCGATATGCCTGCTGCTTTTTTATAGTTCGTAAAGGGAATCTTTTGTGCTAAACATTTATTCTATGAAACGCTACAACGTGTTATTTATTCTTGTACTCTTTATATTTCTCAATCACATGCTTCCTGCTCTGGATAATCTGCCAGCGATATACCCAGCAAGTAGTCAGGAAGTAGATGCCTGCCTGTATCCATAATGCACGGTATTCAAAGACTATTGAGTGTAGCTCCTATGCTATTGATGCGTACGTAGCCATTGATGCCGAAAGTGGACGGGAAGATATAAGAGAAGTATCTCCAGAAATCCGGCATGGCGGCTCCCGGCCAGGAAACACCTGAAAGAAACAATAAAGGCACGGATGTGAAGACGAATATTAACATGCAGGTTTCACGGTTGCGTATGGCAATCGAAGCTGTCATGGCAAAGAAAATACATGCTGCCAGATAAGGCAACATAAAGAGGGTCAGTACACCCGGTTGAGCTCTCTGGATGAGACTGAACAGACGTGGCACTACACAGAGCACGTATACGGATACAAGTGCATACACCATGAAGTAACTTAAACCTTTACCCAGTACGATACGTAATGTGCCGTTGTAGTGGCGGTTGATAGGAACCAAATCTTTGAAACGATTCTGTTCGCGGGCTGTTCCGGCAGAAAGTCCGATACCCAGTAGTAAGGTTTACTGAATAATCAGTATCAATACCGCAGGTATCAGGAAAGCCGCAAAACCGTTTGCAGGGTTGAATAAGGTAACATCTTCATATCTTATCGGATAGGCGGTAATCTCATCCTGGCGGTTGGTGGTATTACCGGCACGTTGCATTTTGATGTCTGCATTCATATCCACTACCACAGCGGGTACTTCCCGTATGGTTTCATTGGTATAAATGAAAGCGTAAATCAATGGATACACCAACGGGACAAGCACAAAGAAGATGAGCACACCCTGATCGCGAAAGGTCGTGCGGAATTCCCGTATCCAGATATAGAATAGGTCGTGGATACCTTGTACTACTTTCTGTTTGAACGTCAGATGTTTCATTAGGGCACGTATTTATAATAAATCAACGCTTCTTTGAGCCGGTGTACGACAAAGAAAGGAAGCATCATAAAAATAAGTAACGCCACATAGTTTATCCACGAATAAATCATCGGATAACCGTTCAGGGCCTGATTACATAGATCAGGAAATAGTGACGCAGCGGGAACAGATTGGCTAATCCTTGCAGAACCGGATGCATTGCCATCGCAGGGAATGATAATCCGCACATAGAGAATGAAAGCACTCCCCATAAGGATGCAAAACTCACTCCCAGACGCAGGGTAGGCAATGTACCTATCATCAGTACACCCATCCCCTTGCGAAGCCATTCGCGTATGGTACGGTCTTTTATTTCCACACCGATGGAATAAACCGATAAATATAAGCAGCATCAATACCCCCGGTGCAAATGTGTTGCACAGATATACGGAGTAATTCAGCCACGGATTGTTCAGCGGATGTGTATCGATGACGATGGACTTCGGCATACAATTACTGAAGTCCTTTTTACTATAACCTGTTTTTCCTTAAGATTTCTTTCCTTAGGCGGATTTATATAAAAACTACTTACCCACATATTAAACTAGCCAGGTAGAAGTTTCTGTAAGGAATAAATAGCAAAGCCTAATCTTACACTGTATCCGACGACTCTCCACTGGCATATTGACTTGGAGCAACCTTGTAGTATTTCTTGAATACCTCGCGGAAATATTTCGGGTCGTTGAATCCCGTCCGTTCGGCCACTTCGGTTATATTGTAGACTCCATCTTTTAACATGCGTGCCGCGTGTTTAAGACGTATCAGACGGACATATTCCGAAGGGGCCTGCCCTGTTAGCGCTTTAATCTTATTATAAAAACTGGTACGGCTCATACATAAAGAGGCACTTAATGTATTTATATTATATTCCGTCTCCTGCAAGTTCTTCTCAATATCCGCATTGACCTCTTTGATGAACTTCCAATCCAGAGGGCCCAATTCACCTGTCATTTCCACAAAGGATTCATCCTTTTCCAACTCACTAAGACTCCCGTATTTTGCTCTGAGAGTAGCACGGGCAGCCAGTGTGTTAGCAATAATTGTACGCAGGATTTCCAGATTAAAAGGTTTGGTAATATATTCGTCAGCCCCTGTTTGAAGTCCTTTCAGAATATTCTTTTCGTCATTCAGTGCGGTAAGTAATAGTACGGGAATGTGTGAAGTTTCTATATCACTTTTAATGGCCGAACACAGTTCATTGCCTCCCATCTCCGGCATCATTACATCAGATAAGATGAGGTGTGGTTGATAAATTTTGATTATATATAATGCTTCTTTCCCATTGATGCAAGTCTGCACCTGATAAAGATCAGAGAGAGTACGTTTCAAGTAATGGCGCAACTCATCATTATCTTCCACTATCAGTAACCGGTAACGGTCTTCGTCGGTTCGAAGCATTTCTTCCTCAGGAAGAGGGAACGTTTCTTCTTGACCGGAAACAGCACCTATATTGGATCCAATTTCATTTGAAACGAAGTTTGCATTTTTGAGATGCCTTTTACCTTTTGGGAAGCCTATCCGCACCGTAGTGCCCACTCCTTCCGTACTTTCCCAGTTAATATATCCCTGATGCATATTTACCAGTTTTTTTACCAGCATCAATCCGATGCCACTTCCTACAAGTTTTGAATTGACAGCATTAGTAGCCCTGAAGAAGTAACGGAACAATTTATGCTGCTCATTCCCCGGAATACCAATACCCGTATCACTCACCTCTACAGTCCATGACTGAATGGTTTCCCCAACCGAAACAGTGACACTTCCTCCGGCATGGGTGTATTTGATGGCATTTGATATAAGATTCTTCAAGATAGAGTCCATTTTATCCCGGTCAAACCATACATGCAGATCTTTGAGATTCCGTTTATACCGCAGTTCCACTTCTTTCACAGCCGCATAGGCACGGAAAGCCTCAATTGTTTCTGCCATGAATGCATCTAAATCATATTCCGCTACATAAAGCTCGGAAGCATACATGTTTATCCTTTCCAAGTTGATGAGATTAGTAGTCATCCGGAAAAGTGAATTAGTATTTCTCAGTGCCGTTTGCAAGTTCAGTTTTGCGTCCCGGCTTAATGATTCCTTGGAATCAATATCTTCCAGCGGAGCTTTGATCAGTGTGATAGGAGTCCGTAAATCATGTGCCGTATTGATAAAGAAACGTACTTTTTCTTCAGACAACTTACGCTGTTTCTTTAAAGACAAGAAATGCATGATTATTGCACATCCGGATATGAACAGCAGTATATATAGTCCGACTGCCCACCAGCTTAACCATATCGGCTTTTCTATTATAATATCTATGGAACGTTCTTCGAGTATCAATCCACTGTCTTCGTTAGAAATCGCCCGGACGCGCAACTTATAGTCACCGGAATATAGATTGGTAAAACTAATAATGCCTTGACGGTCAGGCTGGCTCCACTCATCATAAAAACCTTCCAACTTCCATGAATAAAGAATGTTGGAGGGATAATCGTAATTAATAGAAGATATACCCAGCGAGAACGTGTTCTGAGAACTTTTTAGCCTCAAGACCTTTATACTGTCTATATCATTGGTAAGCGGTGATTCCTCCGTGGAGGGATTCACACTCTGATAAAGAATCCTTAAGTCGTGGAATACCATACGGGACGTTTTTCGTTCCGGAATATTAATCTTTCGATTAAATTCCACAGCTCCGTTAGAACTGCCGAAGACCAAGTTCCCGTTCTTCCTTATAACACCTGCTTGCGGATTGAAATTACTAGGCATAAGTCCTTGGTCTTTTGTCCAGTTGTGAAATATCTGTTTAGAGGGAATAAAGGCGCTAAGCCCTTTTTCGGTACTCATCATTACAATGTCATTCATGCTGAATAATACGCTGTAGACATTATTTGATATCAAAGAACTGTTTGCTGTATCGTAATGGCTAAATTTGTTTTCCTTACTATCATAAACCAACAATCCGGAACCATTAGTGGCAATATACAGTTTGCCATCAGCATCTTGATTCAATGCATTGACATAATTGGCTTTTACAGGTAGCTCAAGTCCCTTGAAATTTCCGGTCTGCTTGTCCAGCAAGAAAACGCCAACTGCCGTACCTACCCATATATGTCGTGCATCCTTCTCTGCCAATGCCGTGATAAAATTCAATCCCCTATATAGCCTGACATTCTGCAGTGTACTATCAAAACATTTCAGATTGTAATAACCGCCCGACCAGATATTGCCTTTTGAGTCTTTAATAATCTCGCAGATATATTTGTCCGGGCGTACTTTGTCTGACTCCATTTCAGAAATATCCAATAATTTTACAGATAGATTATGCTTGTCTATCTGTAGAATATCCGAACCATATCCTGCCGCCCAGATGATGCCTGGTTTCACCTCACATAAGGCTATAAAAATCTGATCCTTTTTGTAAGCAGCAGGGTTTGTTATAGGAGAGAAAAAAGTATGCCATTTTCCTGTATGCCGGGAATATAAGCTGATCCCATCTCCGGTTCCATACCACAGGTCCTCTTGGCTGTCTTCCATAATGACATTCACTTTATTGTTCACTAAGGATTGCGGATTATCTTCTATATTCCGCATCCAATTATAATTGCTGTAACGACGGTCACATAAAGTAACACCAAAAGGAAAATCTGCCATCCAGATACGCTTTTCATGGTCAATGTAAATATCAGGAACCGTGTTGCTTTTTAAACCTGCATAATCCTTATGACCGGAAACAATAAAAGGGATAGCTTTATAAGTAATCTTGTTCATGCAGAAAACACCTGCACCTTCCGTAGCCAGCAACAATGAGTTTTCTTCAAAAGGACATATACGGAGAATACTTATTTCTTCCATTCCCGGAGCTCCCCGTAAAGTGGTTTTTGTATTCATATCGTAGATATATATTCCTTGTTGGAAAGTGCCAATGAACAGTTTACGTAAGACTTTATCGAAATACATGCTATTAACCTCTATATTCAGGTTGTCGAGTTTGTCGCAGGGGAGGAGGGTCATTTCCCGATTTCTCAATCGAGCATGGTGTACCCCTTTCTCGGTACCTATAAAATAACGGTCGGGGGCTATCTGTATAATGCCTTTTATACTTTCATTCAAACGGTTTTCCAATCTTTCTACAGTTCGGGAATTGGTGTCGTACAGATAAATGTAACGGTCATTGCATAACCATATAACCTCATTCAAGTCAATGAAACTATGAGTGACAAGTATGGGTACAGAAGTGTTTTCTTCTGGAATCTTATACAACAGACGAAACATATCACTTCTTATATCATAACAATATACGCGACCTTTGCGTCCGGTTTCCCACAACCGACCTTCATTGTCCAAATGCAGCCAATTCAGATTGATCAGTGAACTCAACTCTTCATTCCCATCCATCAAATGATAGGTTTTGATATTCTTCCCGTCATAGCGGTCTATGCCACTATGAGTAAGAAACCACATATATCCTTTAGAATCCTTACTTATGGCATATACACGTCGGTGGCTCAGGCCTTCCTCTACTCCGATATACTTGTAAATCTGGGCATGGCAGAATAGAGGAAACAGCAGTCCTAAAAAATATATAATCTTTTTCATATAGAAATAAGGATATTTGGTTTAGTGATATTATATATCGCTAATTAAGTTAATTTACAAAAATAATATTTTTAACGCAAAATAACAATAAATATTCCACCTTTCTTCCCAGCTTTTGGCACGAAGCTTATCCTAATTTATTGTAGGATAAATGCCTAAAGCTAATATGACTGACTACACTATTCTTATTATTGTAAGAAGGAACGGGCTATCACAGTCCGTCCCTTTCTTTATCCTCATACATTGAGGAGAAACTACTTCACACAGTATAAGAACTCTATCTAAAAATAAGAAATAACACCACAAAACGATAGAACAATAAAATATGAATACAAATCTAAGAGATCACAGACTCATTTTTCCTATATATAGATAGAGTTTTTATATTATCAAACCTTTAAAATTCCGAAAGGACGGACTGTCACAGTTCATCCTTCCGACCAGCACATTAAAAAAGCCTCTATAAATAGAATAAACTTTTTATTTATTTGCTTTATCAAGTGGATAAGCTTCACAACTAACCCATCTTATATATGGAGGTTAGGACTCCCCCATTTATTAACTAAACAATAATTTCTACTTTCTTATAATGCCTCTTACTTAACTATGATTATTGTTCAATAAATTATACAGAAGATAAAAATGCCACTGCATCGTAAAGCTAAATGCAATATCAACGTGTCACAAACTATCTTCTTATTCTGACGTTTCCAACTGAAAAATCTCAAGTTTACAGAAGGGCCTCTATACCCTCAATAGCAGATGATTCCACCATATCTGTAGACTTTTGAACTAACCAGTCTTAGCTAATGCAAAAATAGCGATTAGCTGATATTGGAAGGTATCTATTTAGGTAAAATAAGTACTAATAAATTGCAGCTCATCAATATGTACAATATTATCCAACTGATTGTAAATATAGGCATCGAAGATGTAAGCAGTTAAAGTAGAAAAGCTTCTAAAAAAAGAGCCATTATTTGCAAACCGTATCCCCCAAAGACCTATCTTTGTCCAAGATGGCAGGATGAATCATACCGTCAAGCAATTTTAATATGAGTACATCCTGCAATAAAAATATAACCAATATGCATTATTATGGAACAGAAGTGTAAAAATTGCTCATTAAGAGCCAAGTATGAAAAGAAGCCGAGGTCGTTGCCCGGACGTTTCTGGCGCTGGCACATTAATTTTTGCCCAGGATGGAAGGGTTATTTCAATTCATTGACAGCAGAAGAACAGACTCTTCTTAGAGAAAAGTATAATCTTACTAAATATTGATTATAACCGTTAAGGTGAAGCGTCTATTAGCGGAAACATAAGTAACCCCTGAATCTCCACTTAAAAAGTTCGGACTCAGAGGTGCATTCTTACTAATTATTAAAGCTATTAACAAACAAAGCTATTTTATCATTTTCACAAAAGATTCAGCCGGTTTAAAAGCAGGAATATTATGGGCAGGAATGATCATACTTGTATTTTGAGATATATTTCTACCCATTTTCTCCGCACGACGTTTGATGATAAAACTGCCGAAACCACGCAGGAACACTTCATCACCACCAGCCATTGCTTCCTTTATGGAACTCATCATCGCTTCCACAACTTGTGATACCGCCTCTTGGTCGATACCCGTTTTCTGGACTATTTCTTTTATAACATCCGCTTTTGTCATAGGTTATATATTATTAGTTTCTAGTTAATTAGAAGACAAAGGTAATAATAAAACCGCAAATTAATCCGATAACAGGACAACTATTTTACAAACACTTTTATTTCCCGCAAATACTCTTTTATTGTTAGAATGTCCGTTAGAGCATCCGCTAAGTATGCTATACGTAATAGATATCTTATTTTACTGTGGTAGAGATGCAATTTCCTATAATAAAAATTATACCCGTTTAGGTACAAGATTTACCCGAATTGTACCAACTATTGACCTGATACAATGTTTTTATTATCGAACAACCAAAAGAGGGTTGTCCGAATGGAAGCGTTATCTACAAGTTGTACAAAACAGTCAATTCTGAAACAACCGTTTCAAAGATAGTATCTGAAACAATTAGATATAACTTTGAGGAATTCAGACTTGGCAGTCAGTAAAACGGAAAGAGGTGTTCTGCGCTTCTGTCATTAGCAACAAGCTTCGGAACATCGAGCAAACAAACACTTTTAACATGAAACAACAACTGTTGGCCGGAAATTTATCAGCCTTGTTGGCTTTGACATTTATGAGCCAGCCATTACCAACATGTACCCTCATCCCGAAGAGTCGTGGGCTTTCCGAGATAGACCTTAAAAAACGGTACAAAGAAATAAATGATGTACCAGGCATCCGGCAAGGTGAGAAAGTCATTGAGGCAAGAGTATCCGGAAGGACTTTATCATTCCTGCTGCGGGATGGCTTTTGTGTGGCCGGATATTGCTTTGATGACAAGGATGATTTTTAATCAAGGCTAAAGATGGGTGGGGGCCAATGGATGTGTTCATCCAATAGCCCCCACTCATTTTGTTCACAAATAATATTTATAACCGAAAAAAGACTTATATTTGCATGACAATATAATTGCATATTTTAATGGAAAAACATGCCAAAGAACTTAGGCTATTATTGCTTGTAGCACTCTTAGTTTTTTGTTATTCAAACACACTGAAAGCATCTTCATCTTCAGAAAGGACAAGTAATCCGGTCGATGGAGAAATTCTGATTGTAACATCTTATACGTCAGATACCAAATATATATACGACGGGATCAACAATTTTATAGAAACCTATAATAACTTAGGAGGAACATTGCCGGTTGTAGTTGAAAATATGAACGTATTCAATCTGAAAGGTATGTTCTACTGGCCCCAACGGCTGTATGAAATCCGCTGCAAACATCCACAAGCAAAACTGATGTTACTTTTAGGCGGAGAGGCATGGACTGCCTATCTGAGTAAGGAATATGAAACCAAAGACCATACGGACTTGCCTGTGATATGTTCACGCGCTTCACGACATGGAGTCATGCTGCCTCCAAATGACTCTATTGACCTAAAAACTTTTTCTCCACACAGTATAGATTTGATTGACAGGATGCGCAGGCGTACCAATGTGGCAGCTTGCTATGCATACCAATATGATATGGACAAAACGGTAGAATTAATCAAACGTCTATACCCCCAAACCAATCATATAGCTTTTCTATCAGACAATACCTATAACGGACTTATCCAGTGGGCATTGGTCAATGATTATATGCAGGCATCTCCCGAACTGGAAGTTACTATGATTGACGGGCGCAAGTTGTCCCTTGACCAAGCGGTAGATACCCTAAAGGAAATACCTGCCAACACGGCCATCCTGGTAGGCATCTGGCGCATTGACAGCAATGACATGGCTTATATTAATAATTCCGTTTATGCGTTTACCCATGTCGTTCCCTCAGTTCCGGCTTTCAGCCTTACATCCAGTAGTATTGGCTATTGGTCTGTCGGCGGCTATGTTCCTTTATACGATGACTTGGCAGGACGTGTCGGGAAAAAAGCGTATGAGATAATACACTCCGGACATCAGGTAAAACCGGAGTATTATGTATTGCCGATGCATTATCTCTTCGATTACAATAAATTGGAGGAGCTTAAAGTTAGTGCAAATGAACTTCCGGAACATTCGGATTTCTTAAATCGTCCCCTAAGCTTCTTTGAAGTCTATTCAATAGAGTTGAAAATATTGTTGTTTGTCGTCATATCCTTGCTGTTAGGCACTATTGTTTCATTTTCATTTTATATAAAGACAAAGAAGCTGAAAAACAATTTACTGGAGAGTAACCGTCAACTGATGGAAGACAAACACTTATTACAAGCCTCCGAGTCAAAACTACGGCAGTCCGAGGCAGAGTTGCGTATCGCAAAAGACAATGCGGAAGAGGCGAGAAAACGGGCAGAGGATGCAAACCAGATGAAAAGTGCATTTGTTGCAAACATGAGTCACGAGATACGCACGCCATTAAATGCAATTGTTGGTTTTTCATGCGTATTGGTCGATATGTATGCGGGTGAAGATAAGGAACAGCAAGAATTTGTTAATATTATCCGTAAGAATTCAGACGCACTGTTACGTCTGGTTGATGATGTATTGGATGTTGCCCGTCTGGAGTCGGAACATCCTTCTTTTTATATGGAGGATTGTGATGTGATAGCACTTGGCCGCGGGGTTGTGGATTCCTTGAGACTGGCTCCTGCGGCACAACAGCTGATGGTTTCGTTTGAGTCGGAATATGATAGCTGCATGGTATATACCGACTCACAAAGGTTACAACAGATCTTGAAAAATCTATTGTATAACTCGTTCAAGTTCACTTCCGAAGGTGGACGGGTGACACTGTCTGTTGAGAAGGATGATGAGCATGGCATGCTGGTTTTCTCCGTAACCGATACCGGATGTGGTATTCCCCAGGGTATGCACGAACGCATTTTTGAACGCTTTACGAAAGTTGATGATTTCGTACAAGGGACGGGGCTCGGGCTGACTATTTGCAGAATGGTAATACGCCATCTGGGTGGCGATATTTGGGTGGATCCCGATTATAATAATGGTGCACGGCTGATTTTCACACATCCCATGAAATAGACCAATACATGTGTATTCATGTCAGGATAGCCCCACATCTGAATGATTTAATTGAATAATAGAAAACGGTTATGGGTACTCAAAGAGAAGAGAATGTTTATGAATTAGTGCAAAAGAGGTTGGAATTTATCTTCCGTGAATTTGACCATATCTATATATCTTTTTCCGGCGGGAAAGACAGTGGCGTGCTATTGAACTTGTGCATTGACTATATCCGCAAGCATAATCTGCCGATTCGGTTAGGCGTGTTTCACATGGATTACGAAATACAATACAGCATGACAATAGACTATGTGGAACGTACGTTCAACGAGAACCGCGATATCCTTGATGTATATAGGATATGCGTACCTTTCAGGGTAACCACTTGTACATCAATGTATCAGAACTATTGGCGTCCATGGGATGAGGGCAAGAAAGAGGCTTGGGTGCGTCCGATGCCGAAGGATGCGATGACCCTGCATGACTTTTCTTTCTACAACAGCCGGATGTGGGATTATGATTTCCAGACAGAATTCTCGCGTTGGCTGCACAAGCAAAAGCAGGCGACACGCACATGCTGCTTGGTAGGCATACGCACCCAAGAGAGTTATAACCGATGGCGTACCATCTACAGGGGTGCAAACAGACATTATAAGGATTATGAATGGAGTACGATGATTGATGAGGACGTTTATAACTTCTATCCGATTTACGACTGGAAAACTACGGACATCTGGGTAGCAAACGGAAAATTCGGATGGGATTACAACCGCTTGTACGACCTCTACTATCAGGCAGGCGTAAGCCTTGACCGCCAGCGTGTGGCAAGTCCTTTCATCAGCGAGGCCATAGAGAGCCTTTCACTATACAAAGTCATTGACCCCGCTATGTGGGGGCGGATGATTGGGAGAGTGAACGGAGTGAACTTCAGTGGAATCTACGGAAACACGCAGGCCATGGGGAGACAAAAAATCACCCTTCCCGAAGGATATACCTGGAAGTCGTTCATGGAATTCCTGCTGTCCACTTTGCCGGAACGGATCCGCCGGAAGTATGAGAAAAAGCTGGAGACCAGTATCAGGTTCTGGAAGAACAAAGGAGGCTGCCTTAGCGAAGAGGTGATACAGAAACTAAGAGAGCGCAATATCCCGATACGCGTGGCCGACAATACAAACTATAAGACGGCCAAAAAGCCGGTCATGATGGATTACTTGGATGACATTGATATTCCGGAGTTCCGTGAGATTCCTACTTATAAACGAATGTGCATTTGCATCCTGCGTAACGACCACACCTGCAAATATATGGGGTTCGCATTGACAAAGGAGGAAACGGAAATAAGAAACGACGTTATGCAGCAATATCGCAACATTCAGGGTCGCGATTCATGATGGAATCTTCTCCTCCCTATGTTGCCGCCTTGTTTACTATTTTGCTCATCATCGCCCGCTGTCCCGAAAGACCGCTACAGGCATCTGTAGAGGGGGTGCTGACTTGGCCTTGCCGAGGTAGCTACCTTTAGGGTGTCGAGGTAGCTACCAAGTGGTGGTCGAGGTAGCTACCTTGACATCGACTTGGTAGCTGCCTTTTTGAGGGAGAGGCGGTTTGTACTATTTTATTATTTCTTTTCTTCTATGGGTTTCTTGCATTTCCGGTATCGGCAGCGTATATTCAACCGCTCTTTTAAGAATTCCTTGAGTTCGATGATAAATGCATCCGATTCTTCAGAAGGCATACAGGCATTGAACATATAAACAACATGTATCATGCACCTGAACTGTCTGTCTGTGGAATAACGGGCTGTCCGATATTTCGCCATTTTTCCGGGGGCGCTGTTCTGCAACTCAATCCGTTCTGTCTCAATATCAAGCAGGTAAATATCGATATGAGGTTCCAGATGCAGTACTCCTGTCCCATATTTATCAATAATGGTAAGTACAGCCATATGCAAAGCAAGGTGCATCTCGGGCCTAAGACGGTTCAGGTTACGCAGATAACCGAAATCTGTTTTCTTGGGTGGCATTTTTATCATTTAGGCTTGATTTATTTGCTATTGCAATCCATTACCGGGGTGTTTCTGTCACTTTCCGGATATAGATGTCCTGTTGTGGGAACGGTATTTCAATATGATTCTCATTCAGTGTATTGTAAATCACCTCATTTACACGGCTGACAAAACCAACTTTCTCTTCCACCAATACCCAGAAAGTTATCAGTAAATTAACACTATTGTCTCCAAAATCACTGATTACTACCTTGACGCCTTGCCGGGTACTGACAATCTGCTTTCCCTCTGCATTGACACCCGTCAGCGGTTCGATGGCAGCTATGAGCAAGCGACGAACTTCTTCTACCTTAGTTCCATAAGCCACGCCAATCGGTACCTTTACCAGCTCGTAGCTATGATTACGGGTGAGATTCTTGAAATTCTTGTTGAAAAGCGAAGTATTCAGGAAGGCAATGATGCTGCCGTCCCAGGTAACGACTTGCGTACTTTGGTAAGTGATGCTCTCCACTTTGCCCAAGATGCCGTCACATTCGATGTAGTCGCCTACGCGGACACGTCCGGTCATCAGTGAGATGCCATAGAAGAAGTTCTCCAGCAAGTCTTTCATGGCGAAACCAAGACCCGTTGCCAGGCCTGCCGTTACCAATGAGATGCCGCTCTTGGGGACTTGCAGCAATACCAATGCGAAGATAAAATAAATTCCCCACACAGAAATGGCGATTACATTACGTGCCAACGTCAGATTGTAATTTTGTTCTCTGGTCTGCTTACGCTTATAGAATTTGTAGAAGGCTCCGGCCGCATAATTCAGATACCGGAAAAAGAACCAGCAAGCGGTAACCAAACTGATCTTGAAGAGAGAAAGCTGAATGACACCTTTCTGATCGACGAAATTATAGAAGAAAATTTCGCGGCAGACGGCTGTCATATCGAATACGCCGGCAGCCCAATAGATGCTTGCCAGGACGGAAAGAACGGCGAGTATGGGCATCATTGCCCGGTTGATGAAATCATAGAGCCATGTCTTATGGATGAATTCACCTCCATGCAGTGAGTTTTGCCAATACAGCCTCCCTTTGCTCCGGGCGGCCGTGCCATGAACGGCGAGTATTTGCTTTACCATGTAATGCGCTTCGAACATCTTCATCAAATCGTAACAACAAGTAATGGTCTGTATGGCTGCCAACTGGAATATCCACCAGATCATAATCTGGACGGCCAACAATACGTAACCGCACCACGATACCACACTGGCGGCAATCATCACAGCCAATGAAACGCCGGAGTAAACCATATCGCTGTTGGGCAGCTGTGTCTTGCGTCGCTTCAGCACTATATATTGCCACAAAGTGAACATCAACAGTACCGGAGGATAAATCAGATTGACCACATTATTAGGTATCAGTATGATACGGAAGGCAATCACCAAAAATGCCATCCATAGGAAAGGGGCATAAACCCTCAACCCGCCTTTGAGTTGCCGCCCTTTCAGACGGACCAGCAGTGAAAGCAGGATAGCCGCCAGCAACCACGCGAAATTTATCAGCAGTCCGCAAGCCATCAAGACGAAATTCTGCTTCACGGAAACCTTTGCTATCATAACAGATATTGCAAAGATAGCTACGCCGACTGTCAGCATCAGCAAAGGACGTTTAGCCTTGAATGCCTCTGAGGAGCGCAGTCGTTTGGGTAATAGCCAACGCAGGATGATGTTGCTCAGCAAGGTGGCGATGAAGATATAGAACAGGGTGAAGATGGAGACACTGAACACAATCGGCCCGCGCCATTCGGAAGCTCCCGAAGCTCCGGACTTCAGAGGCAGATATTTGTCGCTTACATCCTTCTTTGCCAGCAGATAGTTGGTGCGGATTTTACGAATCATAGTGATATAGTTGTTGCCACCGTTTACAAAGATATTTTGTTGCAGAGCTTCGTAACGTGTCATGGCGTAATCGTTCAGTTCCTTCAATTTCTGGGATACCTGGTTGTAATGTTCACTGTCCTTCAGAATAGCATTTTGCAAATGTATAAGATTGTCGCGGATGGTCCGGGCATACGTGAGGCACAATTCGCGGTCAGCCTTCTGCTGGTCATCCAGCAGGAAAGGATGTACATCTTCTTTCTGCGCCTGAGCCTGCCGACGCAAACTATCGGGAATGGCAAGCAACAGACTATCTACCGCATGGGCAGGGTGGGGAGGTTGTTCTTTCTTGCCAACGGCAGGAGGCAGTTCTTCCAACGATTTTATCAATCCGTTGTAACGTGCCACCTCTTCCATAATGCGGCTTTTAATTTTATCGTAAGGCAGATTAGTGGCGCGAAGTGTCTTGTATTGTTCTGTGGCTTCCTGACAAGCATAAGCGAGGTCGAAGGTGAAGTCCGTCTTCTGCGAGTAGAGCATAAGCGCTATCTGGTCGCTCCGCTGCATGAATTGTATCAACTGGGCGTGCTGTGCCTGATTCATCTGCTCGTACCGCAGAATATTTACCTTTTGTTCTTCATAGGTACGTTCCAACTCTGCTTTCAGCACTCCCAGGGTGCGAGCAAGATCCTTCTCCTTCAAAACAGCCTGCATAGGCAGAACTATCCAAAGAAACAGAAGGAATAATATTCCTATTTTCTTCATATTCGTGTGATAAATGTGTATACGCCTGCAAGCCAGCCTTGAGGTATATTATTTTTAGTGTACGAAGGTAGGGAATCAATAGCGGATAGAATATTCACATTCGGGCAAAAAATATATGTATTAAGGCAAGGATTGCAAATATTAAAAAAGAAAGAAGCCGGCTGAACATTTCTATATTCAAATAATTGAAACATCTATCTCAATTGGCAGGAATAGGAAAGGGACGGACTTTAACAGTCCATCCCTCTCTGGGCAGAGGTTCGGGTAAAAAGCCGGAAATCATTGCATTAAAGAACAATGTGGTCATACCCAATACGGCTATCGCCACCAGCATAATGTTTTTGAGATATTTGTTCTTTTTTTTAGAATCTGTAACCGATGGAAACGGAAGTGGTGCCAAGTTTGGACTTGCTGCCTTCTATCTTCGTCATTCCATTGAAGGTTTCTCCGTAGGTTACGCCTGCAAAAACATGCTTGTAGGCAAGGTTGATACCCGCATGCCAGCCTGCCTGAAAGCGGTTGCTGTCATCGATGTTGCTATCATCCGAATCCTTGAAGATGTCCAGTGTCTCGCCGCTCTGATTGTCTTTTATCTCTCCCTTGAAGTGGTAGAGCAAGTCGAATCCTGCATACGGAGCCACGGAAAATCCTGACTGGCCGATGGCAAACTGGTATCCGATGCTCAAAGGCACCTTGAAGGTGTAGAGGTTCATTTCCGTATCACCCAGTTTTACACCTGCTACTTCGAGGGTTTCTTCCACGTTTGCATACTCGAATGCACCGCCTACTTCCACATAGAGGGGAGCTTTTTCGGTGAGGCCGAACATACGGTTGTAGCCTACGGAGAACCCGCCTAAAGAGGAGTCGATATTGCCTTTAAGCTTTACATCATTGTATTGTACATACACATTGTTCACACCGTAAGTGAACATATCCGAACTTTGTGCAAACGCACCGGCGGTTCCAAGCGTTATCAACGCTGCAACCATTAACGATTTGATTGTCTTCATGTTTTGAATTGTTTTTAGTTATAATGAATATTAGAGAATCTTACTCCTGTTTTTATCAGTATCTGTCATTCCACCGGTTTCAGCTTTTGGCGTGCCTCTTCGGGTGTCATCAGGTTGAAATGCCACCATTCCGATTCGAAAACCAACAGTCCGACCTCCGTCATGACCCGGCGCAGTAACAAGCGGTTCTCCAACTCTCGTTTCGTGATGCGCCCCTCTTCCAGAAGCTGCTGTTCGATATTGGTACGGGCTTCATCGCCGAAATAGTCATACTCCGACCCCATCGGTAGCGGATGCCCCGTGCAGTCCATCAGCGTAAGGTCCACCGCAGCTCCGTAGTTGTGCATTCCCTGTCCCACGGTAGGGTCGGCCACGAAGTCACGCATATCGGTGTCTTTCACCATGTTCCACATATCGTGCTGAATGCTGAGGGGACGTGCGGCATCATATACGATGAAGTTCAGGTCCGGGCGGATGGACTTCAATAATTTACGTGCATGCGAGAGTTTCTTTGCCAGTTCGGGCAGCATGAAAGCCTTGTTCAGCCCGTTATATAACCGGCATCCCATGAAGTTATAAGGAGTGGCATAAACCAAGTGTACGGCTATGGCGGAATCGACTTCTGCAATGTCTACCAATCCCATCTCCCTCATACGCGACTCAATGGCGGTTTCTTTTTCTGCCGCTGCCGGGGAGTTGAAACTGCAACTGATGAAAGACAAACATAGTAAAACTGACGCTAATGCGAACCTGACTTTCCGAGATATTTCCATAAATATTTTCTTGATATTGCTTGTTTTGTGATCGAAAGCTACGAATAGCTCCTGACATCGCAAAAAAGGACTTGTCTACAAAACAATCTACATTTCAATACATCTTATAAATCAAAAAGTTACAAATGGAGAAAGACAAGGGATATTTCATTTTGTCCCTTCTTTTCTCCTTGTTTCCGCCTTTTCCCTTTGCAAAAACCGATGCGGATAAATTGAACGCGCATGCTGCAAAGCCGTCTAAAAGGATATATATTGGGGACTTATTTAGAAAAAGCAGAATGATTATCCGCATAAATACCACAGGCTGATAAATTATCATTTAATAGTAAAATTACGGATAATCATTAAAAATATTCTCAGATCCTTTTTGCATGGAATTTAATAGTTAAATTTGCCGCCGCACTCTTAAGGGGAGATAATTTAACATCAGACATCTTGATAATATTATGATAAGGCAGATTCTATACATCCTCGCTCTGTTATGTTTGCCACTCGGCACCGCTTGCATTCTCTCTTCTTGTAACAGGCAGGTCCGACCTTCCTCTTTACAGACTACCCATGCCGATTCTTTAGTGGAACATTGCAAGGCACAATATGCTCATGCCCGTTCCTTGCAGCGTGACCGGCAGTATGACGAGGCTATCAAAGCCTTCAAAGCCTGCCTGACATTCGACTCAGAGCAACACAACGTTCAAGACAGCCTGCAACCCATCGTGACAGAGGCCATGCTGCAATTGATGAACACTTATCAAAGCAAGGGAGCCCCCGAAGCCTGCGTGGAATACTTCAGCAGTTTGCAGGACTCTTCTACAGCACTTGTCCGCAAGTATTGCAAACGCGACCTTTATTCGTTGCTGGCCTACTCGCTTTCACGTACCGACCGGATAGACGAAAGTGAGAAAATAATGGAAAAGGCACTGGATTTGCCGCTTTACCGTTCCACACCCGAAAGGCTTTTCCGTGATTATGCTTATGCCGCCGCCGTGTTTTTCAGCAATCCGGGCAAGCAAGAACAGGTCATCGACTGGTGCAAACAGGCAATGGCACAGGCCGAACTCTGTGAAAACGCCTCGGGAGTACAATGGCTGACCTCGTTGCTGGGCACGCTGTACAAACGTACCGGAAGATTGGAAGAGGCAATAGATCTCTTTCAGCAAAGTGTGGACGAAGCCCGGAAGAAGGGGGACTTGCTGGGGGAAGCCAATGCCTGCAACTCGCTGACGGAGCTTTATCTCTATTGGAATATCCCGGATTATGCAGATAGCTGTGCTACACTGGCTATCCTGAAAAATGCGGAGCGGGGAGAAGACAATCCGATGGTTTCTGCCCAGTCTCTCCTGCTGAAAGGCAGAGTGATGCAGAAAACGGAACATCCCGACTCGGCAGTCTATTACTGGCAAAAGGCGGAAGACCGCTGCCGGAATCTGCCTTACAACAGTGGACAGGTGGATGTGGACTGCCTGATGGGGGCTTTGATGGTAGAACGTTGTACGGGTGACTCCTTGCAACTGGGGATGGAAAGGCTGCAACGGGCAGCCGGACAAGCGACTCCTGCCAACCGCGCGAAAGCCTGTTACCAACTTACCATCGGATATCTCAAACAGCACCGGGAACAGAAAGCCGAAGCCATGCTCGACAGCATGTATCATCTGCTCCACGGCTTCGATTCGCCCGTCCGCATAGGAATAGACTACGACCTTGTGCTCAAGCACTACATAAGCAAACACGATATGCCCAATGTGGAACGCTACACCCTTGATTTGGTGGAGGAATGCAAATTCATTCACGATGAGGATGCCCATTCCAAAATGTACGAATCCATCGTGAAATTCAGGACAGAGAAGAAAGAACAACAATTGCGTCTGATTCAAATGGAGTTGGACAATAACCGATTGCACATCCGGCTTTACCTTTTCGCCTTCATAGGTACAATCACATTGCTTGTAATCATGTTCTTCTATAAGAGAAGGCTTTACCGGATGAAACAGCAACTCATGGAACAGCGCCTGTCTGCCCTCCTTGATGACTTGCAGAATGCCAAGGAGCAAAAAAACGACATGGAACAGCAATTGTCCGGATTGCTTGCAGACAAGGACGGGCGTAAAGAAGTGGAGGCCGTCACTCCGCAGTTGTTGCACGAGAAAGGCGAACCGAAGTTCCGCCAACGGTTTGAACAGTTTTATCCTTCATTCCTTCCGGTATTAAGGGCGAAAGCACCGAACATCGGACGTAAGGAGGAATTGCTCTGTATGCTGATAGTATTGGGACAGGATTCCTTCCAGATAGAACAGATTATGGGTATTGCCCACCGCAGCGTCAACATGGCCCGGTATCGCCTGCGCCAGAAGCTGGGACTGGAGAAGGATGACTCGCTGGATGACTTCATCAAGGCATTAGCAGATGCATAGACATAATCATCAAGTTCTCAATATCCCATTTCTGCATTATTGATGTGTCGTAGGACAGGTACTTATTGCGAACCATTCCTCTTATATTCAGACATACCGTCTATGGAAATATCCAATTTGATTACATTTCTCTTTCGTTCTTGGGCGTTAACGGTTGTTTGTCACCGACTTTTCCATTACGTATCTCCGTTGGAGTTCCCCCAAAATGTCTACGACAGAATGTTATGAAATGGGTAGTGGTACTAAACCTGAACTCTAACATAATCTGTTTAAACGGAATTTCCTTCTTCATCAACCTCCCCTTGAGCTGTTGAGCCATTTTCTCCTGCATCCATTTATATGGAGTCTCTCCAAAGTTCTCCTTAAATAACTCACGGAACGTTTTGATACCATATCCCAAACGTGCAGCAAGTTCCTCAGCTGTCTTGGCATGCATATAATTGCTTATCACCAATTCGGAGAAGTTCGGGTCTTGACCGATGAAAGGGTAGAAAACTTGTATACGTTCATCATCAGTATAAAAATGTTTGAAAATCAGATATATTTCCTGTGATTTCACAACATAGATATGACTACAGGATAAACCATGTTTTCTATAATGAATAAGTTCTTCTACACACTGCCTTAATTCAGGCTTAATAGCCACCTTGTCCCACGAATAATTGCCTTCCGCTTTTTTCTTCACGAGCAAGCGTATCCGATCCTCCATACATTCAAACTTTATGCCATTATATTTTAATAAGGCTACATGGGACGAGGTAACCACTGTGCCCAAGAAACTCATATTCCGGGGAAGAAAAAACATATCACCCTCTTTGAATATCTTATTTTGGAACTGCCCGAATGTCATTTTTATCTCCCCGGATAATACAAACAACATATAATTATCGTTTGTATTATGTACAAACTGGGAGCCAGGTCCCGAAAGATATATGTCTTCAAAGCCGACAGGGGAAAACGGAGTAAAGTAGATACAATCTTCTTGCTTGCGTGTGCATAACTCCACAATATTTTTTTTACAGGTCATACTCTTCATACTAATATTAAATCAAAGATACTTCCTTTATTCCATTTTATTAAAAATAATTTCTTGATTAAAAGTACATTTCAAAGGTAAACGATAAGATTTTCATGAAATGTACATATTGGGGTAAAAAAAGTACGCATAAGAGTGAGTCGGGCTAATTTTACAATGACAGATACAAAACGTATCCATGAATATGGAGTAGGGGGGACTATGGTCTGGCATAAAACATACATTATAAGAAAAACAATGAAACTCCGACAACACTAATGACAGCACCAATGATTTCTTTAACAGTTACCCGTTGTTTGAACAGTACATAAGCCGGCCAAAGAATAAATATCGGAGTCAATGCCATCAGTGTAGAAGCAATTCCTGCTTCGGTATATTGTACAGCCATCAGTGACAAAGACACTCCAATGAAAGGTCCCGTCAGCGTAGCACCAATGGCAGTATTGACACCTTTTCGGTCTTTCATAGCTAACTTCATAGTATAGAATTCTTTTCTCACGGCCATTACCGCCACAAATCCGACCAACCCGGCAATGGCGCGGATAAAAGTAGAAGCAAACGGGAGCAGGTTGGTAACACTATCCATACCGTCAGGGATGGAATTGGCATAATAATTCATGCCTACCTTACTCAAAACCAGTCCTACACCTTGCCCTACACCGGCACCTATACCAAACAACACCCCTTTTAAGGGGAGTTTCAAACTGACTTTGTGGGTAGCCCCTTTGTTGAGTACAGAGATTCCGATACCTGTTACGGTGACTACCATTCCTGCTATCGCCTGAGAGGAAAGTCTTTCACCCAGAATGAACCAACTGGAAATGGCCGCAGCGATGGGGGCGAGCGTCATAAAGAGCTGGCCGAAGCGGGAGCCTATCAGTATATAGGAATTAAACAGGCAGTAATCGCCCAACACATAACCCACCACCCCGGATAGAATGAGCCACAGCCACGTTTTCGCATCTGCATACATGGGGAGCGGGTTACCGGTAAATATCCATAGTGTAACAGACAATAATAGCATGGATAGCAACATTCTGAAAACAT
Organism: Bacteroides timonensis; assembly: GCF_000513195.1. Lineage (GTDB taxonomy): Bacteria > Bacteroidota > Bacteroidia > Bacteroidales > Bacteroidaceae > Bacteroides > Bacteroides timonensis. Next base: position 34,509 of record NZ_CBVI010000063.1, on the reverse strand, counting down.
TTAGTTGCAAAGCCCCCAATCTCTTACTCGCTACCTCCGAGCATAATGCGGTGATAGTCCACGAGAAGGCTACGACCAACGATATTATTTCACCTAAGTATTGCATATTGTTTGTTTCTAAAAAAATCCTGCAAAAATACGCTTTTTCTATTTTACGGAAGAATCGGATGCAGAAAAACAAAGCGTGCACCATCTGTATAGGATGTATCCACATACACACGTCCGCCTACCAAACCGGCAATGCGGCGACAAATATTCAGGCCCAGACCCGTTCCTTGCTTGAAATTGTCCAACTTCTCAAAACGCTCAAAAATACTTTCTGCCTTGTCAGCCGGAATGCCACTTCCGGTATCAGCTACCGAAAACTCAATAGCGTTACCCACCATGAGATAGGCCAAAGTGATGCTTCCATGCTCGGTGTATTTGCAGGCATTAGTCAGAAAGTTATTCAGCACTTGTTGCAAGCGTGCCGCATCCGTATTCAATACCATCTGATGGGCTGCATCGGGTTCTTCCAGACGCAAATCCACTCCGGACGGTACGCGGTGAGCCATGCTGGCTATAACCGAATGACAAAGTTCGCTCACACCGACGGGAGTTGGATTTAATACATAGGTATTGCTTTCCAATTTAGACAAGTCCAAAATATCATTAATCAGGGTGGTAAGCAGCTCGGTGTTAGTTTCAATCAACCCTAACATTTCCTTACGCTCTTCGGGTTCGAAGTCCACCAATTCTTCATCGCTGTTGAGCACCTCGGTAAAGCCTATTATTGCATTGAGAGGTGTACGAATCTCATGGCTCATGTTCTGCAGAAAGAGAGATTTCAGTTGGTTGGCGTTTACGGCTTCCTGACGTGCCTGTTCAGCTTCACTTTGAGCTTGTAAGGCAATATCTCTTTCTTTCCGGACAATCATCTCCGTTTTTCTTCTGTGTATGATGTAATGCCAGAGAAAAAGAATGACCAGGAATAAAAATAGCACCACTATGCCCAGGATGATATTCTTCAAATGATTTTGTCGGATGGTGCTTTCCGCACGTTCCGATTGCCGGAGTGCTTCTACTTGGTTATGCGCTACTTCTTCCTCCTTTTGCTGCAATGCCAGTTTTTTATTGTTCAACTCCAGACGGGTAGCTCTCAGAATCAGCGTGTCACGTTCCCAACCTATTTCCAGCAAGCGGCGTTCGCTGGTCATTTGGGCAATGCGCATCTCGGAATTCTGCAATTCCAAGCGGCTCTTTTCCGCATTTAACCGCTCGTTATCGAAACGGGAGGCCAGATCAGCTAACAATCGGTCTGTTTCTTCTGTACGAGTGGAATCTCTTAAGCCGATATAAGTGTCGTACCACTCATAAGCTTGCTTATAATCCCCCAAGCTTTGATAAATCAACCTTTTCAGATGGGCTTGTACTATCTTACTGGTTATGGAATCGCTGAATAAAATAGCCTTGTCCAAATCTTCCTTTCTCCGGTAATAATTGGACAAAGTGATAAAATATGTATCGCTTGTTGCTCCATATAGCGGATATTTTTTCCGTAGGAATGCTACTTCTTGCAAATAAGGCCATGCAGCATCCGGGTGATCTGCATCCAGTTCAGCGGAAGCCATGCGGGCATAAATTCCTATTTTCTGCATTCCATTCAATGCTGTTTCCAACGCTTTCTGAAAATAAACTAAAGCAGAATCCAATCTTGGCTTCCGCTCCGGGTATCTGCTATAAATGGCTCCTATATTCTGATAGATACTACTCAGGCTATTGGTTTCTTTATTTGAGATTGCATATTCCAATGCCTTTTTATGCAATTCCAAACTCTTTGCATAATTCTTCTGGAAGGAATAGATATTTGCCATGTGCTTGTAGCTTGATGAGATGCCATACCCGTTGTTCAAGCGGATGGCTTCCCCTTGCATGGCTTGCACCTCTTCCAATGCTCTGCCATACCATCTTTGCCGTTCGTAATAACTTATCAACCTCATCCAGGTACTGAACAAGTACTGATGAAAGGGCGTTTTCTCTATAAACTTCCGTGCATCCTTTATCGCTTTCTGAAGAGAGGGTATATCCTCTATATAATAATAGTGGTCGCATTTGACATGCCACGCCAAACACTGCGCTTTCACATCCCCTTTCCGGGCTGCTTTGTGAAACAGGGAGTCGGCCATGGCAAGAACAACCTTCTCTTTCAATACTTTGTTGCAGCGTTGATAGTCCGCATATAGCTTATCATCTATCTTGAAAGGGTTATTCTGTGCTTGCAGGGAAAGGCTCATCGTCCACCCTATCAGAAATAAGATATATACTCTTTTATGCTTCATCTTACAATTCATCTTTAGCAAACAATCTCGGCTTCACATGGCAGCCATGCCCAAAATCTGGAACCTTCTCCTTCTTTGGAGGTAAATCCAATTTTACCGCCACAAGCATCTACAATCGCCTTGCAAATAGATAATCCTAATCCTGTACCTTGTACGAAAGGGTTTAGTTTTTCGAACCGTTGAAAGACAAGATATTGCTTATCTGCCGGTATACCATTGCCGGTATCTTCCGTATAAATCCAAATGCCGCCGTCTTTATATAAATAGCCTATTTTAATGCTGCCTTTTTGAGTATGCTTGATGGAGTTGGTAGTAAAATTGGTACATATCTGTGCCAAACGGCTACGATCCAGATAGACATTACACTCTGCATACGGTTTGTCTACAATAAACTCCACATCAGGATTCACACACCGTTGCTGTAAGGAGGCAGATAACTTCTCGAAGTAGCAAGCCAGGTTAAAATGTTCATTATACAGTGTTACCTCGCCGGATTCTATACGCGAGAGATCCAATATATCGTTAATCAGATTAAGCAGCAGCTCATTGTTTGTATTGATAATCTGCGAATATTCTTTCCGTTCCTGCGGGTCGTCAGTTTCTTGCAGCAATCCGGAAAAGCCGACAATCGCATTCAGCGGAGTACGTATCTCATGGCTCATATTGGCCAAAAAAGCCGATTTCAACTTATCGGCTTGCAAAGCGCGCTGCGTTTCGTGCTCCAGCCGGTTCTGTGTACAGATAAGGTCTGTCACATCACGCCTTACGCCGGAGTAAGCTATAATCTTTCCATTGGCATCCCGCATCGGCATCCCGTTGATGATGGCATAGCGTGCATCCTTATTTTCACTATTCTTCTGTGGAAGCATTTCCCATTGTAAGGTGAAATCTTCTTCCTGCCTATCGGCCAGACGCTTCATAAACAAGCGGACTTCTTCCCGTTGGGATGGGATAATCCGCTCCTGAAGTAGTTCCTCTACGGATATAATCTCTTGCAGGCTCTCGTCGCCAAAGTCCAGTCGCAGCATTTGGGTGACAACATCGAACTCCCATATCAAAATGTTGCTATGGTTAAATACGTAACGCATCTTCCGTACATACTCATTCACTTCGTTATTTGCTTTCCTTACCTGCCTGCGCAACAAGATTATAAACAGATAACCGATGGCAACCACTATAACCAATATACCCAATGTGATGTAAATCCAATAGGGAACTTTGTGAATAGGAGTGCTGAACCACTTGTTGAAAATCCGGTCATACTCGCCTTCACGCTGCAACTTATAAAAAGCCTTGTCTATGACTGTCAATAACGAATCGCTTTTCCCTGCAAAACAATACTCGTCGGGAGGTAAGTCAAGTTCTGACATTTCCAGATTGTCCAGTTCTAATTTTTTTATGATGCTCAATCCCATTTCTTCGTTGCACAAAGCTACGTCATGTTTTCCTTCGGACAACATGCGAAGCCCTGCATATAAGTCCGGTACAACAATGATATGTGCCTTAATCGCCATATCCTCCAATATCTCCTGAGTAATGGCTCCGTCCTGTACTATAATTTCCAGTCCTTCCAAATCTTCCAACCCGGTAATAGGGGCACGCCCTTTGCGAAATACTACATCCTGATAAACAAAGGTATGGATTGCTCCGAATTTGAATATTTCCGCCCGACGGTTAGAGTACATGATTCCTGTTATAACATCCACTTTCCCAGTCTGAAACTCCTCTACCACTTGTGGCCAATACTCCAGAGAAAGCGTATAGGGCATACCCACTCTTTTCATGACAGCATGGATCAGTTCGACATTAAAACCATCCGGCTCTCCTTGGTCATTGATGAACTCATAAGGCGGAAAAGCCCGGTCGCCTTTGATAACCAGCTGTCTGGAAGGGGCACTTTGCACTGCCCCTATCCATACAACTTCACACAACATTACAAACAAAAGGAACCAAAAACGACTCTTTACTATCTTATACATAACTCGTAATTTTACCTGTTCAATCAATCTATTGCCATTCTTTTATCAGGTAGGGTAAACCAGAAGGTTGAACCTACGCCAAGCTGCGAATCGGCTCCGATATCTCCGCCAAAGCGATCTATTATACTCTTACAGATGGAAAGTCCCAGTCCCGTTCCTTGTTTGAAAGCATCCAACTTTACAAAACGGTCAAAGACTGCCTTTACTTTCTCGGCAGGTATTCCTTCACCTGTATCCGTCAGATAAAAATACCAGTCACCGTTTTCCTGCTGCCTATATCCAAAACGGATACTGCCATAGTGGGTGAACTTTATGGCATTTGTCATAAAATTATTGACCACCTGCATGAACCTGTTCGGGTCAATCCTCAGCATCACTCCTTGGGGAGAGTCTTCAAAGATAATTTCCACGGCAGACTCCTTCACACGCCAGCGGGTTGTCTTTTCGAGTTCTGAAAACAGGGCATATATATCCGCATCCTTATAGACGAACTCCATTGTTCCCGCTTCAATTTTAGAAAGATCCAATATGTCATTAATCAACTGGAGTAATAACTCCGTATTGTTCTGGATGATTCCCGAATACTCGGCTTGTTCGTCAGAATCCTCCGTTTCAGCCAGCAGACTGGAAAAACCGACAATGGAGTTGAGCGGTGTACGGATTTCGTGACTCATGTTCGCCAAAAATACATCTTTCAGCCTATTCGCTTCTTCAGCCGACCTTTTTGCCTGAAGGAGAGTCTCTTCCAGCTCCTTCTGCGCACTGATATCTTTATTAGCACCAACTATTATTGCAGGATTTCCTTCAGCGTCATATTTCAATACCGTTGAATGGCTACATATCCAGACAGGAGTATCCAATGTCCGGCTAAAGCTTTTGTACAAAGTAAATTCCTCGTGAAGTGAAGGTACATCCCCTTTCAAGAATCTGAAAACATTTCTGCTGACACAATCTCTCATTTCAGGAGAAATCAGGTCCAAAAAGTTTTTCAATTTGCATTGATTACCTGTAGGCATGATTCCTGAGATACCATCATAAGTAAGTATATCTTTCTTGATGTCATACGTCCAGAGGCTCATCTGCGAAACCTCCATGACCGTTTGCAGGCGCTTGTTCAATTCTGCCAGCTTTTCGACATTCTGTTGTTGTTCCGTCATGTCCCAGGCGGTCATAAGCAACCATCTTCTTCCATCCGGGTGTGAAATGATACGTTTGTTTACATAAAGGAAAAGTGCGTTACCATCCGGAGCATTGAACCGGCATAAGCCGGAAAACCGCTTGTCTTTTTCAAGTATTTCCAGATCGTTCCGATTCATGGTCAGCATCATCTCACTGGAAGACAAGGCCACATCCATGTTTTCCATTACCTCTTTCCGGCTGACCCCGAATATATGTTCGGCCTCTTTATTCCAAAAAAGGAATCGTAACCCATCTTGTATATCCCGCACCGCAACCGCCACTGACAGGTTACTGAACAGATTCTCCAGAAAAACCTTATTATCTTTCAACGTCTTGATTTTCCGCTCACGTGAGCGTTGTTTGAGAGCATAGGCACACATTCGCATCATAATGATGATGGCTATCAATGAGAATATGACTATCAGCATAATAATAGTCCACTTATTTTTTTCCCAGAAACTTGGAGGCGCTTGTACGTAAACCGCCTCTGAAGGGAACAACTCTACCGGAATATCATAGTGCGAGAGGTGCGTATAATTCAGTATCGTCTTAGGTTTTCCTCCCATCATAAGGGGCATATCACGAGGCTGTTCCCCATTCAGGATACGATATAGTACATCAATACAGGTTTCTGCCAGAGATTTCACATTAATATAATGCCCTCCGGCAAAACTGCCTGTTTCCGGATTCAAATCCGTTAATGTGAAGACCGGAGCCTTGGAAAAAGCAGAAACTATGGTTTGTATGTTGTCATCCAGATAGGTATCAATACTTTTGCGCATTGGTACAAACCAAGAGTAATAAATCAGCCCGGTATGTTTCTTTTCTGTTGAAAGCGTGTCCAGAAGATCTTGCGTGTTCAACTGAGGGCTGGTCAACTCCTGGAGCTTTATATCAGGGAAATATATACCCAATGTATCTTTCAGTTCAATACGTGTGAAAAGGCTGATATAACGTTGGTCGGAAACAAAAGCTATTTTATCCATATCAGGCATCAACTTACGCATCAGCGATACCGTTTCTCTTATGAATACCGGCTGTTTAAGCGCTACTGCATTATAAGGTTTCAGGACTTCTTTAGTGGGTCTTAATTCCGATTTCAGGTGCATTTCGTTTTTGTCCAACATCACACTTATGTCAGGAGCCATACGGTCACGTGCCATACAGATGACAGTCGGTACATCTTTCCAGATATCCTCAAATAAAGGTTTGCACAACAACCAGCCCGGATCACCTATAAACAGTAAAACCAGCGGTTTCCGTTTGTGTTCATACTTTTCCCGTAAATAATGGAGCTTGGCATCAGCTTCCTCCAAAGACTGCAGAGACGGCACGGCAAGAGCTTCTTCCTTAACAGCCAGTTTTAAGCCCAAGCTTTCACTGACTACTTTAACGTGGTCTGAAGTAAACTCATCCCGAATAGTTTCGAAGAGCAGACGTGTCTTGACCTCGTTAAAATTAATAGAATTCAAAACCAATATATAATCTATTTCCTCTTTATCTTGTGCATATAAGTTCCCGGTCATTCCAAGCCATAACAAAATGATATACAGTACTTTCTTCATATTTATTGTTGTTGTTTGTTGGGTGTCACCTTTATTTATAAGAGTTTATCCATACTTGTTACCTCTCTTCTTCAAAGCATTGTATCCGTTCTTTTTAGCAGAAGGTTTTAATATTAAATATAATATTAGCGAAATTAGCGAATTGGTTGCTCGGCGGGTATATCCATTCGGGTAAAAAATATACCTATTTGGAACCTTGCCCTTTTATTCATCATAAAAATTGAATAAAGAAAGGGATATTGTCTATTTTTGTACGAGAATATTCTAGATTTCTTTACTGATACTTATCTTAAGTAATAAAATCTGTGCAAACGGGAGGTACATCAGCAAAGTAAATCTTAACAAACTACTATTAATAACAGATGATGCAATCAGGCAGCTCGAATCAAATGTTCCTATTATAGCCGTTACAGCCTTTGCCTATAATGACGATAAGGAAAAAGTGCTGTCCAGAGGTTTTAACGGATTCCTGCCTAAACCACTGGAGAAGAATGCCTTGATTGAGATGCTTCATAAAACGGGAGTTTAGTTTGCGTATGAGAAGAATGAAAATACAGTTTTGAATAAGAATTTACTATTTCCATAAATAAAAAAAGTTATGAACAAGAAATTTTTAGCAGAAGCACTTGGAACAATGGTGCTTGTTCTGATGGGCTGCGGAGCAGCTGTTCTTAATGGAGGGGCAACTTCAGTTGCCGGCGTGCTAACCATTGCCTTTGCATTCGGCCTATCGGTCGTAGCAATGGCATATACCATCGGAGGCATATCGGGCTGCCACATCAATCCAGCCATCACACTTGGAGTATGGCTTTCCGGACGTATGAAAACCGGTGAAGCAATTGGTTACATGGTGTCGCAAGTAATAGGTGCCATAGCCGGTTCGGCCATCCTTTATGCCATAACATCAGGACTAGGCATAACAGGCACCGGTGCAAACAGTTTCGGAGAAGCTGCACTCGTCCCCGCTTTTATTGCGGAAGCGGTATTTACTTTTATTTTCGTATTAGTAGTACTAGGTACAACAGCCAATGAAAATTCGGCACCTAAGTTTGCCGGGCTAGCCATTGGCCTCACATTGGTTTTAGTCCACATCGTTTGTATTCCTATAACCGGAACCTCTGTCAATCCGGCACGCAGTATCGGACCTGCTCTGTTTGCAGGCAGTGAAGCCTTAGCACAGCTATGGCTCTTTATTGCTGCTCCATGCGTAGGAGCTGCACTATCTGCCATCGTCTGGAAAATACTGGCTGCTCCCCAAAGGGAAATAAGAAAATAATATAAGAAACTCTGTTAATGCTGTTCCCCAACATCCCTAAACGTTTTATATTTATAAGATGATTAGAGGATGTTTGGGGATTTCTTATCCTAAACCTGTCTCGAAAAAGTTACTTTTACAAAAAAGGAACTTTCTATGTTTCATTGTTATATCCCATTATATCTCTATTTCATTGTCATTCACTACCAAAGGAAAGGTTTAGGGCATGGCTATCTTTCGGGATTTTCGGGCTGTTTTTAGCTCGTGCTTTCAAGAAAAGAATATCATCTCATATGGGAAGATACCTTTAACCTATAAATTTAGCTTACTTTATTGTTTAAAAAGGAGGTGATAAGAGGACCTCCCTTTAAATTCCAAATTTATCTATTTCTTGCCTCTATAAGGTCATATTCTTTTCTTTAATTATTGAGAATGCCTTCTCATGGAGCTACAATGTCCTTCTCTTATTTTTGCTGAGACATCACTTCACCCACTACATTAATCAGCTTCCAGTCTTCTTCGTGTGCATCTTGGAACAATTGCCAGATCATGACACCACCGAAACCTTCATGCATTACATATTGGCATTTCTTCCGAATGGTGACTCTACCATTGTAGAAAGTCTTGCTTTGTACATCACTGTCGGCTACTTCTGCCGTTTTTCCGAAATATTCGAGAATTCCATGATAGCGGACGGCTCTTACTTCATCTTTGGGAACGGTTTCATCCCAAGAATAACCATAAAAAGGAAGTCCTCCTACAATTTTTTCTTTGGGAGTCAGATTCGTATTCAGCCAATAAGCTAAATCTGCAACAAAATCATCAAAAGAAGAGTGTTGTACGGGGGTCGTGGTAAAACTTCCGTTATCATAACTCATTAAGTTGATATAGTCGAAATACTGCTGCCATTCCTCAGTATATGTCAGCCATCGGCTGCCTACTGCGCAAGTCATCAGCATATTCTCGTCTTTAGCTGCGTGCAATGCCTGGATGAAAGCAAGGAGTGACGGAAAATTAGCATTCCAGTTTGTGTACTCTTCGTAGTCAATATCGAATCCATCGAGCTGGTTTGTTCGGGTGAACTGTATAATATTGGCTATCAGTGCGCTTCGGGAAGTTTCGTTACTGATAGCTGTTGTAAATTCACCTGCGGTATTTTTAGCAATAGAAATCAAAACTTTTACACCTTCCGCGTGTGCTTTGTCACGAATCTGCCTGATGTTGGTGGCCACTCTGTCTGTATTCAATGTACCGTCGGATTTCGCTAATGCAAAACTGACATTGATATGTGTTAGATATTCCCAATGTATATTATCGAATTGGTCATTATATTCCCAGTCGTTGGCAGGCAGATAGCCGATAACTACTTTTGATGATGGTTCCGGCTCGTTTTGCAGTTCCGGCAGTAAAAGAGTATATTCCGCTATTTGGTTATCACTGCTTGTCACCGTAAATTTCTGTTCCATTTCCCAACGTTTTATGTCCTGTGGGTTGGGGGAGATGGTAGCTCCCCCTGATAATAGATATTTAACCCCGGTGATTGCCGTTCGGCTGGTTATGCCACTGATACTGATTACTTTGGAGGTTTCATTGATACTTCCTCGATAATAAGTGCCTCCACATTGCAATGTGAATTGCTCGATTTTGGCTTCCGGCTTCCCGGGAGTTGCGTCATTGCTGTTGTCGTCGCACCCCATGCAGAAAGTGGCCATTAGAGTAAATAATATAAATAATGTTTTCATTTTCATTTTTTTAGTTATTTGTTGTTATTCATCTCCCCAGTCGATTGGGGCGGTGTATTCCCACCAGTCATATACCACGGTTCCGGCACTCGCGCCAAGATAGATGAACGCATCTGCATAATTGAATGATACTCCGTTGCCATTGTCATGGCTGTCCATGAGTACACCGTCCAAGTACCACTCTATTTTCATCAGACCGGCTGTCTCGCTCTTTGTGAGATTAAGGCCTAATGTATATGATTTCAAACTCTTGTCGAATGCCTTGTTTCTTTCAATGATAGGTGTCCAAGGTGAAGTACTGTAATTGGTCTTTCCTGTACTCATATTCAGATGCCATCTGATTTCATTGGAGCCATAGGTGAAGAATAAGGTAGATTGTGCATCATCGGTCATCGATTTGATACGGAATGAGTAGTATCCCGGAGCAAAGCTGCCGCGTGTCACGCGTGCGGCGGTACAAGTAAGGTCTCCGTTTGCCATGCCGGTTCCGTTGTTGATGCCCCAGTTATTCGGGTCATCGAACTCATGCCGTACGGCAATCGCTTCGTTCGCTTGCTTCAGCGTGATGGTACGAGTGACCGGAGTAATACCTTCCACTACCTTGGTAGACAGAGTGAATGATGCTTTCAAAACAGAAGATCCTGTGTTGGCATTAAGTCGGATAACCAGGTTCTGTGTGCCTTCAAATTCTGTTTGCTCGAATGAATACCATTCTGCATCTGCGTCATCTTTGGTAACTGTCCATTCAGTGTTGGAAACAACCGGCAAGGTGATTTCGTGGGCTGTATGGCCGGTACGAATCGAAGTGTTTTCCGGATCAAGTTGCACGCCGTCTTGAGTACACGCTACCTCGGCGGTGGCTATGCCATGCCGGTCGTATACGACTACTTTGCCATATCGTTTCTCACCCTTGTTCACTGTACATTTTACGGTGACTTCTCCGTCCGACTCACCGCTTTCACCGGATGCGATAGAGAGCCATCCGCTGCCTTCGGTAACGGATGCGCTCCATTTCTGGTTGGATTTTACCTGAAATGTTCTCGTACTGTTATCTTCTTTCGTCAGGAAGAAATCCTGGTCGCCTTCCAACGCCATGTAAGCAATTCCTTTTTGGATTACGGCTACTTCTTTGCCAATCCAATAATCGCTTTTGATAGTGATTGTATCCGTGCGGTCATCCAATGCGGTGTTGGGCTTATAGGTGATTTGTACATCATAGAGTTCACTGGCTTCGCCTTTGTCCGGTGAAATGGTACACCAGTCGCTATGGTTGCTGTAAACAATCCACGGGTCAGTGGACTTTACCTGAATATTCACTGTTTGCGTACCATCTGCAGTAATCGTATAGCTGTCATCAGCTTTATAGCGCAAATCCACCCATTTCATTGCCTCGTTGTCCCGGCAGGACTGGGCAAACATTGAAAGCAGGATAATCAGCGTACCTATACAGGTACGCCGATTGATTCTAATATTTATAGTCCGTTTCATAAAATTCTCTTTTCAGTATTATTCAATGTTGGTGACTTCGTATGAACTGATAGTTACTGTACCTTTCTTACCGGCACTTCCGCCTATAAAGCCAAAGTAAGGAACATTTCCGGCTGAAGCTGCAGTTTCAAACAAATTCTCATAAGTCGGAGTCGTGATAATATTGGTCCATTCCGTTTCTCCTTCGAGTTTGATGAATACTTGAATGTTGGCTGTTGTTCTGTCATTGGGGTCAACATAATTGTGCTCTACTTTCAAAGCCCTTAGGTTATTCATTTCGAACGGATTGCAAGCTGTATTCTCATTCAGTTTGCCGCCACGGTATTTGAAAATCCACGGATTGGCTCCTACGCCTAACCAGAAGTTCCAGCTCGGTTTTGGAGGAGCTACGCAATTCATGTTCAAGCATCGGTTGCCATCTACCGTCAGAGCAGAGAAATGCCATTCATGGATTGCTAATTTACGTCCTTTATTGATATAATATCGGCAATTGGCAGTTCCGGTGTTTTCGGTAAAAGTAATGGCTCCGGTTGTCTCATCCACAGTTACATTTTCTTCTTTAGCGTCCAATACATAGGCTCCGCCTGCTTGTTCAACTTCCATCGTGACAGGGTCTATACCTAAGGTCTTGTCTTTAGGAGTTAAAGTTATCACAGCCTTGCGGGTGGTAAAGTAGATTTCCGATTGGCTGGTAGCCACTACATTACCTTCCTCATTTTTTTCTATCTTCAGCCATTCCGCATCCGATGCAGTTTCATAATCAATGTTTGAAATGACTTGATAAACTTTGCTTTCCTTATCCTTTCCTCCGTCAAATGTCAGGTCTTCTGGCGTAGTTTCTCCAAATTCCAGTGTGATGCCATTCTGTGTGACTGCTATTTCCTTTTCTTTTCCGTTGGATACGATTGTTAATGTTGCAGAACGTTTTAAACCCGTATTGGGCAAGGCCGTTGCTTTTATCATTACTTTCTCTCCTGTTCCTGTCCCTTCTTCAACATCAAGTGTCAGCCATCCTTCCGTATTGATAATCTTCCATGCCTTATTGGCTGTGATGGAGAATTCGGCTTCTCCGCCTGCACTCGGGAAGGGCTCTGCAAAGTTGGTCACATACAATGCGCCTTTGGCAGCTTGTGTGATTGTGATCATTTTGCTTCCTTCCACTCCGTCGGCGGTGATGGTCAAGGTAGCTGTGCGGTCGCCGCTTTCTTCTGCATACTCTTCAATGTGGACGCTGACTTCTGCGACAAGAGAACTGGCGGCGCTCATTGCCGGAGTAGGGACACACCAGTTTTGGTTGCTCTCTATTTTCCAGGGAGTATTGGAACTGATGTTGAAGACAATCGTATTGGGCGATTCTGCCAGTACTTCATATTCTGCTTGCGCATCAATATCTATAGTAGGAGGTAATTCACTTTGAGAGTCTATATTGAACTCTTGGCATGAATTCAGGCTGAATGTACATACTGCCGCTAAGCAGAACAGTAGTGTATAAAATGATAGCTTTTTCATATTATGTATTCTTTTTGCTATTAATGATATGAGTTAAGGGCAGATCACCAACCGGTATTCTGCGGATTCAAATTCGTGTTCTTGAACAGTTCACTTTGCGGGATGGGGTAGAGATACATGCGCTGGTTCCATTTCCGGCTTTTATAAAGTACTTTTTTAAAGTTCAGCGTGCCGTCTGTTGCTCTTTCAATATTTACTCCGTAAAGCTCTTTTTGAGTCTCTTCGGCTATTTCCCATCTGCGTACATCCCAGAAACGATGGTCTTCGAAAGCGAACTCGACACGCCACTCATTCTGCAATGCTTGGATAAATTCCTCTTTATTCGTGATAGATACGGCGGGCATTCCGGCGTTTCTTCTGACTTCATTGAGTGCCCATTCTGCTGATTGGGGAAGTTCGCTGCTCGTATACTGTGGACTGTTGAATGCCATCACCATAGATTCCGCATAGGTCAGCAATGTTTCCGCATAGCGGTAGATAATCCAATGATGTTTGTTGCTTACTTCCTTGTCCGGCTCGAAGCTGGTGCTTTCCTGAATGTATTTACGCAGGAAGTAGCCGGTTGGCGAACCGCCTTCTGATATAGAAGCATAGTCGCTTCCACCTCTATATACAGCTATCTCTGATTCTTTGAACTCGCTGCCGTTGGCAAGTAAAGTGCGATAGAAGCGGGGATCGCGGTTGGCGTATGGCTGTTGAGGATTGAAAGCCGGATCTTCACACTCCCAACCGTTATCACCCAAAGTGACGGGATATCCGTTGACGGTTTGGAAAGCATCTACCAAGTTCTGTGACGGAAAAGTCGCAGTGGCAGGTGTTGTCCGTCTTCCTTCTGTGAAGCGGATAGGGAAGTTATTCAGTTCGAATGCTGTATTGTTCCCATTCATGCGGAACAGCACCACTTCCGGAGAAGAAGTATCGTTTACCTTCTCATTCGGGTCAAGTTGATAGAGGTTTAACTTGATGATGTCATAAGCCGCTTTGGCAGAGGCTTCCCACTTATCCGTGCTGTTGGACGGATTGTGGAGCTTGCTTGCCGCATATAATAATGCTTTCGATTTAACCGCCATGGCAAAACCTTTGGTGATGCGCCCCGTTTCGTTGCTCGGTTGTCCGACGTAAGTATCCGGCAGATGTTGCGCTGCGTCGCTGCATTCGGAAACAATGAAACTGATTACATCATCGAAAGATGTTTTCCCGATAGCGTTCGCTTCATCCGTTGTCAACATGGTCAGCGGCATGGCGATGTCTCCATACCGGCGTGCCAGCTCAAAAAAGTAGTGTGCCCGTAGCACCCTTGCTTCGTAAGAGAAGAAGGCGAGTTGCTTTGTCCAATTGGCATAGTTCGGGTCATATTCATAACGTGACAAGTCTACGTTCTGCAGCGATTGCAGGAATTCGTTGGCTGCACGGATGCCCTCGTATAGTTTCCATTGGTCGTCACGGGTTTGGAGAGCCGACCAGTTACCGTTGGTCATATCTTGTATGTTGCCTCCGGTAGCTCCGTATTCTGCGTCATCACTGGCGCAGTCTCTCATGGCTCCCTCAATGGTTCCCAAATCCTGCGGCATGTATGTGTATACATGAGTGAGCATTTGTTTGGTCTTGTCGAAATATCTGTAAATATCTTCTTGGGTATTCAGACCGCTAGTTTCATCATAATCCAGATAGTTGCACGATGCAAGCAGGACGATGGCACTATATGCTAATATGCAATGTTTAATTTTCATATATCTATTCATATTTCAGGTTAAAAGTTGAACTTAACTCCCATCCAGTAAGAGCGTGCGGAAGGATACACGGCTCCCAGTTGTTCAGGGTCGGCAAAGCCGATATTGTCCAAAGAGAACAGGTTGCTGCCTTGCAGGTAGAGTTTCATATCCGCAAAGCGAATTATCTTTCTGGAGAAAGTATAACTAAGGTATAAATTTCTCAATTTGATGAAAGAACCGTCACGATACCACAACGAGTTAGCCTGATAGTTGTTGGCATTAGCCAATGTAGTCAAGCGGGGCATGGTAGCACGACCGGCATTCTCCGGTGTCCATGCTGTTTCGTTGTCGAGAAACGTTTGTGAAATATTACCGTTGTTAACCAATGGCTTATACAGCGGTGAATTCAGCAGACTGGTGGTTACACCGGTCATTCCCTGAAGATCCGCAGAGATTTCAAAGTTCTTGTAAGAAGCGCTCAAGTTGATTCCGAAGTAGAATTTCGGCACGGTAGAGCCGAACATTCTGACCTTGTCCTGTGCGTCAATCTTGTTATCGCCATTCTGGTCTTTATACTTGATGTCTCCCGGACGTACCGTTGAGAATGTCTGCACCGGGCTGTTGTTTATCTCACGTTGGTCATTGAAGAACCCGATGACTTCCAGCCCATATTGCTGACCGACTCTGTTGCCTTTGGTATAGAGGTAATCATACTGTTGATATTCTTGTCCGTCGTTGATGACTTCACTGTTTACATACGATGTGTTAGCACCAATGCTATAGCTGAAGTCCTTGCCGATCCTGTCATTCCATGTAATGGAAGCATCAAAGCCTTTATAATCCTGAACACCGGCATTGATCTTGTTGACGCTTATACCGATAATACTGGAAACGGAAGATGATCCGTTGATCAGAATGTCGCTTCTTCTCTCATAGAATCCTTCCAGATAGAAAGAAAGACGGTTTTTGAATGCGTTCAGTTCCATACCGTAACTAAGTTTCTTCGATTGTTCAATCGTCAGGTTCTCAACGGGGAGTGCTCCTTCTGCCAAGCCGTAATAATCGCTGGCATTGTTGGTGAAGTAATAAGTTCCTCCGCTTCCGTTGGTATTGCCGTAAGACTGGCGATAAAGTTCATGCTGCATATTACCGTCCCATCCGGAAATACCATACGAAGCATAAAGTTTCAGCAGATTGATGCTTTCTACATCCTTTAAGAAGTTTTCGTTAGAGGCAACCCATCCTGCGGATACGGCCGGATACAGATGAAAACGGTCTCCTTCCGGGAGATAGGCTGTACCGGAATAGTTGAGCACTCCGTTCAAGGTGTAGCGGTTGTTATATGTATAAGTGGCATACAACAGACCGGACTGACGTTTAGCTCCGTTATTTCTCCCGTCGGCAGTATAAGACTGCTGGTCATAAATCAAAGAGGTATTCAAATCGTGCGCACCGCTTTGCAGCAAGTAGTTGATTCTTGCTTGTATATTGGAACGCATATAGAGGGAATTGAACGGCTGAGCGTGACTGAGGATTTCAGAATCCTTGCTATAAGTGACAGGGGTAGTGACCAGCGTTCCGTCGTTAAGTATGGAAGCTTGCGTATCCATATACTTATATTGTTTCTGGGCTACATCGAACATGGAGCCGACGTTATCGAAGGCAACGGACACTTCAGCCGACAGTCCTTTCAATAACACATCCAACTCTTGCTTTAACGTAGCATTAGCAAGCAGAGTTCCGTAGGTAGTCCGAAGACTACCGGTGCTTTCGAGCAATGCTACCGGATTATTTGCTCCGTAAATGCTGTTCCCGCCGTACGTACCGTCTGCATGACGGATGGGGAATGCAGCGGAAGGAGTATTGTAAATAACGTTGGAGAGTGCATTTGTCCGGTTGTCGGTGCTGCGAAGATAATAAGCATCGTTAGTCTCCTGTAATTTTCCGAGAACACCGACCTTAAAGAACGTGCTCGAAGTCAAATCCACATCAATATTCGTGCGGATATTCAAACGGACGTCCGATGGTTTGGTACTGTAACGTCCGTCCGACTGGTCGTCGTTAAAGAATGCCTTGTCGTGCATATAGTCGACTACCGCATAATAGCGGAAACGGTTGCTGCCACCATCAAATGTCAAGTTCAGGCGGTGATTGTCGGATGTTTTGTTGTACACCTCATTCCACCAATCTACGTTCGGATATTCATAAGGATACGTGTTGTTTCTGAAAGCATCCAGCTCGTTGGCGTTGTAACGGGTATCCAGTCCGTCAAGTTTCAGCGCTTCATTCAGACTGTTGGCATACGTGTACGCATCGGCAAACTCCGGCTTACGGAACTGGGTGCTGATACCGTATTGATAGTTGGCGGTTACTTTCAACTTGTCGTCGTGACCGTGCTTGGTGGTCACCAATATAACCCCGTTTCCTCCTCTTACTCCATAAAGAGCGGACGCAACGGCATCTTTCAATATCCGGATAGATTCGATTTCGGAAGAAGTAATATCCGATAAGCTGCGTGGAAAGCCGTCTACCAAGATGAGGGGCGCGTTTCCATGAATACTCAATGAAGGGATGTTTTCGGCACTTGAACCATTTCCCTGATATACATTTAATCCGGCTATCTTGCCATATAATGCTTTGGCGATGTCTATCTCCGGGGCTTTATCGAGCACTTTGCTGCTGATACCTCTAGCGGAGCCGGCAATCTTGCTGACGGGCATCTCCATCTGGTAGCCCAACTGCATCGTGTCCGGCCGACTAGCTTTTACAGGCTCCTGTGCAAGCGCAGGAACTGTGAAGCCACCGATTAATGCTATGATTATATATTTCTTCATAAGATATGTTTAACTTAGTTTATTATGTAAGATTACCAACCGGGGTTTTGTGTCATTCCATATTCCTTGTTGATTTCCGATTGAGGGATAGGAGCCAGATACCATTTACTATCCCAGCTGTTCACCCAATAACGGGCGGCCAGTTCATACGTTGAGAAGGTGAAAGAGGTAGGGTTGTTCACTTGATTTCCTTTGGAATATAAGCCATACAGCTTTTTCTGGAAGTCATCTTTGCGTCCCCATCTGACAAGGTCGAACCAATGTACTTCTTCAAAACCGAACTCTAACGTACGTTCGCGCAAGATAGCTTCCCGCAATGTTGTTTTGTCGATGGTTGAAGGCAGATCGGACAGTCCGACGCGATTGCGCACTTGGTTGACGTAAGTCACCGCGTTGCGTGGCCCTTCAAATTCATTGATTGCTTCCGCATAGCTCAACATCACTTCCGGCAGGCGCAGATAAGGCCATTGAACAGGACGCTCGTTGCGGTCGCTGGCAGACTGCAAGATGAACTTCATCATTAAGAAACCTGTACCTTCCGCACGATAGTTTTGGTGATTGGTATATATAGGTGCTTGCGTATCGTTGAAGTAATTGTCTCCCGGTACGGCTACATTTTCATATAGACGCGGGTCACGGGTAGGTTCTCCATTCTCGAAGAACGGTTGCTTGGACGGATGCTCCCAGTCAAAGTTGGCAGGGAAGTCGCTTCCGTCACTCCATGGAAACATATTCACGTAGTTCAAGGTTGGACCTGAATATAAACGTTGATCAAAGAACTGCTGGTGAATGCTGACATCATAACCGCGTCGGGTGGAAATCAGCACTTCCGTACCTCCTCTGTCATAATATCCCGAACGGTAAGCCAGACGATGTGCCCGGTGTGTATCTTCTGTCGGCTGTGTGAGGCCATAGATCCTTTGTCTTCCCAATTCGTCAAAGAAAGCTTTTCCTGCTTTCATGGCTTCTTCCCAACGCTGGTTGCTGAAGTTGCCGTAGCAAGTGTATTCATCAGCCTGACTATGCCATTTTGTATCCGAATTGAAGGTAGGACTGGCGGCAAACAGCAACACTCTGAGTTTTAAACCCATTGCTCCGGCTTTCGTCATACGTCCGTCGTCCACTTCGTCTTGCTTCCATTTCAAGTAAGGAATAGCTTCGTCCAACAGACCGACAATCTTACTCACGGTTTCTGCAAAGGTGAGACGTGGGAATGTCATGTCTTCGTTAGGATCGATAGAATGGTCTATCCAGGGAACACCACCTACATAGCGAAGCATTTCCGCATAACTCAAGGCTATCACCATCTTAGCTTCAGCGATACGTTGACTACGTTCGGCTTCGCTGATATCCGGTATTCTAGCTGCGTTTTCAATATAGATCCATGCATAACGGATAGCGTTATACTGCGTTTCGGAACCATATCGGTAGGCTTCGCAGTTTCTTAGTGTGTTGTTTGCGCTAAGTAGCCCATTATAATATAGATTGACGGGACCGTCTTGCGCATTATTTCGGCAACTTTGATATAAATCAGTGATTGCCTCCAGTATGTTTACTCCCATTTTGTTATAGGGCGCCGCGGCTGTCGGTAGTCCGTATGGCAGATAAGCATAGGCACTTGACAGGACTTTATCTGCATTGACTTTGGAGTTGAACATGGAGTCGAGCACCGCACCCGAACTTTCGGGCTGGCTTCCCAGGAATTTATCTCCAAATGTCAAGTCCGAGCAAGAATACATGCTGCAGACGAAACAGATTGATAATAGTTTGATTATATTCTTCATTTTATTTTAATCATTAGAAATTAAGATTGACTCCTACGCTATACACTTTGACAAGCGGGTATGCACCGATATTGTTTCCCAAACTTTCCGGGTCGAGAATATCGAGAGGAGAGAACGTTAATAAGTTATATCCATTAAGTGAGAGACCGAGAGAACTTGCACCGATAGCCTTTAAGAAACGCTTCTTGGTAAAGGTGTACCCGATAGTTAATGTCTTTAAGCGGATATAAGAAGCATCTTTCAGCCAAAGCGTAGAGTTCTCCGAGTTCCAAGTTTCGGAAGTCTCTGCCGCACGGGGATATTCCGCTCCTAACTGGTTTTCTTCCGTCCATCCTTTCTTATAGAAGTAGTCTAGCAAACCACGTTTGCCCGCATTGGTGAAAGGAATCCGGTATTCAATCTGAAGCATCTTGTTCACGTGTGCCGCTCCGCTCCATTGCATACTGAAGTTGAATCCTTTGTAGTCGAGTCCGGCATTGAATCCGAATGTGTATTCCGGACGTTCCGGATAGCCGGTTACCTTCCGGTCACTGCCATCCACCGTGTTGTCGCCATTCAAGTCTGCATACATGGCATCTCCGGGATAAACGGTGACGGACGGTTTCGGAAGTGAAGGATTAAGCACCAAGTCGCCATTGCTGTTTTTAGTGAAATCACTGTATTGATACAGTCTGACAAATTGATATACATTGGTCGGGCGTTCGGTAGAGCCTCCGGTCTGGTTCATATAATCATACTCGTTAGGCACTTCGTCCATATATATAATCTTGTTGCGGGCGAAAGACATATTGGCATTCGCGTAATAACGGAGTCCGTTTCCTAATGTCTGATCCCATCCCAACGAAATCTCATATCCTTTGTTGTCCACTTTACCCAGATTCAGATTCGGGAGTCCGGTAGCGATAATGGAAGGAGTAGAATTCGGTGAGATCAGGATGCCTGTACGTTTCTCCACAAAGTAGTCGAAACTGAACGACAACTTGTTTTGAAGCATTTTCAGGTCGATACCATAGTTCTGCTTGTCGGCTGTCTCCCAGGTAACATCCATATTACCCGAAGTTCCGAGCAAGTATGTCTGACTGTTGGTCGGGTTGGATACTCCGAAACTGTAACCGTTGCTTTGTGTCCAGACTCCCGGCATATACATGAAACGGGTGCTTGTTCCGGTGTCGCTACCTACGCGTCCCCAGGAAACTCTCCATTTCAAGTAATCAATCATACTTAGCTTTTTCATAAAAGCTTCTTCCGACATTACCCATCCGATGGAAGCTGACGGGAATAAACCGTATCGGTTTTTACCGGGAGCAAAGTTCTCGGAACCGTTATATCCGGCATTGACATCTATCAGGTATTTGGATTTGTATCCGTAGGTAACACGTCCTACAAAACCCACATATCCCCGCGGCATATATTGATAGGCAGCATTTGTCCCATCTGATTTTTTCGGATAATAATTGCGCGACTGGTTATAAAGAAACAGAGCGGTGACTTTGTGGTCATTGTTGAATGTCCGGTCATAATTGATTCTACCTTCGATATACCAGTTGCGGTCTCTGTTATAAGCTTCAGAGTAAACAAGCGGGGAAACACTCCCACTCGGTACGTAGATGATTGTTTTGTCATAATCCGGATCTGTCTGCGGTTTGGTAGAATCATCCTTGAATGATTTGTAATATGCCGTTTGAGATTCCACTGTTCCTCCGACGCGGTATTTATTCAGTTTGAACAGGTTGTCATAAGAACCTTTCACTGAGACAGAGAGTCCTTTAGTCAGCATATCCAGCTTCTGTGTGATGTCCACATCCGTATTCAGGGTGGTCTGGTATTCTTGGTTATATCCTTGTCCCCAGTAAATACTTAATCCGTCACGGTTTACTCCCACCGGTGTCAATGCTCCCGGCACTTGCGTGCGTACCCCGCTGACTATGCCGGGACCGGAGAAAGGCAGCGCCCATATCTGGGTGTACACCCACGGATTGTCACTGGAAGCTCTCGGTTCCTGTTTCTGTCCCACGTTACCGCCGATATTCAGCTTCATAGTGGTAGTCTTGGTCAGTTTGAAGTCCAAGTTGGCACGATAGTTATAACGGTTGTACTTGAAATTGTTATCATAAGGTAGTGCATTGAACTGTTTCAAAATACCATTCTGATAAAGATAACTTAAAGACACGAAGTATTTGACCACGTCATTACCTCCGGATATATTGATATTGTTCTTGGACTGTATGAAGAAATCGTTATACATGTAATCTCCCCATTTGGTATTAGGGTACATGATCGGGTCTGAACCTGTGCGGTAGGCCTCTATTGCCTCTCGCGTAAAATACGTTTTCCGGTCTGTTACCTGGTCATTTTGCTGTTTCATATTCCAATAACGGGCAAATTCATAACTTCCTGTCTGTTCAACGTAGGACAATGGTTGCTGCACACCGGTAATGGTACTTACATTGATAGACGGTTTGCCACTTTTTCCGCGGCGTGTGGTAACCAGAACTACGCCGTTAGCTCCACGCACTCCGAATACTGCTGTGGCAGAGGCATCTTTCAAGATGGACAGACTTTCAATCTCATTCGGATCAATCTGTGAAAAGTCACGTTCTACGCCATCTACCAGTACAAGAGGCGAGGAAGCGCTTCCGGTTAAAGAACCGCTGCCACGTACATAAATAGCGGCTGCATCCGCTCCCGGCTGACCACTGGTCTGCACGGTAGATACACCCGGCATAGCACCTGCCAAAACATTACTGATACTTGCTACAGGAGCCTTTATCAGCTCTTTTGTGTCAATGCTGGACAAGGCTCCTGTCAGCGTGGCTTTGGATTGCGTGCCGTATGCAACCACGACTACCTCATCCAATGACTGGGAATCGTCTTCCAACGTTACGTTGATTACCCGGTTCTTGCCTACGACAACTTCCTGTTTCTGATATCCGATAAAAGAGAACACCAGTACGGCTTTTTCGTCAGGCACTGTAATTGTGTATTCGCCATTAACATTGGTGATGCTACCGGTCGAAGTGCCTTTGACCAGCACGTTTGCACCGATGACTTCCAACTGTGTATTGTCAAATACTTTACCTGTGATTTTTATACCATTCTGTGCGATTGCCGACATAGAATTACAAAAAATAAAGATAAATGACAATACAAAGAAGCTAAGCCATCCTGCTCGAATTTTGCTTTTTCTTTTCATGTAATTGTTTTTTGTGAATTAATATAGTTTTAGTAAAAAGGTTCTTTTTTCGGGCAGATAGCATAGATGGGGACTATCTGCCCGAGTGTGTTAAGTGAGAAATATTTATATAATTATTGAAAACTGTCGGCTCATGACTGTATCGAATCGTTTTATGGTTCATTCGAAAGGTAAGCGGCAAACGGATCGTTCGTTTGTGTCAGCCACTCTTTGAGTTGCTTGTGCAAAGAACGGACTAGTTTCGGTTGCTCTGCTGCTATGTTGTTCATTTCATACGGATCTTTGTTCCGGTCGAACAGTACTGTCTGATCGATTATTCCGTCTTTTGCGCGTACGACAAAGGTATATCTTGATGTACGCAGGCCACGATAACCGGTAGACGGATTACTTGGTTGCACATGATAATAAGGCTGCACGGTCTTTTTATCCGTTTTTCCCGAAAGGATAGAATTAGCAAAATTGAAAGTCTGTACCTCCTGTGGAATCTCCTTGAAGAATCCCATCATAGATAATAAGGTGGAATACATATCTCCGAAAGCAATCATCGTGTGCTTATCTACACGTGGCTTGATTTGTCGGGGCCAAGAAATGATCATGGGAATCTTCATGGATTCTTCGTAATAAATATCTTTTCCTGCAGACTGATGCGCTCCCATACATATTCCATGATCGGATGTAAAAACTACGATGGTATTGTCGAATAGGTTCAGACGTTTCAGTTCATCAATAAGGCGTCCTACATTCTCATCCACTCCAGTCATGCAGGCATAATAATCGCAGATATTATTGCGGAAATAGTCACCCATTTCCGTCCCTTTAGCCGGAATATCCGGACGGTTTTTGCACAAGCTTTCTACATCGAGATCCTTATACATCTCTTTATATTTATCAGGTACCAAGTCATAACCGGTATGCGGGGGATTCATGGATATGACCAATGCGAAGGGGGATTTGCTCTCTTCCTGCTTGGACAGAAATTCGATGGCACGGTCTACTTCATACTCCGGTCCCCATTTCTTCGGATAGAAGAAACCGTCACGCGGAGCAGACGCTTCCCAATACATCGGATTGAGATGGTTGTCGTAAGTGCCGTAAGCTACCCAAAAGTCGAAACCGTGACGGCGTTCGGGCGGACACCACTCATTCCATGCCACTTTCCCACGATTGTTGTAGGTGTCTACAAATGGTTGCTGCGGGGAGTCGAGATGCCACTTACCGATGTACCCTGTGCGGTAGTCTTTATCTTTCAGCACGTCGCTCCAACAACGGGCTGTTTCCGGCAGTTCTACTCCGTAGGGGGCAGTCTCCGAGTTGCAGTTCCCTATTACCTTATTGTTCATGGGATACATGCCTGTCATCAAGATTCCCCGCGCCGGTGACGAAACGGGGTAGCAACTGATGGCGTTGGTGAAAAGTACTCCTTCGGATGCGAGTCGGTCTAAATGGGGAGTTTGTACAGGTTCCTTACCGATGCAACCTAAAGCGTCACCTCTCCATTGGTCTGCCATAATAAATACGAGATTGGGGGATTCATTTTTTTCTTGTGCCTGAATAGGGAGACTAGCCGCTATCGGCAATAGTAAAAAGGTGTTCCTTACATGTTTTTTCATAATATGCTTTTAATTTATTCTTTTATCTTCAGGTTTGTTGTACATTGCTCTGGCAATCGTTACAAAATTAGAGAGAGAATGGGATTCAGAACATGAGCATTTCATTCATTTATACCTAGTGTCTCATTCAAATTGCGATTAATTGGCACCTTTTTCTTCTTTAGGTGCAGATTGCTCGTCCGTATGTGCTTGATGAAAAAGAACGCAAGGAATCCTTATTGGGAAAATGCAAATAGAAAGCGTATGTGGAAAAAGAGAAGGATATTGCATGGTAATATTCTTATAAAAGATTCAAAAAGTCTGTTTAAGGTGAATTCTCAGTCAAATAGACTTTTCGAAAACGAACGGGATATACCGGAAAGTAGCGGATAAAACCTTTTTCAGAGGAAACTTACGCTCATATTTCGGGCAAAATAACCTTTTATCCGGTAGGGCTACACCCTTTCAAGCACATGGCTACACCATTTGGGGCACATGGTTACACCCTTTCGGGCAAATGGTGTAGCCCTTTTTTCAGCCGCAACCCTCCTATATTTAGATCCGTTTCCGCTGCAGGGAACGGCAGTTTCCCCTTATGGGAACTCGCGTTTCCCTTAATGGGAACGCTGGTTTCTCTTAATGGGAACGGCGGTTTCTCCTGCTGGAAACGATAGTTGCCTGCCATAAGGAAGATCTAAATGATTAGTTCTGAGACCATAAAGATGCCTTTAGGAAGCATTAAGAATAATACGAAAATGCATGGCAAAGCAAGGAATTGACGGAGGGGAATAACTGCCGGATAAGAAGTGATATAGAGAAAAGTCGTAACAATGCAGAAAAAACTTTTCTTTATGTTTATCTTCTTTCCTTAAGCGTCATTCCAAATAAAAAACAAGCGGATTGCAAATCCGCTTGAACGAGGGTGCCCTCACCGTCTTCGGTATATATGAGTATTCTATTCATTTAGACCTAGTATTTCATTCAAATTACAATTAATTGAGCTTTTTCTAGTGCTTTAGACTTAATTTTTATTTCTTTGTACATAAATTCTAAT
The DNA here is from genome assembly GCF_000513195.1 of Bacteroides timonensis. Lineage (GTDB taxonomy): Bacteria > Bacteroidota > Bacteroidia > Bacteroidales > Bacteroidaceae > Bacteroides > Bacteroides timonensis. The sequence continues at coordinate 9,308 of NZ_CBVI010000063.1, read as the reverse complement.
CTAAATCCAATGAGCAAGGCAAAACAAATATTCTTATTGATGCTATTTCTTCTTTTCCCTATCATGCTTCATGCATCTTTGGAAAAGAACTATAAAAAGATGAATATGCAGAACGGTCTTGCCGGTAATTCTGTTTATTCCATCTTTAAGGATAAAGACGGGTTTATATGGTTTGGAACGGGAGACGGGTTAAGTCGGTATGACGGGAAGAATATACGTAGCTTTACTTCGGACAAGTACAATATGACTATTGAGTATATGTATGACACGTCGGACGGATTACTTCTTTTTATAACGAACAGTAATTTGCACTGTTTTGACCGTTATCGGGAATGTTTTGTAGAGACTGGTAATTTTAGGGATAAACGGTATTATAATACAAAAGGGCTAGTGCTCCTGAATGATTCGACGTATTGGTCAATCTCAAAGAATAAACTGCATCTGTTGAAACGGGTTCTCAGTAAGAATCCTAAGAATAAAGAACGGCTGTTCTCCTTGGAAGTTTTGAAAGAGTTCGCATTGACGGATGAACAGGAAGTGATTACTAAGATTTGTAGCTCGCCGGACAAGAAAAAACTCTTCCTGATAACCAAGAAAAGCAGCCTGCTTATATTTGACGTGCCGTCGGGAAAGTTGGAAACAACCGTGAAGCTGTATGCCAGTCGGACTGATTCCTATCAGATTTCTTCGTTGGTGTGCGATAAAGATTATTTGTGGATGGCAACGATTGGGGGAGGGGTGTTGCGTTATCATTTACAGAGCCATACTTTAGATTCCTTTACGAACAATAGTCCGAAAGAAAAACCGGACTTGTCACATAACGATGTATATGCTATTACGGCTGTGGGGGATGAATATATGGCGGCTACATGGAACGGGTATACAGTGCTCTCTGTAGATAAGAAGAGTGGGGAAACAACTACTGAAATCAACAATCAACTTGCCTATCTTTATAATTTTGAATCCCGCATGCTTGCTGTCTATTATGATTCTCGCGGATTGGTTTATTTCGGGACGCATGGCGGAGGAGTCATAGTTCTCGACCTTAGAAAGCAATTTTATGAGAGATTCTCGCAGGGGGAGATCAATGAAATCTGCGATATTGTGTCCGATGATGAAGGGTATGTCTGGTTGGCCACATTCAACGGGACAATCATGCGCAGTACCTTGCCGTTTGAACAGACAGGGAATTTGGATTTTGTAGCGAAAAGGATGCCTGTAGCAGAGGGAAAAGCGGCGCTTTGTGCCATGAAGGATGAAGACGGCAATTTATGGTTCGGCAATTCGGATGCGTCCATCACTTGTTATCAGTCTTCCTCCGGGAAATTCGTGGATTATAATTTGCCTCCTGAATACAGAAAGAATAATAACCTGAAATATTCTACTTATGTATGGCAACTGTTCATTGATAGTAAGCATCGTTTTTGGGTGGGGACACGCAATGGGTTGTTGCTGTTTGACCGAGAAACAACGAATTTCTCTCCGGTTCTTACAGTAAGTGACAATTTGTTGGAGAAATGTTCGATACGTGCTATAGCCGAAGGCATAAATGGAGAGCTTTGGCTGGGTACTCCTGACGGATTATATCAATTGAGTGTAGATACCCGTACCCAAAAAGTAGAGGTGAAGGGAGATTATGAAGTTAAGGCAGGGATCGGAGCCCGGTATGTCCGTGCTTTATTGGCTTCCGGGGACGGACAACTCTATGTCGGTTATACGGACGGACTGGGAGTCTTATCCGAAAGTGGGGATTCGATCCAGCATTTCTACACGACTCATGACGGAATGTGCAGTAACTTTGTCACTTGCATTGCGGAAGATGAAAAAGGATATGTATGGTTAGGTACTAACTCGGGTATTTCCCGTTATAGCCGTCATTTGGATTTGTTTTATAATTACTATATCTCGGGTAGTAACCGTTCTGTATTGCATATCGGGAAAACTTTGTTCTTCGGAAATAACTATGCTTTGACTTATTTTAATCCGGAAGCGGTAGAAACTGTGCCAAGGATAAAGAAAAACCTGTTGCTGGACTTGGAGGTGAACAATAAGCTCGTGGCAATCGGAGAAAAGGTGAATGGGCAGGTACTATTGGAGAAAGGACTTCCTTATACGGATAAGATTGTGCTGGCTTATGCTAATCGTGACTTCTCGCTGTCTTTTAGCAATCTTCTCTATTCAGAAGAAAATCAGAAATATAATTATCGTTTGCTGCCTTATCAGAATGAATGGGTGGTGTGCAATGGAGGAGAAAAGGCTTCTTACACTAATTTGCCCGCAGGTAATTATGTGTTTGAGGTAAAGAGTGTTTATGCTGATAGCTCGAATAATATTGTAGATATGTTGGCAATCAGCATCCAACCTCACTGGAGTCAAACGATCTGGTTCCGTTTAGGGGTGTGTATGGTTCTTATTTTGATAACCGGTTATGGCATTTATCGTGTCCGCCGGGAACAACGGAGGGCTAAACGCGAATTACTTCTAAAGCATGAACTGCATATATCCCATATAGAATGCGAAAAAGAAAAACAGATTCGGGAAGAAAGAGAGAACTTCTTTACCTGTGTGGCTCATGAGTTGCGGACTCCGTTGACATTGGTGCTTTCTCCGTTACAGGAGTTATTGCATCGGAAAAAAAAGGACGATCCCGACTATAAGGCTTTGTCATTGATGTATGAAAATGGTAATTCGCTTCATCGTTTGGTGGATGACCTGTTGAGCGTGCAGAAGATTGAGGCGGGGATGATGAAATTATGTCTTTCCGAAGTTAATATTGTAGCTTTATTGAAAGAAGCGGCAGATACTTTCCGGCAAATGGCTGCATCAAGGAAGATTGATTTCGTCATTGATTTACCGAATCGGTCTATTCCTCTATGGGTGGATGTGGAGAAAGTGGCTTCTGCTGTGCGCAATTTGCTGTCGAATGCCTTTAAATATACGGAAGCGGGAGGTAAAATCACTCTCTCTCTGGTCGAGAATACGGTGGATGAAAAAGAGTATTGCCGGATTGTTGTTTCTGATACAGGTAGGGGAATTCCAGATGAACTGCAATATCGGGTGTTCGATTCGTTTGTTACCGGAGCGACTGCTCCTTCCTTTTCTACCAAAGTAGGTATTGGACTGCATATTGTGAAAAATACGATGGATATGCACCATGGTACGGTAGATTTGCAGAGTGAGTTGGGCAAAGGAAGCATTTTTAGTTTGAACTTTCCGAAAGGAAAAGCACATTTCGCAGATGATAATTACGAAGAAACTGTATATGAGCTTGCGAGCGATGAAACGAATTTGGAGAAAGGAACTTCCGAACCGGAACAGATGACTAAAGAAGACAAAGTTACCGCAAGGTATAAGGCTACCTTATTGGTTGTGGAGGATAATTTCGATATTCGTCAGTATATTGTGAGCCTCTTTCGAAGTGAATATAATGTATTAGAGGCTGATGATGGGGAAGAAGGTGTGAAACTGGCTACCTTGCATCTACCGGATTTGATTATTTCCGACATTATGATGCCGATAAAAGATGGCTTTACTTGCTGCAAGGAAATCCGAGAACAAGTCGAGACGGCGCATATCCCCCTTTTAATGTTGACGGCGAAAGCGGAAGATACTGATATTATCAAGGGAACCCAGCTTGGAGTGGATGACTATATGATGAAACCTTTTAATCCTTTAATCCTGAAAGCTAAAGTTGAAAATCTAATTTTGCGTAGAAAACATCTGAAACGGATTTATACCAAATCGTTGATGCTGAAACAAACAGCGCAGGAAACCGAAGGGGATGATTTTATGCAGAAGGTAATTAATATCATAGAAGCCAATCTGACTAATGAACACTTTAATGTGCAGACGCTTGCCACTCAATTGAATATGTCACAGCCGACCTTGTTCAGAAAGATTAAGGAGAGAAGTGAACTATCTATTAGTAAAGTGATTCGCAGTGTAAGGATGAGTAAAGCGGCTTCACTTATTACGGAGCATAAATACTCTATTTTGGAGATATCGGAAATGGTGGGATTCAATGATCCGAATACATTCAGGAAACATTTTACTGAACAGTTTGGCATTCCTCCTTCAAAGTACAATGAACAAAATAAGAGAATTGTACAAAGATAAAACCATTATTAATTTCAGTTGAGCTATGAACTTCCTCAGACGCTTCATTTAAATATACTCCCGATTCTATCGGTGGCAGTTCTATCTGCGCACCGACTTGAACCAGGAACTGATTTCTCGCTTCGACCACTAGCTGGAAAAATATATCCTTGAGGACTTCCGAAGAATAGACGCTTGTCCACCCGTGATAAAATGGCCGGAAGGAAGAATTACATTAAATTCTTTGTAAAGAAATCGATCAGCTTATTCCAAGGAATGCACTTTTTCTCACCACCATCATAGAGATCGCAATGGCTCGCACCGGGGATAATGAGCAGTTCCTTGTTCTCAGGACATGGATTGGGCTTGATGCCAGCCTCAGGACGGCCTTCTACCATATACTTATAAGCATCCTTGCCGAAGTAGAGGGAATGAGCCTTCTCGCCGTGCATCACCAAGACAGCCGAACGGATCTCATTAGAGTAATGGAGGAAACGAGTATTCATATAAGCCTGCGTCCCAAAGGTATGCCATCCGTCGTTTGAGTTTCCGCTGCGAGGATGATATCCACGGGGAGTCTTGTAGTAGGCGACATAGTCAATCAGGAACTGTGGCGCACCTTCCGGAGCCTGTTCAGGGAGTGCGCCGCCAGGAGTCGCTTCACCCTTTTGTGCAGTGAGGGTACGCTGGGCAGCCCACGCTTCACGTGCGGCATGACGAGCCTTTTCATTGTTGTCTGCGTCGAAGTATCCGTTACCGCCTACGCGAGTCATATCATACATGGTACTTGCAACTGTTGCCTTGATACGGGTATCAATGCTTGCAGCGTTAATTGCAATGCCGCCCCATCCGCAAATGCCGATAATACCTATCTTCTCAGCATCAACGTTTGGCTGAAGTCCAAGGAAATCGACAGCTGCCATGAAATCTTCTGTATTGATGTCCGGAGATGCAGTACGGCGTGGCGTGCCGCCGCTCTCACCAGTGAACGAGGGATCGAAGGCGATGGTGAGAAAACCATGTTCTGCCATGGTCTGTGCATAGAGTCCACTGGCTTGTTCCTTTACCGCACCGAACGGACCGCTCACAGCAATGGCAGCGAGTTTACCGTTGTAAGTCTTCGGTTCGTAAAGGTCTGCCGCCAACGTAATGCCATAACGATTGACGAACGTAACCTTGCGGTGATTCACTTTCTCACTTTGTGGAAACGTCTTGTCCCATTCCTGCGTGAGTTGCAGTTCTTGTTTCACAATTTTATTATCCATAATCTTAGTGCTTTGTGCCATCATGCCCGTAGCACCTGCTACGACGAAAGCTGCTGTCATTAATAATGTCCTCATATTAAGTTCTGTTCTTGTTTGAGTGCAAAATTACGGAGATTTGGTAGATGCAGAGATACCCCGTTTACGGATTTAATAACCTCAATTACTGAAAGCCACTTTTTCTGCCGATTGTATCCTAATATATAAGGAATAAGAGGTTATTGGTGAAATTCTGTAATTCGGGTTGATATATCTGTAATTTATCTACCTGCACATTGCTTTATTCGCATGATCTTTGCATCGGAAAAATAGAACATAGAATATTGGAAAATCTTATACACACAGAAAGTGCCGCTCCCGTCCGTGGAAAGGAAAGGCACATCGTTTTGGATGCCTTACGCGGACTGGCATTATTCGGCATTTGCCTGGCGAACTTACCCGAATTTTCTCTATACACCTTCTTGCACCCCGATATTGCCGCCGGAATGGCGACGGGAGGCATAGACCGTATCGTTCGCTATCTGCAATACGTATTTATTGATGGTAAATTCTATACTTTATTCTCTTTGCTGTTTGGCATAGGATTTTCCATCATCATCTCGAATGCCATGCAGAAGCATATCAACGGTTTCCTGATTTTCTACCGACGGATGATGATGTTGCTGCTGATAGGCTTCGTGCACCTGATGTTTGTATGGAGTGGAGACATACTGATGCTTTACGCCTTGCTTGGGCTGTTTCTGCCACTGTTCCGCAATGTTTCCAGCAGAGGGTTGCTTGCATCTGCTACCATCTTTTTGTTGTTGCCAATAGGAATTGATGCTTTCATTGAAGCGACGGGCATCTATCCTTCTGCCTCCGTGGTACGAGCACAGCAATATTACTGCGCCCGTTACGGCATTACGGACGATAATTTTGCTTATTGGCTGCGTGATGCGGAAAGTTATAAAGAGGTCTTTCATTTCCTTATACAAGGTGCGCTGGTCCGGATACAGGAATTCATCGATGGCAACCGTATATTCAAGGTGATGGGATTATTCTTGATAGGCTTCTATATCGGTAAGAATCGTTTATATGCCCGTCTGGACGAGAACCGCCAACTGCTGAAACAAGTCACCCGTTGGGGCTTTTTCATCGGTCTACCCACTTCGCTGCTGTATGCGTGGAGTGCGCTCAATGCACATCCTTGCGGATTGGCAGTACATACCTTATTTTATACCTTCAGCGTCTTTCCCATGGGTATGGCATATGCGGCAGGCTTTGCTCTCTGCTATTCTCGGAATAAGGAATACGGCGTTTTCCGTTTGCTCGCCACTCCGGGGCGCATGGCTCTTACCAACTACATCGGGCAGTCCCTTTGGGGAATGTTCATTTTCTATGGCATCGGCTGGGGACTGGGGGCAGATATGGGGCTAGTCCATGTGCTGCTGATAGCCACCGGCGTATATGCCGCTGAAATAGCTTTCAGCCACCTGTGGCTGCGTTACTGCCTGTTCGGTCCGCTGGAATGGATTTGGCGGATGCTGACCTACGGCAAGTGGCTCAAACTTCTAAAGTAGATGAATCTGGAGAAACAAAGCAATACCTTCCTGTCCCTCATTCGTGACGGACAACCTATGACACTGAAACAGCAGTTGCGCTTGACCGCTCAACTAAGTATGCCTGCCATTATGGCGCAGGTGTCCTCCATCGTCATGCAGTATATTGACGCTTCGATGGTGGGCAGCCTGGGAGCCAACGCTTCCGCTTCCATCGGACTGGTATCCACCACCACTTGGCTGTTCTGGGGTGTCTGCACCTCGGTTGCCACGGGCTTCTACGTACAGGTGGCGCACAGCATCGGTGCCGGAGACCGGAAGAGGGCAAGGACGGTGCTGCGCCAATCTATTGTGGCGACACTGCTGTTCAGCTTCCTGCTGCTTGCCGTGGGGTGTGGCATTAGTGGCGTGCTGCCCATGTGGCTGGGAGGCGATACTTCCATTGCGCACGATGCTTCGCTCTACTTTCTGATATTCGCCGTGTCCCTTCCGGCTCTCCAACTTAGTTTCTTGGGCGGCAGCATGCTGCGATGCAGCGGTAATATGTTTGTGCCCAGCCTGCTGAACGTACTGATGTGTGTGCTGGACGTGGTATTCAATCTCTTCCTCATCTTCCCCTCCCGTGAGTGGCAATGCCTCGACTTCACACTCTCCCTGCCGGGTGCCGGACTGGGTGTAGTGGGTGCGGCACTAGGTACGGGACTTGCCGAGGTAGTGACAGCGGTACTCATGATGTGGTTTCTCTGTTTCCGTTCTCCCGACTTAAAGTTGACGAAGGAACACGGCAACTTTCTGCCCAAGGCCGACTGCCTGAAAAGGGCACTCCGCATCAGTCTGCCGATGGGTGCCGAACACATTATATTATGTGGCGCACAGATTATGACCACCGTCATCGTAGCACCCTTGGGCGTGTTGGCGATTGCCGCCAATTCCTTTGCCATTACTGCCGAAAGTCTCTGCTACATGCCCGGTTATGGCATTGCCGATGCCGCCACCACGCTGGTGGGGCAGAGCATCGGTGCCGGACGGCGGGAACTGACGAAACGCTTCGCCCATATCACAGTGTTACTGGGCATGGTGGTGATGGGGGTGATGGGCGTGGTGATGTACGTGGCAGCTCCGTGGATGATGGGGTTGATGACGCCCGATGCCGAAGTTTTGTCGCTGGGCGTGATGGCGTTGCGCATCGAAGCCTTTGCCGAACCTATGTTTGCCGCTTCCATCGTGGGCTACGGCGTGTTTGTGGGGGCAGGCGATACGTTGATACCCAGTGCAATGAACTTGGGCAGCATTTGGGCGGTGCGCCTCACGCTTGCCGCATGGCTTGCCCCGATGATAGGACTGCAAGGGGTGTGGATTGCTATGTGCATCGAGCTTTGTTTCCGTGGAAGCATCTTCCTGTTCCGCCTCTGGAGGGGGAAATGGTTGAAGCTGGGCAAACTTCAGTAATTCGGGTTAATATGTCTGTAATTTATCTACAAAGCCGATACTTTTTCTGCCGTATCTTTGCGGTGTAGAAATGAAATACAGATAACTGATGAAACGTTTACTTTCAATCCTTTTTATAATGATGTCCCTTTCGGTGAGTTCCGTATCATGTGGTACGGACGAGCCGATAGTGGAGGCAGGGCAGCCGGAAACGCCTGATGACAATAATAATAATGATAATAACAACCCTACCATGAGCAATCATCTGAAGATAACAGTCGGCACTGCCTCGTTCAGCGTCGCTTTAGAGAACAATGCGGCGGCAACGGCTTTCAAGGCACTGCTGCCCATGACCGTGAACATGTCCGAACTGAACGGCAACGAGAAATACTATTACTTGTCCGGCAGCCTGCCCACGGCATCCGTCCATCCGGGAACCATCGGGGCGGGCGACTTGATGCTCTACGGCTCGTCGTGCCTGGTGCTGTTCTACGAAACGTTCAGCACCTCTTATAACTATACACGCTTGGGGCGGATGAGCGATGCTTCGGGACTTGCCGCAGCCCTCGGGGCGGGGAATGTGAGCGTGACTTTTGAAATACAATAATAAATAGATAACAATGGAACTGATAAAAGACAAAGAATTTGGCGGCGAACGTCCGCTGTTTGGAACACACGACCTGCAACTGGAAAACGTAATCATCCGTGCCGGAGAATCCGCCATCAAGGAATGCAGCAATATCATCGCCACCAACTGCCGCTTCGAGGGCAATTACCCCTTCTGGCACGTGCATGGCTTCACCATCGACCGCTGCTTCTTCGACGTGGGCGGACGCTCGGCCCTGTGGTATTCCGACCACCTGAAGATGAAAGATACCCGCATCGACGCCCCCAAGATGTTCCGCGAGATGAACGACATCGACCTGGAGAACGTCGAGATGAACGATGCCGATGAAGTGTTCTGGCGTTGCAACGACCTGCACAT
>NZ_CBVI010000062.1 GCF_000513195.1 Bacteroides timonensis | reverse complement strand
ACTCATGCCTGCACATCCGGAATCTGAAGCTGCACGGCGGCACTTACCCCTTCATGTTCAGCCGCAACATCTACATCGACGGACTGGAGAGCGACAGCAAATACGTCTTCCAATATGTGAAGAACGTGGAACTGCACAACGCCAAAATCACCACGAAGGATGCCTTCTGGGAAGTGGAGAACGTCACCATCTATGACTCCGAGTTGAACGGCGAATACCTGGGCTGGCACTCTCGCAACCTGCGTCTGGTGAACTGCCACATCACCGGCGAGCAGCCCCTCTGCTATGCACACGATCTTGTGCTGGAGAACTGCACCTTCGGCGCCGACTGCGACCGTGCCTTTGAGTACAGCAGCGTGCAAGCCACCATCAACGGCCCGATAAGCGGTGTGAAGAACCCCGCCACGGGCTGCATCACCGCCGAAAGCTATGGCGAGGTTATCCTCGACGAGAACATCAAGGCACCGGCAGACTGCGAGCTGAAACTGTGGGACGACACAACTTGCTTCAACCAATGAGATACAACTTCGATGAACTGATTCCCCGCCGCGGCACGAACTCCTACAAATGGGATTCGGCGGCGGATGCGGACGTGCTTCCCCTGTGGGTGGCGGATATGGATTTCCGCACGGCGCCTGCGGTGGTGGAGGTATTGAAGCGGCGGGTGGAGCATGGCATTTTCGGCTATGTCCGGGTGCCCGACGCCTACTATGAATCCCTCAGCCGGTGGTTCGGACGGCGGCACGGGTGGGAGATAGACCGCGAGTGGGTGATATACACCTCCGGCGTGGTGCCCGCCCTGTCCGCCACCATCAAGGCAATGACCGTGCCCGGTGACAAGGTGCTGGTGCAGACACCCGTGTACAACTGCTTCTTCTCGTCCATCCACAACAACGGATGCGAGATGGTGGCAAGTCCGCTGATCTACGAGGACGGCACCTACCGCATGGACTTCGACGACCTGGAGCGGAAAGCGGCCGACCCGAAGGTGAAGCTGCTTCTGCTGTGCAATCCGCACAATCCTGCCGGAAGGGTGTGGCGGCGCGAGGAGCTGCTGCGCCTCGGTGAAATCTGCCTGCGCCACGACGTGCTGGTGGTGGCGGACGAGATTCATTGCGAGCTGACCTTCCCCGGTTACACTTACACCCCCTTTGCTTCCATTTCGCCGGAATTCCTGATGCACTCCGTCACCTGCAACTCGCCCAGCAAGGCGTTCAACATGGCGGGCTTGCAGATAGCCAACATCGTGGCGGCGGATGCCTCCGTGCGTGCCCGAATAGACCGTGCCATCAATGACAACGAGGTGTGCGACGTGAACCCCTTCGGTGTCGAGGCGCTGATGGCTGCCTACAACGAGGGCGAGGAGTGGCTGGACGAACTGAACCATTACCTCTTTGCCAACTACACCTACCTGCGTGCCTACTTCGACAAGTATATGCCGCAGCTTCCGGTGACTCAATTGGAGGGCACCTACTTGGTGTGGGTGGACTGCTCGGCGTTGCGGATGTCCTCGCAAGAGATAGTGGACCTGCTGCTGAAGAAGGAGAAACTCTGGCTGAACGAGGGCACCATGTACGGTGAGGCAGGAGAGGGGTTTGTCCGCATCAACATCGCCTGTCCGCGGCAGGTGATGTTGGAAGGATTGGAAAAGATGAGAAAGGGACTGTGCTTTTAATTCCGGTACTCATTCACCCTTGTGGGCTACATTCATAGGAATCAGGAGTTCATTATAGCACCTGGTTCCTATTACCCACACTCAGAACCTCACTCCGGCACTGAAACCTATCCAGCCGTTCAGGCGAGTGCTTCCGCTGTCATTGGAACACATGGAATAGGGAGAAAGAGAACTGCCGATTGCTCCTGTTTCAGGGTTGACATAGTCTGATATCGTCATGTTAAAGACCGGACCGGCAAAGACCTTGAAGTGAGGCGCCAGCTCCTTGGACACGCTATATTTTAGTTGGGTAAGCATATTCACTCCTCCATGAAACTCCCCTTGTTCCGTCAGTGCATATCCGATAGCTTCAATCTGATTTCCCCAGCCTTTTTTCCAGTCTATATGAGTACCGAAGCCCAATCCTACGGCATACTCCACCGGACTATTAAGGTAGTTGATGCCGCCGGAAAAGATGGTATAAAGCTTGTCCGTTCCCAGTTTGAAACTTACGGCTGTGTTCAAGGCCTCGGAGAATGCGACTTCAAACTCGTGCTTGCCGCCATGCTTGACGATATTGATAAGTCCGACAGATACTCCTTCGCTCTCGTCCGCATAGTTGAAGAGTCCGAACTGAACGCCTTTTACCTTTTTGGCGATGTTTACGATGCCTGCAAACTGTAATCCTGAGACTTCTTCCGCTACATTGGCAATACCGGCAAACTGAAACGGTGTGGAACCGTCTGCCGCCATATTGGTGATGCCGGTAAATTGGGCTGCATTACGGGTGTCGCCACTGTAGTTGGCAATGCCGGCAAACTGAAAACCTTTGGTTAGGTGGAGATTGACGTTGTACAGACCGCCGAACTCAAATGCTGTGTTACCGTAGCTGTATCCTCCAAGGACGTTGAGCGACACCTTGTTGATAGTCAGATGTGATTGCGCCCCGTTTGTTCCCAGTGGAGTGATGAAGCTAAGCTGAAAGTCCCTTTCGCGAGTTTCCTGCGCTGATACGGACATGACGGATATGCAGATGACTGCAACGGATAAAAAGAACTTCTTCATTGTTAATTTGGTTTTATTGTTTTAGCGCTGCAAAGGTAGCGGCGCACGGGAGGCAATGAAAGAAGTTTCGGGCAGACTCCATTTTCCGTTGGATGAAATAAAGCTTTCCTCGGATGAAATGCCGCATACGCTTATTCGCCGTCCAGCCACTGCAAGAAGTCGGGGACACGTACACGGCTGACAAGCAGTTTGTCTCCATATTCAGGTTTCAGGGTAATCTTCAGGCGGCTATTGAAGTATTTTGAAACGCTTCCTATGGAGTCTATCGAGGCAATGCAGCCGCGGGTCATTCTGAAGAACCGCTTCGGGTCGAGCAGCGGCTCAAGTGCCTCTATCGTGTAATCGACAATCTGCTTTTTCCCCTGTTTGGGGACAACAAAAGTCATCCGTTCCTCGGCATAAAAGTAAGCTACATCCTCCATCTTCAGAAAGCTGAACCGGTCACCCGACTTGATGGCTATACGGCTTTTGTATCCTTTGGAGGGCTTGATGGTGTCCAGCAGTTCGGTAAGCTTCTCGGGAGTATAGTCCAATTTCTCCACAGCTGCAACCAAGTCGCTTTCTACGATGGGTTTTAGAAGATACCCAATGCCGTTTACCTTGAATGCTTGAATGGCGTATTGGTCGTAGGCAGTGGTAAAAATGATGGGAGTGCGCACCTCTACATGGTCGAAGATGTCAAAGCTGTTGCCGTCGGAAAGATGTATATCCATGAATATCAGGCCGGCTTTGCTCTCTTTCAGCCATTCAATGCTCTCTCTTACGGAAGATAGCTTACCGACGATTTTCATTTCGGGAAAACGCTTCCCGATGATACGCACCAGTTCTTCTTGTGCCAGTGGCTCGTCCTCTATAATCAGTACTTTCATAACAGTGGTAATTTAACGGCAAATTCTTGGTCTGTTTTTATAATGGAGACAGTCTTGCCTGCTATCAGGTCGTATTTCTCCTTGATGTTTTCGAGTCCGATGCCCATCGAGTTCTCTATCCGCATGCGTGGAATGATATTGTTTGAGACAATCAGGTCCCGGTTGTCGCTCGATATATGTATGGTCAGCGGACTGGAGGCGGTCAGTGCATTGTGCTTTACGGCATTCTCTACCAGGACTTGCAGTGTCATCGGGGGAATCTCCCGCTGCATGTCAGCCTGCCGTACATCGAAAGTGAAGTTCAGCCCATCGCCAAAGCGTATCTGTAGTATTTCGATGTAGTTCTGTATAAATTCAAGTTCGCTATGGACGGATACGGTATCTTCGAGGTCGTGGGTAAGTACGTAGCGGTAAACGTCGGACAGCTTTTTGGTATAGTCCGTGGCACGCTCACTGTCCTTGTTGATGAGCGACACCAATACATTGAGGCTGTTGAAAAGGAAATGCGGGTTTATCTGGCTCTTCAATTGCCGGTACTGCATCCGTACATTCTCTTGTTGCAGCAGCTGCTTCTTCCTGCTCTGAACGAAGAACTCAATGACGGTCACTGCAAACACATTGAACAGGATAGAGGTGACAACCACTTCGCCATAGCGCATGGACATCAGATACTCCCACACGCCTTCCTCCTGCCGGAACGGGATGTTCCCTAAAATGACGAATACGGCGGCAAGCAGAGAGATGCACGCTCCTTCAAAGGCGATTCGCAGCATCAGATGCCTGGAGAACCACTGCGCGTCGTTAATGAAGGACACCAACTTATAGTCCACCCAAGCGATTAACGCCATGAATGGAAATGAGATAGTGACGCTCTTGATGAATGCTACGGACGTAAAGGTCTGCTTGGCAGTCAGAAGTTCTATCAGATAAAGAAACAATGCAAGGAAAGAGAGCAATCCCAGCAGTATCAATACCCAATATTTACGATTTGTATCTTTTGTCATCGGACTACAGTTTTTCTGCACGCAAAAATACCAATAATCTTTTGATAAGTAATGAGATTCCCGCTCAATGTCATTAGGAGAAACATGAAGTGTATGTTTTATAGATTGAATTTCATTTGCTGCGATTTGGCAGTCAAAGACTTGCCGGTATCCAACAATAGCTTCTTAGCCCACCGTATAATGACGAGGGAACATACCAGTGCCACCACCGTATCAATCCAGATGATGTTCCATATCATGGCGCAAATCAATCCGAATATGGCTCCCAAGCTGGTCAGTGCATCTGCCAGCACATGGAGGTAAGCCGAATGGCTGTTATAGTCGCCCTCCCCGTGCTTCTCGTGCAATATGACGGCGCAGATGATGTTTACCACTATCCCGATGACCGCAACAATCATCGCTTCCACATATTTAATCTCCACCAAAGGAGTGAAGAAACGTTCCACCGCTTCCACCACAATGAAGAGGGCGAATACGAGCAGAAGGATGCCGCTGGTGTAGGCAGACAAGGACAGTATCTTTTCACTATCGGCCCTATTGTTCTTTCTCTTTTGCAAGTGGCGGACCAGTACGTAGGCTCCCCAACTCAAACCGATGGCCAGCACATACGAGCCCATGTGAATGCCGTCTGCCAAGAGTGCCATTGAATTGGAGAAGAGTCCGAAGAAGATTTCGAGTACCATTGTTGCTGCGGAGAAGAATACCACAAATGCGGTTTTCTTTTCTTCCTTTGTTCTTTTCATTTGTTCCATGCTTTATGTTTTTGAATGCGGACGCAAAGGTAAGAACGATGGCGGCTTAAACAGTTACACAAAACAGGACGTTATTGGTACATTTTATTCATTTCCGCCCGAAATTCATTAGGCGTAAGTCCGGTTTCCCGTTTGAAGAAGCGCGAGAAGTAGGACAGCTCATTGAACTTCAACTGATAGGCTATCACGGAGATGTCATCCTTGCTGCTCATCAACAGTCGCTTGGTTTCCAGTATAATCCGGTTGTTTATCAGGGACAGGGCAGACTCTCCCAGATGCTTCTGTGCCAATACATTCAGGTAGTTGGGGGTGATGCCCAACTGTATGGCATAGTTTTTCACTTGACGGCAAGTGAGGAACTGCTCGTTGATCAACGTTCTGTATTTTGTTAAGACATCGGGAATGTTGGGCTTGGCCGTCTCTTGGCAGTCCATGCGGACTAATTCCTGCATCAGCATGTTTATTCCCGATTGCAGGATGGCTGTCGAGTTGGGCAGATTATGGGTGGATTCATGATAGATAAGGTCGAACAAGATGCGCAGACGCTGCTGCTCTTCACCATTCAAATCCTTATAGGTGCTGATGTTCTCATTCGTCAAGATGTCCTTGATGATGGGATAGTATGGCAGCATGAATTCTTCGGAGAATTGCAGGGCGGAGTACTTGATTTCCGATGGACTGTTCAGGAAGTGTACCTGTTCCGGGCGGACATAGAAAAGGCGGTCAGGCTTTATTTCATATTCCTTAAAGTCTATGAAGTGTATGCCTTGCCCTTCGTGAATCCAGTATAGGGCATAAAACGTATGCCGGTGCGAAAAGAAGACCTCGATGTTCGGGTTGTTGCTGATATTCTGTTCTATTCTGAAGACATCCCCTTTCAGGGAAGAATGCCCTATCTGGTAGTTCTCTATTTTATTCATGTCCGTTTTTTTGGTATGAATTAATAAAATCATACAATCTGCCCCTGCCCCGAAAAGCTGGCTACCTTGTCCGTGTCAAGGTAGCTACCTCGACCACCACTTGGTAGCTACCTCGACACCCTAAAGGTAGCTACCTCGGCAAGGCCAAGTCAGCAACCCCTCTACAGATACCTGTAGCCGCCTTTCGAGACAACGGGTGATGATGAGCAGAAAAGTAAACAAACTTCTCATGGTTGTCGGCTATTTCTTCTTCTCCAGTTCATTCCTGTATTCCGACGGTGACACGCCGAGCACCTTCTTCACGAACCGGCTGAAGTGGGACTGGTTGTAGAAGTTCAGCCGCTCGGATATTTCCGATAGGGTCAGATCCGGCTTCTTCAACAGGGCAACGATTTCCTGCGTGGCGTAGCCGTTTATCCAGTAGGAGGCAGGCTTTCCGCTTCCCTTGCGCACTACCTCGGACAGGTACTTGGGACAGACGCACAGCTTCTCACTGTAGAACGTCACCTCCCGATTCCCGGCGGCATATTGCCGGACTAAATCCATGAAGCGGTTGAACAGATTGGCTTGTATACTTGATACTTGTTGCAGCTTGTTGATTTCCTGGGCATAGATATTCCACAGGTCGAACAGGAATATCTGCATCTGCCTGCCCAATATCTCTTTGCGGAAGAGGTGGTCCTTGCCCGCCAACTGCTCTCTGAAACGGAAGAAGTCGGCATCGCACAGCGCCTTGTCCTGCTCGTTCAGGTGGAAGACCGGATTGTGCTTGATATAGACGTAGCCCTTGGTCGCCCATACGGTTTCGGGATTGTTCTCGATTAGGAAGTTACGGGAAACAAGCAGAAAGTCGGCATCGAAATCATCGGAACAGACCACCTCGTTTATGTCCGAACCTATCTGCCAGATGACGAAATCATCCGCTTCTATCTGGAAAGTCTTCTCCGCCATGCAGAACCGGGCTTGCCCCTTATGGCAGAGGATGTGGATGTGATACCGCCCTACGTAGTCCGCAGGTGCCGTCTTGTCTGTCCGGGTGTTGAATAGCAGGATGTCCCCTTCGTGGAAGTTGTGTGATTTCATCGTTTCTTCTCTTTTCTGTTTATACTGTTGCAAATGTAGGACTTATCGGTAAGAATCCCTTTCACGGATTGCTGTTTTTCTGCTGAATATGCCCGATTTCCTGCTTCGAGGGAAAAATGTGAAAGTATGGCGGTGTTTTGTGTATCAAGAGAATGAGGATGTTCCGCTACCTTTGCTCCCGAAAGATAATAAAACAAAGTAGTTATGAGAAATTTGATTGCAACAATCGTATTGGTGACAGGCAGTTGGTTGACAACCGCCGCCCAAATTCCGGCAGACGAAGTGGCCGACCGGATGGCATTGAAAGAACTGGTAGATACCTTTTCGAACTTGGCGGACGTGAAGGACGTGGATGCGCAGATGGCACTCTTCACGGACAACGCCGAAGTACATTCCAAGAGTGGTGACCGCGTGTCCGTCATGAAAGGAAAGGAACAGATTGGCAAGGCGTTTGCCAATTATCTCGCCTTGTTCGATGTGGTCTATCACCTGAACGGACAGCAGACGGTGGAGATAAAGGGCAATGAAGCCACGGGAATCAGCTATTGCTTCGTCACGCTCATCGGAGGAGGAAAGAAGAACCAGAGCGGCGTGCGCTATCGGGACACTTATGTGAAGGTGGACGGCAAGTGGCTCATCAAGAAACGCGAATCGAACTTCATGTTCACCACGGTAGAGGACTTTAAATAAATCAATATAGGAGGATATTTATATGGAACAGACTTATTTGACATTGAATGACGGAAACCGGATTCCACAATTCGGACTGGGTGTATATCAGATAGACGGCGATGCCGAAACCCGAAAGGCTTGCTTGGAAGCCTTGCAGACCGGCTATCGGCACATCGACACGGCGCACGCCTATCAGAACGAGCGTGGCGTGGGCATGGCTGTGAAGGACAGCGGCATTGCCCGTGCGGAGCTGTGGATTACCTCCAAGCTCTGGCCCAGCGAGTACGGCGAGGGCAAGACGATGGCGGCCATCGACAAGATGCTTGCCCGACTGGACTGCGGGTACATCGACTTGCTGTTGCTGCATCAGCAGTTCGGCGATTACCTCGGCGCGTGGAGGGATATGGAGAAGGCGGTAGGCATGGGGAAGGTGCGGAGCATCGGACTCAGCAACTTCGAGTCCAACAGGCTGGAAGAGGTGTTGCAGACCGCCCAAATAAAGCCCGCCGTGTTGCAAGTGGAGTGCCATCCCTATTATCAGCAGGAAGAACTGAAAGGACGTATCGCCTCCTGCGGAACGGTCATCGAGAGCTGGTATCCCATCGGTCACGGGGATGCCGCACTGCTGGGCGAGCCGGTCTTCTCGCGCCTCGGCCGGAAGTACGGGAAGAGCAACGTGCAGATAATCCTCCGCTGGCACATTCAGCAGGGTCATGTCGTTTTCCCGAAATCGACCAATCCGAAGCATATCCGCGAGAACTTCGAGGTATTCGACTTCTCGCTGACGAACGAGGAGATGCAGGAAATCAGGGCATTGGATAAGGGGCAACGCTTCTTCACCATGAGTCTGGCGGAACAGGAAAAGTTCCTAGGGTCGTTCACTCCGGCGGATTGAGAGGGGGTTCTGCCCAACTGGTTTCCTGCAGCTGCCCAACTAACTTCCGGCACTTGCCCAACTACAAACTTGCAGCCGCCCAACTACAAGTTTATAGCCGCCCGGATACAAGTTTACAGCCGCCCGGCTGTAAACTTACACCTGCCCGGCTGTCGGAATACAGCCGGGCAAGAGAGGGGACGCTCCCTTCCCTCCGGCAAGCGGTGCGGTGATGACGAAGGATGTGGAGCCATTTGCCGTGGTTGCCGGAATGCCTGCCAAGTTCATCAAGTCCTACAAGAAAGTTAAGATGTTTCTCTTTAGAAATAGTCATACTCTTACCAAAAGCGTATGAGCTTTATGCTTTTTTGCCTTAAACCGGGAGTCCGACATATCCGGATGCTTGTACTTATTCAGTTGGCCTGCCTCAATGTTCCACCTGCTTCTGCTGCTCCGCGTTATACCGTTCGCCCACAACCGGTATAGCGGCAACGGAATTCTCCAGTTCTTTCCACTCTTCGGGAGTGACGTTGAAACTCAATGTATGCAGATTCTCATCCAAGTGCGATTGCTTCGTTGTACCGGGAATGGGAACCATCCACGGGGATTTTTGCAACAGCCAGCCCAGTGCCACTTGTGTGGAAGTCATGCCACGCATGCGTCCGAATTGTTGCAGTACGTTCACGATGCGTGTGTTGGCACGGATGGCGTCGGGCTGGAAGCGAGGCAACGTCTGGCGATTGTCATTACTCACATCAAACACTGTGTATTCATTGATGCAGCCACCCAAGAAACCACGGTTGAGCGGACTGTAAGGCACAAAGCCGATGCCGAGTTCCCGGCACACATCGAGCACGCCGTTTTCTTCCACCAGGCGGTGCATCAGGTGATATTCGCTCTGTATGGCAGTGAGCGGTTGCACGGCATGTGCCTTGCGGATAGTGTTGACGCTCACCTCGCACAAGCCCCAGCGTTGCACTTTGCCCTCTTTTATAAGGTCACCGATGGTAGAGGCGACTTCCTCAATCGGGGTGTTCCTGTCGAAACGGTGCTGATAGAACAACGGGATACTGTCGATGCGCAACCGTTTCAGCGACTCTTCGCAATAGCGGCGGATGGTTGCCGGACGGCTGTCCTGTCGCCCCGTTCCTTTTCCATTCACCACTTCATGCCCGAACTTGGTCGTCACATTCACTTTGCCTTTGTAGGGTTCCAGGGCTTCCCCTGCCAATAATTCATTGCGCAGCGGTCCGTAGATGATGGCAGTGTCAAACAAAGTCACTCCCCTGTCCACAGCCTCGTGGATGATGCGGATACACTCCTTGCGGTCGGGCGACTGCGAGCGGTTGTAGTTCATGCCCATGCAGCCGAAACCGAGTGCAGATACCTCCATGGCGGCATTGCCCGTGCCGAGCGTGCGATACTGCATTTCCTCATTCTTCACGGGCGAAGCTCCGTTAAGGGCAACATTTGCTGCATTCACCTTATTGATTGTGGGCTGTATAGTCAATGCCGCACCCACAGCCGCTGCCGCTTTAAGAAAACCACGGCGGCTCATTTCTTGTTCTTTCTTCATAATTGATTCTTATTTATTTACCTCTATCTGTTTGATGATACGTGCCGGATTGCCTGCCACGATGCTCATTGCGGGAACATCCCTCGTCACCACGCTTCCTGCGCCGATGATTGCCCCATAGCCAATCTTTACGCCCGGAAGTATCGTGGTATTGATGCCAATCCATACTTTGTCCTCTATCACTATGGGGCGGCCATACGTGGCACTGCGGTTCTCCGGATTCGGGTCGTGGTTAATGGTAATCAAGTTCACTTTCGGTCCGATAAACACATCATCGCCGATAGTGATGCCGCCTCGTCCGAAGAACGTGCAGCATTGCTGTATGAAGCATCTTTTTCCGATGGTTACGGGTTTGCCGTAGTCAATGTACAGGGGAGGCAGGACAGTGGTACTTTTTTCGAGCGGCTTGCCCAGTATCAGGTCCATGTATTCATGCACTTCTTCGGGCGTGCGATAGCCTGTGTTCATTTCCGTTGCCGTCTTCATCGTGGCGAAGATATCGGCAATCAATTCATCATATCCCGGTTCGTCCGGAGAAACCAACTCACCGCTGAGGTCTTTTGCAAAAATATCATTCATCATACGTAGTGTTTTAATGTTCTGCCTGCAAAGATAGGCGGCTTCTTTTAGTTCCGCTTTGCTGTGCAGCCCATGTTGCTTTGCTCAGAAGCTCACCTTGTCGGTGCCACCCCGTATGTCTCCTTATAAATCTTCGAGAAGTGCGATAAATTCTTGAATCCCACATCGAAACAGACTTCCGACACTTTGCAGTCGCCTTTCTTTATCAGTTCGTGTGCGGACGCAAGCCGTCGCTGTATGAGCCATTTCTGCGGTGTAAGGTCACTGCATTGCTTGAAGTCGCGCTTGAAGGTAGAGAGGCTGCGTCCTGTATAAGAAGCTATTTCCCGCATGGACAAGTCTTCCTTGTAATTCTTCTCAAGAAAGTCCAGAATATCAATTTTCCACGGATCGATAAAGTCGAACAGCGAGGCATAGAGGTTCAAATCGGTATTCAATATAGCATATACCCCTTCCGTCATTTTCAGCTTGAGAATTTCCTCCGACGGCTTTGTCTCTGCATCGAAATAGGGAATGACCGATTCAAACAGACTGCGGACGTCGAGCCGGTTTTCCGGCAGGACATAAAGACTACTTTTGTCACGTTTGGCATCCACGGGTATATCCTTGTGATTGAGTGTCTGATAGAATTCCCGCAGAAAGTCGCGCGAGAATTTCAGGACAATGGAACGGTAAGGAACATTTTCTTTCACCCGTTTTTGCAGCCATAGGCGGTTGTCGCGGCGCATGAAAGCACAATCTCCCGGATGCAGAATCGTTTTCCGTCCACGTTCGGTTATTTCCAGTTCGCCGGAATAGATATAGATAAGGGTATGCTCGCGATTGCAGTGCGCACAGTCGCGGTCATCGGTGAAAAAGCTCGATATGAATACGTTCGAGCAGTTGAAAACATCTTGTCGTTCCATAATTTATCTCCTGATTTCTTTCTACAAAGGTACGATGATTTTTATAGAGTACACTTTGTTATGAGGCTCAAACTTTACTTCGGATAAAAGATTGAATGATTCAGTATTTATACTACTAAATCAGAAGACAATCTGGCACGACACTCCTTTCTCCCGTACCGACAGATACGGAGTGATATAGGTGTTCTTCAAATACTGCTTATGAAAAAATGTCTTTGAGATAACGGGGTAAAGCCAGTACGCCGCCTGTACGCTCAGTATGCCGATGCCCGCGCCGGTGATGACGTCCGTCAGCCAATGGCGGTTGTTGTACATGCGGAAGAATCCGGTGCCGGCGGCTACGGCATAGCCTGCCACGCCTATCCACGGCGACACGTCCCGGTACTCACGCCGCAGGAACTCCGCGCCCATGAAGGCGGTGGCGGTGTGACCGGACGGGAAGGAGTTGCGGCTGCTGCCGTCAGGACGCTCCACCCTGGTCACAGCCTTCAGTGAATTGACCGTGATGCCCATCAGCGCGTATGCCGTGCCGAGGATGATGGTTCGGTCGGCAAACCCGTGCCTGCCCTTGATGCCGCACAGGTTCAGCCCATAGACGGCTGCCATGGGGGCGTATTGCGAGAAGTCGTCTATGGAAACTTTCTGGTCGATGTCCTCTTGCAGCTCGTCACGCATTTCGCGGTTCTGGTATTTCATCCAGTCGCTCTCCAGTCCGATGATGCCTACGCCTATCAGCGTGGCAGGGACGATGAGCCGGACGGGCTTGAACTTATAGGGCACGACAACAGCCACGGAATCATTCTGCGCCGCCCCCGGCACCGGAGCAATCAGCCGAATGAGGGCTATCAGCGCACTGAATACTAATCTTTTCATACCTTATTCTTGCTTCATACTGTTTTGGCGGCAAAGGTAAGCAGAGATTCTGAATTTCGGGAGGGAATGGAAAAATGTAATGGGAATGTAACAGGAGAGAGAGGCGAATCGGGAGATTCTTATGCTCAGAGAGCAGCGGATGAAGGACATCCGCTGCGACGGAGGCAAGCTCTATTTTAAGAGCGTAGGGTTACCGCTACCTTCCAAAATCTGCATCTGCTGGATGGCGATTCGGTTGAGCCGGACAAGGCGGTCGTGCTGTGGCATTCCATCGTTAATGAACACTGCATTCAGATTCTCCATGTTCGAGAGGCAAATTAGCTCGTTGACTGTGGCGTAGTCGCGGACATTACCCTTGAGGTCTGGGTGCGCATCGCGCCATTCGAGTGCCGTCATGCCGAACATGGCAACGTTCAGCACATCGGCTTCGCTGGCGTAAATGCGTGAAGCTTGTCCATGGGTGACTTCCTGCGGAATGAGGTTTTGCTTGATGGCATCGGTGTGAATGCGATAGTTTATCTTCGACAGCTCCCGCTTGGCAGTCCAGCCCAATTGGGCTTGTTCCTGCTCTTTCAGGCGTTGGAACTCACGAATCAAGTATATCTTGAATTCTGCACTAATCCACATTCCAAATTCAAAAGCAATATCTTTGTGGGCATATGTGCCGCCATATCTTCCGGCCTTTGCCTGGATGCCAATGGCATGTGTCTTTTCCACGTAATCCTTTACACTGATTTTGAAACTGTTCAAACCGGCTTGATTTCTAATTGTGGCGAATTCGCCATAATTAAAGTTCGGGTTGTACAGGCGTTCCCATACGCCGAGATATTCCAGCGTATTTCTGTTTCTCAGCCAATCTGATATAAAGAAATCCCCATCTTTGGCTTTCAGCATGTCTGTGATGCAGATATAATCGTCATTATTGATGGAAACTACATTGATGTCGGTTGACAGCACCGTTATCTTTGCCATATTTTGTCCTCCATATTGATAAATATCTCACAAAGGTACTCTTTCCTTCCTCATTTCCAAAGACATCTTGTTAAAGAACGCTCGCCTTTCCGTTCCTTATTGAAAGGAGTAACGGAAAGCGGACGCTTCTGCAAGGAACCGGGAGAGGCGAATCGGGAGATTCTTATGCTCAGAGAGCAGCGGATGAAGGACATCCGCTGCGACGGTGGTTCCTTTTCTTTACAAATATAGATTCGGCCATACGGTTCCAATTTTAGGGTGAATACTGGTGGTTTATACGTTTTACCCCCGTCAGAAACACTTCTGGAGGGGGTGAAAAATGCGTGCGCACGGAGCAAAAAAATGCGTGCGCACGGAGTTTTATCTGCGTGCGCTTCCATTTTTCGCTCCGTGCGCAGGGAGTTTTCGGGGGTGCCGGAGGATGCGATAATTCATTACAATCTCCGCCGCGACGTATCCGGGTTTCACAAATAATTAAATGTTCTAAGCGGCGGCACAAGGCCGCCTTTATTCTGAGACGGGGCGCACCGAGTAACCGTAGTAGCGGCCGCTATCGGTCCAGGAGGCGCGGCTATCGTGGAAGTACAAGTAGTACGCGGCGTCCAGACTGCTGAACAACCCACTCCAATAGTAGCCGTTGCCTCCACGGTTGCTGCCCCCAATCCCCGTGCGAGAACCCGCTGCGGGAAACAAAAGGGTGTTGGCGATGCCATTATCATCGGCATACTCATATTTGAAACCATTGCCATACCATACTCCTGAAACATTAAGCTTGTCGGCCATGTTTTCCAACTCTTTACCGGGCATATGCCAACTGCCGCCAAGCTGCGCACGGACGATGTCATTCGCGGTACCGCTGATGCTTCCGCCGGAAATGGAAAGGGCATAATCGTCGTCCTGATTCGTTGTCTTCAAGCCCGTAGCGTCGCCCCAACCGAACCAGTCCCACTGGGCACCGAGGGGACGATCCGCATAGCCGTCGGACCCACTGCTACTGATATCATTGAAGTCATTGGGAACATAGGGACTGTAGAAAGTTTCTATAGTTTCAGTTTCCGTTTCTGCCGATGTGGCGATGTGGAAAGCGGTGGTTGTCCTGTAATCGGCATTCTCGTCCACTTTTGCCGCATTCGTCTTGGTGGCGATAAGGTTGCCGGTAGCCCAGTAAAGGGGAGTTTCTGTCGGGGTAGTGCCATTATACTTGTTGATACCCATGTACAGAGCAACAATCCAGTCGTTCTCATAAGCCTTTCCGTTTGCTGTGGGAGAAGCTTTCAGCGTGCTGCCCCCGTCCTTGTCGGGCAAGGTCAGTGCTTTAGCGTCCACTTCAGCTTGCGTCAGTGTATGGAAGAACTTCACCACGCGGGGGATGCAGACCCAAATCTTATCACCGTCTTTTAAGCTCTGTAGCGTCGTCGGCGGAAAATAAGCCTTGCCTCCGGCAATGGTGACTGTGGAAAGCGTGGCCTGCTCGGCGGAAGCATCGCTCTTCCACGTACCTATCTGCATCTGGAGGCCGTTGTAGGTATAGGTGGCGGTGGAGGCAAGACCGGTGCTCACCACGAACGAACCTGCCTGATATACCGTCAGGTCTATCTTGCACATCTCTCCGGCCTTGAACCCGGTGATGCCGTTAATGGTGGCAATTGTCTTGCCGTTAAGCCGGATGAGGTTTGTACCGCCCACCGTGCTGACGGGCACTACGTTGGCTTCCCATACATAGTTGCTGCCATCGCGCTTCATGGTTATCCAACCTTGTTGGCTGCCCGTTGTCGCTACTGTACCCTTATCGTTGGTGCAAGTGGTGTAGCCCATTATCTCTACTTTCTTTACACCAGAGGTGTAGCCCGTCAGCGTCACCCGTACCTTGGCA
Source organism: Bacteroides timonensis (assembly GCF_000513195.1). Classification (GTDB taxonomy): domain Bacteria; phylum Bacteroidota; class Bacteroidia; order Bacteroidales; family Bacteroidaceae; genus Bacteroides; species Bacteroides timonensis. The sequence goes on along the minus strand of NZ_CBVI010000062.1, from coordinate 5,567 downwards.
AGCTGGTGCTTGAAGTCCAACGCTACGGAGCTGTTGTACGTGCAATTCTCGGTTTCGGCTTTCAGCACGTATGCCAATCCGCCCGTCTGATTGGAGAGCGTGACGGTGCCTTCCTGGGTATGGTTGGAGTACCATGCCGTGACGGTGGCAGGCAGCGTAGACTGCCAGTAGGCCGTCCGGCCCTCTACCGCCGTTACACTGGCCTTGTTGCCGGCAGCAAGCGTCACGGCATATTGGCCTTCGGCCGTATAAGGAGTTTGGGCTGCTCCTGAGTGCTTGCCGCTAATCTGCACGCCTATCGTTTCGTTTCCCTCCCATTGGCTGCTCATGCCGTCCGCGCTTTCCACGACCCGTGTCTGCGGTGCGCCCCACGGCTGCGCCTACTGCCACGACACCCATCCTTTTGAGTGCCTCGCGGCGGGTCATGTTCTTGTCTTTCATCTTGTTATTTTATTTGTCCGGTGCAAAGGTAAGCGTATCGCCGGATAAAGCGAGTACCTTTCTTACGGACGGAAGTACCCCGATTACGGGAAGAGGTATCCCGATTACGGTTTTCGTCCCTCCGCCTGTTCTCCGTATCGAAAAAAACACTTTCTTTGCACTGTGAAACGAATTTGTACCTTAATAAAATAGGAGAATCAGAAAGATGCAGAACAATATGGAAATAGTAAAGACAGACACCATCGAGCAATTCAACCGCTTTTTCGGTTTCGAGACCCGCCATCCGCTGGTGGGCATCGTGCATTTCGACCGTTCGGAAAACCAGCCGGACCATCGCATCCATTACGGCTTCTACGCCTTGTTCCTGAAGAAGACCACGGGGTGCATCATCAACTACGGGAAGACCGTCTATGACTTTGACGACGAGACGGTGGTCTGCTTCGCGCCCGGTCAGACGGTGGGGATTCACCGTCTGGAGGACGGACCCGTGCCCGAAGCCGTAGGACTGCTGTTCCATCCCGACTTCCTGCACCGCACGCCGCTGGAACAGAAGATGAAGCAATACTCCTTCTTCTCGTATGCCTCCAACGAGGCGCTGCACCTCTCGGCAGAGGAGCGCGCCATCCTGCAGGACTATATGGAGAAGATAGAACGGGAGTTGCAGCATCCCATCGACAAGTTCTCCAAGTCGCTCATCGTCTCCAACATCGAGGTGCTGCTCAATTACTGCATGCGCTTCTACGAGCGTCAGTTCATCACCCGCGAGGAGCTGAACAATGATGTCCTCGTCCGCTTCGAACAGCTGCTGGACGAATACCTGGACAGTGGCACGGCTCTGCGCGAAGGGTTGCCCACCGTCAAGTACTTTGCCGACAAGGTCTGCCTTTCGCCCAATTACTTCGGTGACTTGGTGAAGTCGGAGACGGGTAAGTCGGCGCAGGAGTACATCCGGCTGAAGATGGTGAACGTGGCGAAGAGTGCCCTGCTGGATCCCGAGATGAACACGAAGCAGATAGCCGAAATGCTGGGGTTCCAGTATCCGCAGCATTTCGTCCGGTTCTTCAAGAAGCAGACGGGGTGCACGCCCAAGGAATATTGCATCCGGAACGGGGCTACGGCATAGTATCCATCTTGCACTATTCTTTTGCCCGCACCAACTCAATGGATTCTTTTCCTGTCATGTGTTCAATGGTGATTTCAACCATAAGTAAATGATTGAACCCTTTATGTATCTCCTCCGATAGTCCTTCGGGATTGTCTGACGAATATTTCTCTCCCAACTTCCGTAATGCCGACATCTTTTCGTTCTCGTCTGTCAGAATGCGGGCCTTGCCGAATACAATCACACTTCGGAAATAGGTTGTAAATTCTTCCGGAACGATACAATCTTGACCGATTACACAAAATGAAACGTTGCAGTTTTCTTTCAACAAATCTATTTTATGCCCTTTAACTGCGCTGTGGAAATAGATTTTGTTATCCGCATAAACGTAACTTAACGGAACGGCGTATGGGTATCCATTTTCTTCATTGAGAGCCAATACACCCGATGTCATTTTCTCAAGAACAGCCACACATTCCTCTGTGGAAAGTTGTTGGCGTTTTCTACGCATTTCTTTAAACATATTCTTATCTACGGTTAAACCATAACTGATAAAACACTGCAAAATTAAGTCTTTTGTGCTGTTCAATACTTATCATTTGATAAAAAACATTCATGGCACTGGTAAAGTTGTATCTTTGCACCTTGAAATACAAGTCATCATAACTAGAATAAATATGAAGAAGAAAGTTTTATTGATTAACGGTAGTCCCCGAAAGGACGGGAATACGTACATTGCCTTGTCGGAAGTGGCTTCAGCATTGGAAGCCAATGGCGTAGAAACGGAAATAGTGTCTGTCGGAACAAAAGCAGTGCAGGGCTGCATCGCTTGCAACAAGTGTGCCGAACTGGGCAGGTGTGTCTTTAAGGATGAACTTTACAATGCAATCCGTGAAAAACTGGAAGAAGGTGTCGACGGACTGATTGTCGGCTCGCCCACCTACTATGCCGGGCCGAACGGTTCGCTCTGTGCGCTGCTGGATCGTGTGTTCTACTCTTGCGGAGGGATGTTGCAGTACAAGCCCGCGGCTGCCGTCGCCGTGTGCCGCCGTGGCGGTGCAAGTGCCGTGTTCGACCGCCTGAACAAGTACTTTACCATCAATAATATGCCTGTGGTTTCTTCCCAATATTGGAACAGCGTGCATGGCTGTCTTCCCGGTGAAGCGTTGCAGGACGCCGAAGGTTTGCAGACCATGCGCGTGCTTGGCAGAAACATGGCATGGCTGCTGAAGAATATCGGGCAAGGAGGACAATCCGTTCCGGAAAAGGAAGAGCGGATAACAACGAGTTTTGTACGGTAATCCGTACATTACTTTATTTGCCCTGCCTTTTCAGACTACATTCCCTGCTTTTTGTTTGCCATTCTGCGCCATGACGCCTACTAATGCGTGCGGTACATAGGGCTCTTCCAGATAAGTAATCTCATCTGCCGTCAGCTTCAAGTCTACCGCACGCACCGCGCCATCCACCTGAGGGAGTTCCGTTGCGCCCACCACGGGAGCGGCGACTTTGGTCAACAGCCACGCCAACGAAATCTCCGTCATGGAGACACCACGCTTGTCCGCAAGTTCCGCCACGCGGCTGATGATTCCGGCGTCCTGCTCTGCCGTTGCATCATATTTGAATTTGGCGTAGGTGTCTTCTTCCAGTCGCCGGGAAGTCTCGCCCGGACGTTTCGCCAGTCTGCCGCCTGCCAGTGCGCTGTAAGGGGTCATGGCGATTCCTTCGGCGTGGCAGAAGGGAACCATTTCCCGTTCCTCCTCACGGGCTATCAGGTTATAGTGCCCCTGAATGGAGACAAATTCTGTCAGTCCGTTGTAGTGGGCATAATCGTTTGCCTTCGCCAGTTGCCAGGCAAAGCAATTGGAAATGCCGATGTACCGCACTTTGCCCGCTTTCACGGCATCGTTCAGTCCCTCCATTATTTCCTCCATGGGCGTGTGATAATCCCACATGTGGTAGATGTAGAGGTCCACGTAATCCATGCCGAGGTTCTTCAGGCTGCGGTCGAGGTAGTTCTCGATGTGCTGTTTGCCACTAATGCCGCCGTCTATCTCGTCCTGCGTACGGGGCGTGAACTTGGTGGCGAGCACATAGTCGTCGCGCTTGGCGAAGTCTCGGAGCGCCCGTCCCACAAACTGCTCGCTCGTCCCGTTCTGATACACGATGGCGGTGTCAAAGAAGTTGATGCCTCGTTCGAGGGCACGTCTTATAATCTCTCTCGTCTGCACTTCGTCCACCGTCCAGCTGTGCTGACCGGTCGCAGCATTGCCGAAACCCATGCAGCCCAGGCAGATGCGGGACACGTGGAGGTCGCTGTTTCCTAAAGTTATCTTTTCCATGACTTTCTGTTATCAGTGTTTTTTTCTGATACAAAAGTACAACGCTTTTTGCGGGCGGGCGATAGACGGATTACCGAAGAAAAGACCAATTTTACGGATTCGGGAAGACGGGGAGGAGAACCAATGACTTTATCACTGTTTTCTATAGACACCGGGCAGCGTCCTTGCAAACTTCTTGAACTGGTTATTGAAATGGGCAAGACTGTTGAACCCTACTTGATAAGCTATTTGCGTTATACTCAAATCGGTGTTCTTCAACAGAGAACAAGCCTTTTCTATTCGTAGACGGTTGATGAACTGAAATATCGTACTGCCGCATGCTTTCTTGAATGCCCTACACAGCGACGAAGCGTTTTGCTTTCTCCAATTTCTTGCTGAGGGCAACGAGCCGTGCGGTCAACTCTTTCGATACGAACAGATAGCCGTATTGGCTTTTCTTTATAAACTGCACATCATTGGTGGAATCGAAGATAGAATCTACATGCAGGAAATATGTAGCTCATTGTCCCAAACAGGCTATTCGGGGATGAAAAGAAGAAGTCCGGCAAACAACATGCGCTGCTTGCCGGACTTCTCTTTTAATGAATTATCCATTTTCATTTTTATTCCATAGCTGTTTAAAATAGCTTCCTAATATCTATCGATAGAAAATCTTCAACCCCGATGCCACCATCACCTACAATAAAGGATGATTGGGGATTAAACAGCTGTCTGAATTTATCCAAACCTTCTGTTCTTTTCTCCGCATTACTCTTGACTTCTATTGCTACCACTGCCCCCTTTTTACGGAGAATGAAATCTACCTCGTCATTACGTTCACGCCAGTAGAACACTTCAAAGCGTTGTTATAAACTTGCAATTTGGGAATACTTGCTTTTCGCCTTGCCGTATCGATACTAAATTTCTGAAGTCCACCGAGCAATCCGCTCTCATCTAACAAATTGATATATCCGGCCAATGTAGCCGTATTGCCTGCGTCTTGGAGTGAACCTAACATCTTATTCAAAGAAAGCACCTCTCCTGAATAAGCTGCTCCCAATTCAAATGTCTGACGAAGTAGAGCCGGTTTACTTATGGGGGTATCCATTAAAATATCTTTATTGATAGTTGCCTCGATTATGGATGATTGGATATATTGCTGAAAACGGTCATCGTCATCAATCAAAGATGCAGCACCGGGATAACCTCCATAGAACAAATATTGATCTAACCCTTGCTGTTACGGTCATAGAATGTATCATCGTCCCATTCTTTCTTAACCACTTCGCTCCAATTGGCAATCTTCTGTATCTCATCGATAACAAGAATAATACTTTCCTGTTCTTTGCTCTCTTTCAAACTGCGAACTGCTGCCCAACAATTAGAAATCCAAGCACTGTTCGTAGCCGGAACATTATCGGCAGAAAAAAACTGATAAGGAGCATTCAAATCTTTAAGCACCTGCTTGACAACGGTCGATTTCCCAATCTGACGAGCTCCCATCACAACCTGAATAAACCTTCGTTGTTCTTCAAGCCTACCTTTAATCACCTGATATTCTGTCCTTTTATACATACTGTTACATTTTACGCAGTGGAATGCCTATTTTTACGCAATGCAAATATAATAAATAGTTCTGAGTCATAACAATACTTTGTATTTGATAGTGGGCGGATGCGCCCCGCTTCGCGGTGCGGAGGGGG
>NZ_CBVI010000061.1 GCF_000513195.1 Bacteroides timonensis | reverse complement strand
GGATGCCGAGCTTGCCCAGTTGCACGCTGTTGCCCTGCTGAAGCTGCGGGGGAACGCCGTCGCACACGAGGTTGAAGCTCGATTCCAGTTCGGTGGGCGCCACGGTGGTGTTGCGCGTCACGGCGCGGCACACGGTGGAGGTGTTCAGCCGGTTGGTCACTGCGGGAGAGGCGTACCACTTGCCCGGTTCGTCCTTCTTCTGAAGGTTTTTTCTTTTTACAAATTTAAATTTAGCCATACGGTTTCAATTTTAGGGTTAATACTGGTGATTTATACGTTTTACCCCCGTCAGAAGCACTTCTGGAGGGGGCTGAAAATGGAAGCGCAAGGAGTGAAAAATGGAAGCGCAAGGAGTTGAAAATGGAAGCGCAAGCATTTTTATTTCCTTGCGCTTCCATTTTCTGCTCCGTGCGCAGGGAGTTTTCGGGGGTGCCGGAGGGTGCGATAATTTGTTACAATCTCCGCTGCGGCGGCACAAGGCCGCCTTTATTCTGAGACGGGGCGCACCGCCTGACCGTAGTAGCGGAAGGTGTTGCCCAAGCCGCCTCTGTTCTTGCCGAGCTCCAAGGTGTACGCGCCGCTCGAAGCGTAGACCGACCCACTCCAATAGTAGCCGCCGCTGCTACCACGGGGGGCCGTCCCGTTGCGATAGTCCGCCGCGGGAAACGAGAGGGTGTTGGTGATAGTGTTGCCGGTAGCACCTGCATCCGCTATCTCGTGTTTGTATTTACGGCCGAGATAACTGCTTTCATTCCAGCTTTCGCCATCGGGGGGTAAATTTCCGTTTTCCGTATCAGCAAAAGCGGCAAATTCAAAGTTATTACCGTTACCGCAGGTAGGAAGACGCCAACTGCCGCCAAGCTGCGCACGGGCGATGTCATAATTGGCATTGCCGCTGATGCTTGTGCCTGTATCGGTATAATCACCATTATTCGAACTTGTCTTCAAGCCGGTAGCGTCACCCCAACCGAACAAGTTCCACTGGGAACCGAGGGAACGGTTGGAATAATTCTCAAAACTATTCGTCGTAGCCTCATTGATACTTTGCCCGCTATCGGCGATGTGGAAAGCAACGTCTGAATCAGTAGTACCAGTCTTGGTGGCGATAAGGTTGCCCGTAGCCCAGTAGAGGGGGATGGCACCGTCACCGGTAGCACCGTCCTTGTTCACTCCCATGTACAGGGCTACAATCCAGTCGTTCTCATAAGGCTTTCCGTCTGCTGTGGGAGAGGCTTTCAGCGTGCTGCCCTTGTCCTTGTCGGGCAAGGTCAGTGTCTTGTTTGTCACTTCATCTGCCGTCAGCGTGTGGAAGAACTTAACCACACCGGGGATGCAAAGCCAAATCTTGGAACCGGCTTTCAAGTTCTGCAAGACATTTGCCGGGAAATCGGCCTTGTCGTCGGCAATGGTGACTGTGGAAAGCGTGGCCTGCTCGGCGGGAGCATCGTTCTTCCACGTGCCTATCTGCATCTGGAGGCCGTTGTAGGTATAGGTGGTGGTGGGGACAAGGGCGGTGCTCACCACGAACGGACCTGCCTTATATACCGTCAGGTCTATCTTGCACATCTCTCCTGCCTTGAACTCGGTGATGCTGTTGATGGTGGCAATTGTCTTGCCGTTAAGCCGGATAAGGTTTGTACCGTCCACCGTGCTGACGGGCACCACGTTGGCTTCCCATACATCGCTGCCGTCATAGTGCATGGTTATCCAGTCTTGTCGGCTGCCGTCTGTCGTTACTGTGCCCTTATCGTTGGTGCAAGTGAGGTGCCCCATTATCTCCACTTTATTTATAGTAGAAGTGTAGCCCGTCAGCGTCACCCGTACCTTGGCAAGCTGGTGCTTGAAGTCCAAGGCGACGGGTTTGTTATACTCGCAATTCTTGGTTTCAGCTTTCAGCACGTATGCCAATCCGTCCGTCTGATCGGAGAGCGTTACGGTGCCTTCCTGGGTATAGTTGGAGTACCATGCCGTGACGGTGGCAGGCAGCGTAGACTGCCAGTAGGCCGTCCGGCCCTCTAATGCCGTTACACTGGTCTTGTTGTCGGCAACAAGCGTCACGGCATATTGGCCTTCGGCCGTATAAGGAGTTTGGGCTGCGTCTGAGTGCTTGCCGCTAATCTGCACGCCTATCGTTTCGTTTCCCTCCCATTGGCTGCTCGTGCCGTCCTCGTTTTCCGATACGCGGGTTTGCGGTGCGCCCCACGGCTGCGCTTCTCCAGCCTCCACGTCCATCGTGATGGTGGAAATCTGTAACGGATACTTGCCTTCGGGCAGGGCATTCTCATCTG
>NZ_CBVI010000060.1 GCF_000513195.1 Bacteroides timonensis | reverse complement strand
AAGGAGAATAGGGTGTTTCTCTTAGCTGCCGTTTGTCCGTTCATATCTTCTATCTTTCTTTAAAAGCTCGTCAAAAGTAAAGATAAAAATTCAGATTGCCGCACAAGCGGAACATCTTTTACGGGCAAAGGCGTAAAAATCTTCAATTTAGCGACGGGAAAGAGAGATTCCCGAAATATTGCTGGCTTTAAATAAAAGGGGATAACATCAACGATGATATGCAGGCTCACAGTACAACGGTTTCCCCGTCCTCTGGGATGATAAGGCGTTCCATATCTGCTCCATGATGCCGGGCTTCGTTGCGGAGTATGGTACGGGTAGTCTGGCAATGGTCGATGGCATCCATGTGGACGGCGATAAAGCGGATATTGGCAGGGCACTCGTCCATTATCTGCATTGTTTCGTGTTCATTGGGGATAATCGGGCCGCACTCTTTCGAGAATGGGGGAAGTATTGCGCCACCGCTATTCACGACGATATAGTCCGGACGATGTATGGCTACCGCCTTTTTCGTCATTTCATCCCATACGCAGTCGCCCATGATGTAAACCGTGGGCTGCCCTTTAGCTTTCAGGACATATCCAGAGGAGGTTCCCATCATTTCCGCCAGTTTGCCTCTGCCATGGCTTCCGGCAATCCGCACCAATGTAATTCCATCGACCGTCAGGCTGTCGGGAACAATCGTGGTACGGACAAAACGTTCTTTCACCGCCACCGTGTCATAATCAGCGGGCTGCACATACCAAGGCATCGCTTTGGGAATGGCTTTCTTCGCCGCATCATCGTAATGGTCGATATGGGAATGCGTCAAGAGGACGAAATCCACACCCTCCAACACCTCTTTTACAGGCATGGTGAGGTGTACTCTCGGATTCAGATTTACTCCCAGTGCCGATATGGAACTTCCCTTTTCACTCAGCATTGGATCTACGAGGATGAGCTTATCGGCATAGCTGACTTTCAGCGTCGCATTCCGGATTAGCCGGATGGAACTTCCTCTTTCGGTTGTTTGCGCCTTGACCATCGTTCCGGCGGTCAGGCAAACGAAAAACAAGAATAAAATTTTCTTCATACAATAATTATTGTTCTATGATACATAAAATAAAAGTTGTGTAGGAATGAACGACCGGAATGCTACATCTCCGGAGAGGTCCTTTCGATAGGTACCAATTGATTCAGCTCGTGGAGCGTAGCGGCAATGTCTCCCGGCAGTCCGATGGATTGCCGGGAGATTTCATCCGGTATATACAGCTCTTGGGCAAGGTTCAGGGTGATGTAAGTGGCATAAGGCTCCCTTGCCGTCAGTTGCATGAGCGGCAGCTTTATCAGGCGGTTCCGGCTGCCGATGCCCAGTTCGAGGATGACGAGCCGCTTGCCGTAATAATGCGCCAGGAATTGTTGCAACTCTCCGCTCTTGTCCTCTATGGGCGCATCGTGAAGCATCTGCAGGAACGTGCCCTCCAGTTCAAAGACTTGGGCAGGATGGAAGCCCGACAGTTCAAGATGCGTGTCACCGTTCGTCGTCAGCACAAAGTAGTCCTTGCCGCCCACGAGGGCAAGCAAGTCCTTCATCACTTCGGAAGGGCGATATTCCTCTACCCACTGTTGCACAAGGCGGCGGCAGAACTCCTTCCGGCTCTCCGCATCGGGATAGGGAAAGAAGCATCCTTCGATGACGTTCCTTATCCCGTATCGTTGCCGGAAATCATCGAACCGGCTGCGGAACATCTCGTTGTCGGCAAAGACATGATAACCCTCGGCTATCGAAAGTCCGTTGCTGGCTCCTATCAGCAGGGCGTCTGCATCGGCTATCGCTTGGGCGGCTTTCTGCAGGGTATCAGTGTTTTTATCTGTTCTGTTCATATTTTCTTCCACTTATTTCTCATACAATTCTATCGGCAAGTCGTCCGGATCACGGAAAAAGACGAAACGCTTGCCGGTATATTCGTCCGTGCGAATCGCTTCGTGAGCCACCTGCAGGCGGTCGAGGTCGGCTACCTCCTTGTCGAGATTATCCACCTCAAAGGCAAGGTGGCGCAACCCTGCGGCTTCGGGGCGCGTCGGTCGGGGCGGCGGGGTGGGGAAAGAAAACAACTCTATGACATACTCATCGCCCAAGGCCAAGTCCGCCTTGTAGGATTGTCGTTCGGCACGGTAATGCTCGCTCAGCATACGGAGCCCGAGCACCTGCGTATAGAAGTGGAGGCTGCGCCGATAGTCGGAGCAGATAATTGCTATGTGATGTATCTTGTTCAGTTTCATGGTTGATAGGAATCTTGTTCTACGAGTTCGAGCCGACGGACGATGGTCTGCGGTTTCAATAATGTTCCCGGAGAGAGCACGGCATTTGCCCCGATGCGGCAGCCGTCGCCCACCAGCGAGCCGAACTTCTGCAGGCCGGTTGAAATAGGCTGCCCCTCGTGGTATACAAAGACGGTCTTCTCCGTGCGCTCGTTGAAGTGATTGGCAAGGATGGCTCCTGCCTCAATGTTCACGTCATGCCCGATGATGCTGTCGCCCACGAAGTTAAAATGCGCCATGGCACTGCCTTCCAGCATGACTGTGGTCTTGATTTCGCAACTGATGCCGACTTTCGCTCCCGGTGCAAGGAAAACGCCATTGCGCAGGTAAGAATTCGCCCCCACGAAACAACCGGCGGAAATGACGGCAGGCGCCTTGATGGTCACGTTGTGTCCGATGACCGCAGTCTTGTGAATGGCAACGCCGTCATGGATTTCGTACCCGTCGCCCAATGTCTTGATTACAGCATCGAGGATGCCTCCGAGGCGGGCGATGGTGTCCCACGGTCTATCTTTCGCAAGCGGAAACGCCGTCGGGGTGGTAATGTATTCTTTTATCATATCCTGATTGTTAATAAACTCTTGATGGGTTAAATACTTCCGTTGCATTCAGGCTCGCCACTCCGTCCGTCGGCTTGCCAAGCAGTTGCTTCAGGGTGACGGCAATGTCGTCCTGAATGCCGATGCTCTTCTTTGCTATCTCCTGCGGAACAATGGCGTGCTGGGGATTGATGGTGACGTACGTGGCACGTGGCCACTGATAGACCATGTTCATGAACGGTTCCTTGATGAACATCGGCGTCATCATGCCCACACCCAACTCCAGGAACAGGGTGTTCTTGTGTACGCACGTTTGCAGGAAGTCGCGGTATCGCTTCATCTCTTTCTGATAATACGCCCCTTCGAGGAAGGTGTAGCCACGCACCCACGGCTCCATCTCGCTGCCGCAACGGGGACAGCGGGGAATCAGTTCATCGGGCAGGGCATCGTTCTCGATGTGGCGGCACAGTTCAAAGACTTGCTCCTTATTATAATAGATGGCATCGTGGCAGGGCATGCCACACTGGAAGTAGCGCGAATCGCCCTGAATACGGGTTATCTTCTCGTCGGGAAAGGTGCGGAAGAACTGGGCATCCTGATTGGTGGTGGCGATATAGTAGTTCTTTCCGGCAAGCAATTCCGCCAAGTCCTGATACGGTTCGCCGGTATAACATTCGTACTGGTAGCGGGTGCTGCGCAGTATCATCGCCCAATGCTCTCCGCGCGTGGTCTTCCGGCAGTAGAAGGCATCGAAGTGGTTGTGGAAACCGTATTTGTCTTCCAGGCTGCCGGCTATCATGCGGAACACGTCATCCCGCTGGTAGTAGAACTTGAAGCCTGCCGCGGCGGACATTCCCGAAGCACCGCCCACCACGATGGCTTCCGCCTCGTCTATCTTTTTCTTCAATAAGTCTATCGTTTCTTTTGCAATCATACGTTTCTGTTCTATCTTTTTGTTTCGGAGATGCAAAGGTAGCGGCTTCCGGTAGGGATGCAACTACCAATCTTGCGCGCATCACTACCATTTTGATAAATGAGTCTTGCGAAAAGATGAAGTCACATCATAATAAAGGAGTCATATACAGCGGCAGATAAAGTATGTCATTCTCCATTTTCACATCTAAAGCGTGTAATACAATCCGTTTATGAATCATATTCCCGTATTTCCTCTTTATCTTTTCCAATGAGTTCAAAGTATATTTCTTGCCGGATTTCACTTCGATAGCAGTAACATTATGCCGGCTTGTAGCAATAGCTTTGGAGACCAGAAAATCTATTTCCATCCTCATCTCGGCATCCTCTTTAGAGTACGATGAAAAGAAATATAATTTATGCCCGGCAGCAACAAGCATCTGAGAAACGATGTTTTCGACAAGCATCCCCTCATTGAATTCCAATTTGTCAAACATCAGTTTCTTGTATATTTCAGAACTCGTTATCCCATTTTCATCAAAAGAATGGCTAATAAGCAATCCCGTATCAGCCATATAGCATTTCAGGGTATTTCCGTCACGCGTCAACTTGTATCCTATATTGGGCTCGGTACTACTGAAACAGACATTTACGACTCTTGCGTCAGCCAGCCAAAGGAAAGCTGAATCATAATCACGATAACGTGCTTCTTTTTGCAAGTCACCTATACGGAACTTTTTCTCATGACGTTGAAGCTGGGCAGGTATCTCGTCAAAGATATTTCCCACTTTCGTTTCCAAACCGTCCGCATAATGATGTATGTCGTTTCTGTAGAGATTCAATATGATTCGCTTCTGTCTGTCCACTTGTTCAAAGTCTTTCGTTTCGGCATATTTCAGAACGGCTTGCGGCATGCCTCCGACAATCAGATATTGACGGAACCAAGTCATTGCCTTCCGGTGCATATCGTTGCCCATCGGACGGCTTTTGTCATACTGCATCTTGATTAAATTCATCAAAGTGTCCTCACCCATAGCCCAAAGGAATTCTTCAAAATCCATAGGATTCATTTGTATAGACTCCTCCTCCGACGGAATGGTTATTCCTTTTACATTCTTCCGTATGCTTACCAAAGAACCGGTTTCAATATAATCATATCTTGCGTCTTTTACAAGATATTTTATTGCAGCTCTTGCTTTCGGATAAAGCTGTACTTCGTCAAATACAATCAACGAATGCCGTTCTTTTAAGGAAACGCCCATATACAGACTCAGATACATAAAAAAAGTGTCTAAATCATAGAGGTAATCAGTAAATAAATCTTTTATCTGTTGAGTGGTATTATTGAAGTCTATTATGATGTAACTGTCATATTCATTCTTTGCAAATGCTTCAACGATATAACTTTTGCCAATACGACGAGCGCCTTCAATCAAAAGAGCCGAGTCGCCACATGCTTCATTTTTCCATTTTAAAAGCCTGTCATATATTTTACGTTTCATTTCCATATTAAACCAAGTTAAGTGAGTTACACATATCCGATAGATTCTATACGTGCAAATATACACATATCCAAGGTTTTTGATATGTCAGTATCTACACAAATCCAATATTTATTGTTCTTTTTAACACATTAAGGCAATAACTAACTACTCGATTATCTTTCCGCCTGTACGGAAGCGAGAAACTCGCTGATGGTCTGTCCCGTCTGCTGCTTGAAGAAACGCATCAGGTGGTTCGGTTCCGAGAAGTTCAGCCGGAAGGCTATTTCCTTGACGGAAAGGTCGGTGAACAGCAGGTCGTTCTTCACCTCCTGCAACAGCCTTTGCTTGAGCAGGTGCATGGCAGATACGCCGAACTCGCTGTCCACGGCTTTGTTGAGCGACACGCGGCTGATGCCCATCATCGCGGCATAGTCGTTGACGCGCGTCTTGGTGCAAATGTTCTTCTCTAAAAGCTGCTTGTACTGATAGGCGTAATTATTTTGGGGCGGGGAGAAGGGCAGGTGGAACAGACGGGCATAGCAGCGGTTGAGCTGTAGCAGAAACTGATACAGATATGCCACAATCATGTGATAGCTGTCGGCAACGGGTGTGCGCAGCTCCGTCTTCATGGAGCGCAGCAGCAGGAGCAGCGGCTGCCGGTCTTCATCGTCCATGCAGAAGAAGGTGGGATAATCATTCTGATAGCAATAGAGCAGGCGGTACATGAAGTACTTGTCCGAAAGGAAGTTGTTGATGAACTCCTCCTGAAAGACCAGAAAGGTGTAGTCCAGCCGGTCGATGTCCACATGCCATTCTTGTTGCTGATAGGGCGATATGATGAGTGTCATGCCGTCGTGCAGCTCTATCCTTTTTCCGGCAAGGAGCAAATGTCCGGAGGCTTTGCCGAAGAAGTAAAACTCGAAGAAGTCGGTCTTATAGCGCTTGTTCACATCGAACCATCCGCGCTTTTCCCAACTCTCCGCCGTGTTCAGCAGAAAGTCCACACCACAGGAACTCTTGGTATATTTCAACAGCGAAATCTGCTCCGCCGTCTTGTCGGAGAACACTCCGAAGGTCTCTTTATACTTCATAGCCGTTTCGCATTGGCGCCAAGCGCCTTATTCTTCATGAGGGATTAATGCCTGATTCTTTTTGACGCTGCAAAAATAATTCTTTTTCCCGATATGATATCGCACTCACGTTATGTTAGTTATTTAAGTTTCGCATGTCTTTGACATGCTTTCAGTGAACAAGTTGACCAGGCTACAAGGAGGGATAAACAGCCCTCTGCCTATATATTGCTTTTTAAAGTGATTACAAGGAAAAGCCTTGTAGCCTTGTTTACTGATTACTGAAAGCAAGTTCTTGAACTTGCGAAACTTGAGTTAGTTAAAACTCAGAACCTTTTGAACAAGAAGATGTTCTCTAAGAAAATAATCCTAAACTTAACGAGTAATGAAAAGACTGATAGCATTTGCAGCGATTGCCGCCATTGTGGCAAGCTGCTCCGATGACAACCCTGCGGCAACGCCCGATGAAGCACTGATTACTCCCCCCATCTATACCGAAGTGGAAAACGGCGGCGGGCAAACGCTGCTGACCGGCATACTGACCATTGCGCCGTGCGAGGCCGGCAGTTCCATCTATTACGGCAACTACATCAACGGTATGCGGACTCCGGTCCATGCCTATTATCACATACAGAACGGAATCTTCGACGAGCAGCCGTACACCACGGAACTATCGCTGCCGACAGGTCTCTACAACCTCATCTACTGGGGAACATCCCAAGTAACGGACTCAGCCTATTACAGCAACCCCATCCAAGAGCCCGCCTTCAGCATCGGAAGAGACATGAGCCTGCAAAGCTACGGACTCAGGCAGATGCCGGCAGACACCCTCTACTATCCGGCTTACGACATGCTGCACGCCGTTCAGCCAGCCGACATCGGCACCGAAGTGCTGAGTGCCTCCCTGCAACGGGTGGTGGCAGGCCTGCAAGTCATCGTCAAGAGCCAGGACGGCGAAGCCCTCAATCCGGGCATCGACAGCATTGCCGTGCGCATCACCAACATCTACAGCCAGCTGAACTACTACACCGGGCAGCCGCAAGGCAATGCGTGCACGGTGTCCTTTCCACTGACACTTTCGGCGGACGGCATGCAGATGAGCAATGAAACCGCCATGCTGTTCCCTTCGGCAGGGCTCCCCGTATTCCAGCTGAGCGTCATTCTGAAGAACGGTACCGTCCAGACCTTCCAGCAGACGTTGAGCGCACCACTCGTCGCCAATACCAAACTGACGCTCATGCTATCCATGGGCGACATCTTTTCCGAAGAATCCTCCGGAAACTTCACGGTGGAGAATTGGAATGAAGAGAGCCAGGAGATTAATATACCGACGCTGGGCTGAAGCGCCCGATGATTCGTTCCTTCAAACTCCTGCACGCTTACAAAAAATGAACCCCGAAAGTTCCTTGTTCCTCGAACGCTTCAAAAAGGTATTGGCGTAAGCCTGAACGTATGCATTTGAAGAAGCTTTAAATGGCATTCAAAGTGTCTCTGAATTTAGAGACCTTTACTTGAATCAATAATCAGCAAAAGGAAGCAGCCCCCGCCGGGAGAGAAAAATTTCCGTGGCGGGGCTGCTCATTAAAAAAAGAAAATACTAACTTTGTGATAATCAAATCAACTTGGTCTATTACATGTTGTTAAAACAGCCCCAAATTCACCAAAACTGCGAAAATGAAGAGGAAATACAAGCAAAATAGATAGAACTTTTCTTGTTTTGTTTGGCGATTAGGATTGCAAATAGTATTTTTGTACAGAATTCCCCTCAAATTCGTAATTAACTCGAAGATGGCAACAAAAATACAGCAAATAATACCGCTCTTGATTTGAGAGGTTACTCCAGATTGGCATTCATAAGTTTAATCAATTTAGCGTAGCTTTAAGGTAACTGCTGAA
>NZ_CBVI010000059.1 GCF_000513195.1 Bacteroides timonensis | reverse complement strand
GGACTTACTCAACACTAACTGATAGGATACAGTTATCTGCATCTTCACAAATTTATCATCCAATTCATTCAGATAGAGGTCGCTCCAATGCGTTTTATTCATGTGATAGGCAGGACGTACACCACTGTATTGATCTCGAAGACTTGTTGCTACGTCAGGCGGCAACTTCACAGCAATACGAGGTTCAGGAGCATCTAACTGCATCAGTAAAAACCATTTGCTGCAGATGCGCCAAGCAATCCATTGCTTGGCGAACAGCTCTTCCGTTACATTCTCATTAAGGCTTAAAGCAAAGTTCCTGACTGATTCAATATCCATTACTAAGTTCTGATTTATAAGTTCATTAATCGTTTGCAAAAGTACACATTTAATTTCAAGGAACTCCTGTTTTAAGCGAAATTCCAGATTACCTCATACTCCGTCTTATGGATAGTAATCAATAAAATAGTCTTTTTACTTGGTATGAATTGCTAAAGAAGATATATTTGCAGGACTCATTATGGGGTACTATGAATTCATACTGATTGTAAATGCAACTATTATGAATGTCTGATCTAATTGTTACTTTTGCAGAGTTGCCGCAAGGTAGCAGACATATTTTAGACACAAGAAGACAGCCCCCCTCTCTTTGATTATATACTAAAATATAGCGACTATGACAAAGCACATTCTCAACAGTAGTTTTTCTACTTTGGCTATTCTTCTTTTATGGAGTATGGCCATACTGTCATGCCAACGTATGGATTCCCGTATGTACACCTCTCAAGAGCGCAAGGCAATAGACAGTATCCTCAAGGCAACACGTACCACCGATTCTTTGGGCTCTTTACTCAGGCAGTACGAAACGGAGAAAAACCGCTTGGGAGCAATGCTTGCCAATAAAGAACTGGGGAAACGCAGCCGCGAAATGGCACGGTTCAATGAAGCGATCAGATATCACCGCAATGGCCTGCAACTTGCCATGGAGATAAAAGATACGCTTGAAGCCATACAAGCTCTGAACAATATAGGTACCAACTTTCGCCGGATGGGTACCCTCAACGAAGCATCCACCTTTCATTACAGGGCACTGCTGCTATGTGAGCAGTATAGTGACAAAAGCAGTTTCACCGCAAAGAAGAACCGCGTTGTTTCATTGAACGGCATCGGCAACATACATCTGACACTGGACAATCGGGAAGCCGCCGACAGTATATTTCGTGTCGCCCTGGCAGGCGAACATGAACTGGGCAGCGACCTGGGACAAGCCATCAATTACGCCAATCTGGGAGCCATCTTCGAAGCACGCGGCATGACGGACTCTGCACTGGTCTACTACCAATATTCCATGAAATACAACCGGGCCGCCAAATCAACGCTCGGCATCTCACTTTGCCACACTCATTTCGGACGCCTTTCCGAACAGAAAGGGCAATGGGACAATGCCTTGCGGGAATATCGCAGCGCCTACGACCTGATGGAAGGGAGCAGTGACCGCTGGCACTGGCTGGAGGCCTGCCTGGCATTGGCACGCGTCAATCTGTCAAAAGGAGATATTCATACGGCAAGGAAGTATCTGGGACGTGCGGAAGAAACAGCCAAAGAAGCTCATTCGCTGGAACATCTATCCGAAGTCTACCGGCTGGATTATCTCTGCTACGAAAAACAAGGTGACTGCCGTCGTGCACTCGACAGCTTTATCCTGAGCCGTGCCTTTGCCGACAGTGTAAGAAATGCCGAGAACCAGAACCATGTACAAAACCTCCGCGTCAATTACGAGAAGGAGAGAAGCAGCCGGGAATTGTCGCTGATAAGGGAGAATTACCGGATGGAACAGCGTAACAAGAATATTTTCTTGATAAGCGGTCTTTTTATTGTATCCATTATGGTGATTGCATTAGGATTTCTCTGGTATGCCTTGCGTATGAAGTCGCGCAACCAACGGATGATGCGTCGGATGGAGAAGGTGCGCAATAACTTCTTTACGAACGTGACCCATGAGTTCCGTACTCCGCTCACGGTCATACTGGGACTCTCGGAACAGCTACAGAACGAGGGCATGGATACGGAGGAGCAGAAAAACGGTCTGATCACCATTACCCGCCAAGGCAAAAGCCTGCTGGGACTGGTAAACCAACTGCTGGAAGTCGCCAA
Source organism: Bacteroides timonensis (assembly GCF_000513195.1). Lineage (GTDB taxonomy): Bacteria > Bacteroidota > Bacteroidia > Bacteroidales > Bacteroidaceae > Bacteroides > Bacteroides timonensis. The sequence goes on along the minus strand of NZ_CBVI010000059.1, from coordinate 24,063 downwards.
AGTAAAGTCTGAAATAGGCGAACCCGAATGGCGTCATGGGGATGCTGTGGCATATATACGCATGATTATGGAGATTTATCGTGCATACGCCCGGCAAAAGCAGATCGACTTGCGTTTCATTCCTTCCGCTACGGTGATTATGATGGATTTTGTTCCCGGATATTTCTGCAAGATAGCAAGAAACCTGCTTTCCAATGCTTTCAAGTTCACTCCCAAAGACGGGAAAATTGTGCTTACCCTAGAGAGGAAAGCAGAAAGTCTGGTGCTGCGTATAGTCGATTCGGGCATAGGAATCAGCGAAGATGACCGACCCCATATATTTGAAACCTTTTACCAAGGGGAGAACAGTGACACAGACCTCGGAACGGGTATCGGGCTGGCATTGGTACGTCAAATGGTAGAGGGTATGGACGGACAGATATCCGTAGAAAGCACACCGGGCAAAGGAGCGACATTCACCGTTATCCTGCCGCTGAAACACGGGAACAAGGCTTGGGAGAGGTGGAGTCCCGAGAAACAGATGGAGGATGAAATGGAGTGCCTGATCCGAATAGAAGACAAGGAGCCGCAAACGAAAATGATTCCGGTATCAGATGATACAACGCAACCCACCATCTTGATTATTGAAGATAATGTAGACGTCTCTTACTACATCGGCGGATTACTGAAAGGAGAATATCGTCTACTCTATGCCCGCGATGGTGAAGAGGGAATTGAAAAGGCCAAAGAATACATTCCAGACTTGATTATCACTGACCTGATGATGCCCGAGAAGGATGGTTACGAACTGTGCCGTGAAGTGCGCCGGTCGGACATTCTGAATCATATTCCCATCATTGTCATTACCGCCAAATGCAGCGAAGAATCCCGGGTGCAATTGCTGGATGCCGGCGCGGACGCCTATCTGCACAAGCCGTTCAATGCCGACGAACTGCATATCCGCATCATCCGCCTGCTGGAACAACGCCGCTTGCTGCGCGAGAAATATTCGCGTGCCATGCACGAAGGTACGGAGCAATCCGTAGAATTAAGTATTGCCGACAAGAGTTTCCTGACCCGCCTGAACGATGTGGTTTATGGAATGATGGGAAACAGCAACCTGAGTTCGGACATGGTGGCGGACAAGATGTGTATGAGCCTTTCCCAGCTGAACCGCAAAGTAAAGGCCATTACCGGTTTCAGCAGTTCGGGATATATCCTGCAAATGCGTCTGGATAAAGCAAAGCGGATGCTGGCTTCTACGGAAATCCCGGTGGGAGATATTGCCACCAAATGCGGCTTCCCGGAGATGTCCTATTTCTCACGCATCTTCAAGCAGACCTTCCAAATGACACCCTCGCAGTATCGGAAGAGCCTTCAGAAATAAACGTTGGGAAGTAATTAGTTATTGTCTATTGATGAAAACAAACTGAGACTATATTTTAGAACTGTGCAGTTTCTTATACAGTTCTACACGTTCGGCTATTTCAACTTTAGACAGATGGGCCGGAAGCTCAATCGTGGTTCGTGCAGTAATAGCTACAAGAATTACTTCTCCAACTTTTTTCTTATGCTCTTTGATAGCATTTTCTGTTGATTGATTGGAAGACCCTGTCTCCGGTCGGATAATACTCTTTTTCATCATATCGAATTGTTTTTTAAATCACCTCTTAAACGCTGCGTATTTTGTCAGCTCCGATGATTCCTTTCGTCTTTTGGCGGGCTTTGTGAAATAGGTGTTTTTATCTCTATATTCCCAATAAAAAATGGTTTCATAAAACTAATACTGTAACAAACCTTCAAACGGATGAACATGCTCCCGATATTCTATTCGTTTAGTAATTTTCGCTGTTTTAAAGAAAAAGTAAGAACAGAAGATTAAATATCCTGTTCTTACTTTTGGATAGACATTAATAGCGTCTAGAATTATATCCGTTATTACGGGGTCTTTCTTCGCGAGGGCGTGCTATGCTTACTGCAATCGTTTTACGGTCGTATTCTGCTCCGTTAAGTTCGTCAATCGCTTTTTGTCCTTCTGCATCGCTGTTCATTTCTACAAAACCGAATCCTCTGGATCTGCCAGATTCTCTGTCCATGATAACTTTAGCTGAAGATGTTTCTCCATACGCTGAGAATAATTCGTTCAAGTCGGCATCATTTACGCCAAAACTCAAACCTGAAATGTAAATGTTCATTTGAAATTTTAATTAAATAAATACTAATGAAGAGTGAGGGGATAATTAAAGAGAGGTCTGCTTAATAAAAGGATAAAAAGAAGAACTGTACGATAACGATTCGTAACTCAAACTGTGGCAAAGGTAATACAATAATCCGGAACGGCAACTTTTAATTCATTATTTATTCAAGATATTTTTAGATGGGAATGAATTTGATGTGTTATTTGACGAAACGGCATTTATACGACTGCCGTACCTTACCTAGTACGGGTGTCGTACCTTACTTAGTACGGGTGCCGTATCAGTGTGACGAGTTTCATACTGATACGGACAAGATGAAAACACCTATAAATATCGTATAAACATATCAATGCCTCTCTATCCGGCTTCACCAGAATTGTACTTCCTTAGGCATTGAACAACAAGTATTTAACTTCTTTTCATGCGCACATAAGTCAAATCCTTCTCCCGAAAAATGCGCAAATCCTACAAATAGATGCGTATATAGTGTAAATGCCCGATAGGGTAGAACGCTAACTTTGCCCCCAACGAAAACGATGTTACACCCAATCATTATTCATAGTATGAATGAAGAGAAGAAAAAGACACCATTGCTTCCATACGAACAAGTAGTGAAGATGATTGACGAACGCATTGCGCAAGAAGAGCAAGATGTGAAAGTTGATGAACGCATTGCGCGGGTAGAAAAAGCGGCAGAGGAGTTGGAAGCCAAACGTAAAGAAGAAAGGTTGGACAGGAAAAAGAAGCAATGCTGCCTCAAGAGATTCTTGAAAAAGATAATTCGATGCTGCAAAAGGTAGATTCTTAAAACTTAAATAAAGTGGAGTATATGAAGAAACTGGTATTTATTCTTTCCGTATTGTTCCTCATGACAGGAGCAGCGGATGTACAAGCGCAATGGCTGAAAAAAGTAGGCCAGAAAGCAGTGGAACGTGCCAAAGAACGTGCAAAGAACAAGGTGGAACGAAAGGTGGACGATGCCGTGGACAAAACGGTGGACGGAGCTTTTGATGGAGCGGAAGATGCGGTGAAGGGAGAAGGAAAGAAAGGGAAAAACGTTGATGCCGATACGGATGAAGCTACTGCACAGGATAGCGGCAAGCAGCAAAAGAAATCTGCGCAGATGAGTTGGAACAAGTTCGACTTTGTAGCTGGTGATGAGATTATTTTCGAAGATAACCAAGCCAATGAACAGCTTGGGGAATTTCCAAGCCAATGGGATGTTCTCTCTGGCAGTGCCGAGATTGTAAGTATCAATGGTGTGAAATGTATTGAAATGACATCGAGGGGCACACTTGTTCCTTTAATGGAAAATCCCAAAGAATACTTGCCTGATAACTTTACCATTGAATTTGACCTTTATCTACGTGACCAAGCTGCAATGAAGAAAGACGGTACGTATGATGCTATGGATGGCAATGCTGACTGGGACTTCCGATTATCAGATGAAAAAGGTAATCAATGTTTTGATACGGAAATACAACCTTTCTATGGACACTATTCTAAAAGTGAAAGCATAGGAAAAGAGTCGGTTCGTTATCGATGGGTCGTTAGTGGCGAAGGTCGGAGTGGAGAGGCTCAAGAAGTTACCTGGGAAACGGAAGCGTGGCATCACATTTCTATTTCATTCAACAAACGTGCAATGAAAATGTATTTTGACCAAATACGCTTGTTCAATATTCCTAATATGGATAAGCCCACGTGGTTTTCTGTGGGAGCCGATGAAACAAGTAAAGGGACCTATTTCATCAAGAACATCCGCATCGCCAAAGGCGCCGTCCCCCTCTACGACCGCATGATGTCCGAAGGTAAATTCATCACCTACGGCATCACCTTCGACGTTGGCAAATCCACCATCAAACCCGAAAGCATGGGCGAAATCAACCGCATCGTTAAACTGATGACTGATAACCCCGGCCTCAAATTCTCCGTTGAAGGCCATACCGACAGTACGGGCAACGCCACCACTAACCAGACCTTGAGCGAAGCCCGAAGCAAAGCCATTGTCGACAAACTTGTGGAACTGGGCATCGCTGCCGACCGTCTCACCTCCTCCGGCAAAGGACAGACCACCCCCATCGCCGATAATGGGACGGACGAAGGACGCGCCAAGAACCGCCGGGTGGAGTTTGTGAAGATATAGGTATTGTAACAATATTAGTGGAAACAAGAAGCGGAACCGAAAAGCTATACGAGTAGGACAAATTTAAATATTCAATGATTATGAAAATCACAAATTTATTCAGAAAAGCAATGTTCATTTTAGTTGCAGCTTTGGTTGCTTGTTCAGTAAACGCCCAAGAAAAGGGTGATATGGCCGCAGGGCTCAACTTATCTTATGGTCTGCATAGTGATTACAAGAATTTTGGTATCGGTGCCAAGTTCCAATACAACATTACCGATGCTATCCGCATTGAACCGTCAGCATCCTATTTTCTGAAAAAGGATTATATGAGCATGTGGGATATCAATGCCAACGTACATTATCTTTTCCACGTCGGAGACAGCTTCGTGATTTATCCATTGGCAGGTATTACGTTTCTCGGTGTTAAAGCCGACTATGGAGACGCATTGGGAGAATGGGGAGACCTGGTAGAAGAATACGGTGGCAAGACCAGCGCATCCGAAACGAAATTCGGTGCCAATCTCGGTGGGGGTGCACAATACTGGCTGACTGAAAACTTTGCCTTGAATCTTGAAATCAAATATCAATTGGTCAGCGATTTTGACCGGCCGGTAGTTTCATTGGGCGGTGTGTTTAAGTTTTAAGTTCTCTCGGTTAAGAGCATAGGCTCTGGTGCGAATGAAAACATAACCCATTTACATTCCTGAATTATGAAAGCTAAATTTTGGTATTTACTGATGTTACGGTAACTGGAAATTCCAATAAGCATCAATTTCGATACAAGCAGAAATGAGGCGCCGGACGGAAATTCCTATCCGATTATGGTGGTGCCGCTTGTCTGAGGAACACACTCCCCTGAATAGGGAATAAGCAGATTTTCGGCAGCAGCCCGCCGCCACGCACAGTACAGGTGCGGGCCGCCGCCTTTTCAACTTAAAAAAAGACAGATTATGAAAAAGAATGTTTTACTGACACTGATAAGTATATTATCCCTGGCTTTTGTACCGATGGACACATACGGCCAAGGCTTTCTGAAGAAACTGAAGCAGAAAGTGGAGAAAACGGTCGGCATGGAACAGGAGGACGAACCAACTCGAAATCAAAACGAAGATACGGCCGTACCCACGGCACAGGTATCCGCAACCGACATCGTGCCCAAGCTGCGTCAGAGCACCGTGATATGGGACGGCGAGGTTCAGCCCAGCCGTGCCGCCAATGCACGGGCATTGCTCAAAGAGCTACCCGCCCTGCCTTCGGCAAACGAGATTGCCGCCCCCTCGGATGCCTCGCGCACGGCCTATTACAACAAGTTGTCGGCCATCGACATGCGGGTGGATGAACTCGACCGGCAGTACGCCTGTTCCGATGAGGAGATGGCGGCGGCACGCGAAAACATCTACAGGGAGCTGACCGGCATATTGGGCTTGAGCGTCGAGGAGATGAAACGGCTGGAAGACCCCAATATCACGGAGTCCGAACGGCAACGGCTCACAGATAAGGCCTCCGCCCACATGATGGGAGGCAACAGTCCGGAAGACATCTCCAACATGGCGGCATCGAAAAAGGGGCGTCTGGACCAGTTGCAGAAAGAGATAGAGGCCATAGAGGCCAAAGAGCGAAAAGGCACCCTCACCGAAGCCGACAAGAAACGAGCTGCGGAAATAAGCGAGGAGATGATGCCCATGCTTCAAGAGATGATGAACAGCATGTCTGGGGTCATAGCGACGGCAGAGAAATCGGCGGCTTTTTCTGCAAAGGTCGCAAAGTACCAGGATAGGGCATCGGCTTACGCCGACAAGGTAGCCGCATTGCGGAAAACGGAAGACGGCGTGGTGAAGGATTGCCGGCAGATAGCCGAGGAATACGAGTCGCAACTCAAAGATATCTACGAGCAGATATGGGCGGAGAGTAATCCCGTCAAGATTCACTCCCTCTACGACGAAGCCGACAGGTTTATGAAAAACTATCGTACCCGTGCGGCGACAATCTATTTGTCCGGATTGCGATTGCGTTTGGATAATGCAAAAAAAATGATGACGGAGGCCGAACAATTATATGCGGACATGGCGGATGGAGAGTTAATTCCACGATGTGCCGCAAGACGTGCGCCGCTTAACGTGGTGACCGATTGCATCGACATTCTCAATGAAGCCTACACCTCGTTCCCGCAACCGGGGGTATTGCCCGTGAAAAATGACAAGATCGCGCTCTTGAAAGAGGGCGAACGTCTGCTTTTGGCCGAAAGCGGATTTGCCGGAGGGTTTGTCGCCGGCGGCAGCGTTGTCGATGATTTCGTCAAGAACAGCAGGTTGTTGGTTCACAACGAGACCGACAATAGTTACTACGAGATTTCGGGCGGCAAGCGAACCAAGCTGGACGGCGACGGTCCGTTCGATTTCCGAGTCAAGGCTTCAAGACCCACCGAGACCTACGGCGAAATACCCCTCCGCGGGGGTGGACGCAAGGCCGTGTATAGCCGCGACGGGTCGCTCACGCTGCACGACGGAACCATACTCTATCCGCTTGTCATGAGCCGCCACTCCGACAGATTGGAATTTATCATTCTGGATTATTCGAATGAGGGGTTGATGAAATGTACCTACAAGCTCTGATACTGATGGCTACGCTGTCCGCGGCATTACCCGTTGCCGGAGGCTCCGGGGATTACGCCCGGACATTTGATGCGGACTGGACGTGGGCTGCCGAAAACGCAGCCTGCCGACGAGCCGAATGGAGTGAGATATTCGTTTCTCTGGATGCGGATGCTGCCGAGTGCGAGGCCATAATCTTCCCTGAACGGTTGCGCTATTCGCGCCTGAAGGACTGTATGGAGCAGGCGGCGCTTCATGTGCTGTACGTGCAAGGCGGCAAGGAGTCGGCCAATTTCTCCATAGGCGCTTTCCAGATGAAACCGTCGTTCGCCGAGCAGGTCGAGAGGGCGTGGATGAACAGTCCGTTGCGGCACACGTACAAACTGTATTTCGATTTGCAAAACAGCCGTGAGTCCCGTCGGCATCGGCTCAAACGGCTTACCGATGACAGATGGCAATGTGTGTATGTCGCTGTTTTCGTCCGATTGATGCTGGAGCGGGAACCTTCGTTTGCGACACTCTTGGCTGAAGAGCGTGTGCGGCTGTTGGCCACCGCCTACAATTTCAGCTTTGCCGCTTCGCCGGATGTATTGCGGCAGCAACAGGATCGGAAAACATTTCATCTCGATATGTTGCTAAGCAAAAAGACAGTCTGTTACTCTTATGCCGACATTGCCGCCCGATGGTATAATAATTTGGAATATTCAACTTCGCACTAAGAACCACTTGAATGTATCGTTTGGAGACTCTGATAGTACTATTGGAAAATAAACAATAAACAGCAAAATATTATGAAAAGATTACTTTTTATGTTTCTTGCCGTGTTTGGAATTGCATCAACCAATGCCCAAACTGCGAGTTTTCCGCACGAGGTGTTCGGCCCGCTGAACATCCCGCAGGTGGAGGGTGCTAAACTACTGTATGCCGACAAAGGTTCGGCTGATAGTTATCCGTTGGTAGTTTATGATGCGACACCACAACAAGTGATGGCGTGGATCGAGCAGATGGATAATCGTGGATTTTTGCATCGCAATCGGCACAAGGAGTCGAAAAAGCAGATACTTCGTGGTTCTGCGTATCGGGGCGGGATAAATATCGAATATTATTTTCCCGTTGGTACGGGTGGCGACAACCAGTCGATCTATGTAAAAATGCAATGCCGGTTTGACAACGATATCGTGTTTCGCGAAGGTAAAGGTATGAAAGTTCCCGGCTCTTCGATGGCGATTGAGTTAACACCTTTCGCCCGCACCATGCAGGATCTGAACCACCAGAAAGGTATCTTGAAAGATATGGGCATAACGGATGAAAGCGGGTTTATTCCAAAGCACACGGAAGTGTTCAAGGCCAATGTGCTTCGTTTGGACAAGTATGTATATGCTCAACTACCGGCCGGAACCCCTTACTCCGGCATACTTGAAGCCAAGTTCCGCAGCGGTTACATCCCGGCTTTTGCCGACGCAAGGGCGTGGGCCAACAAACTTTACAAGGCTTGTGCCGCCAACGCTTCTTCCATCGACCCGATTTCGGAAAACGAGGGAACAGGCACAACACACTGGTGGACATATACCTATAATGGAGTGAAATATCAGTGTCATGTAGAAGCTGATTTGGATTTGTTCGGTCGATTCGGATTTACGGTTATGAAAGCACAATAATTTTATTTTTAAGCCGTAAAGAATCAATAACTTACATTAAATAGTAACGGTATGAAAATGATTTTTACAGCAATGATGTGGCTGGCAGCAGTAACGATGTTTACCGCATGCAGCGGCGGAAACGCCAACAAGAAAACGGCAACGGGAAAAGCCGAAACAAAAATCGAAAAAATGAAAGAGAGCGGCTTCGCCGCAAAATACTCAGTGGACGGCGGTACGTGTATCTACACCCGCAAAGGAAGTGACAAACGCTTGGATATCTTCGGATCCAACGGTGAACAATCGGTTTACATCGAAACTTACATCAAAGGAGAAGGATACACGGGATACGGGTATGATGATGGTTCGTGGAACATCGGGGATATAAGTGCCCGTCAGACGGTAAATAATTATTACTCAAGCGACATCCAGGATCTCACTCGATATTTCACAGCCAAAGGCTATTCGAAAACCGTCACGACCCAAATATGTGGTAAAGAGTGCGATATCTATTCCGGTCAGTTGACAGAGAATTTGAACATCGCCGTTTATGACGGATTTTACAACAAAGACAAGCAGGGTGAAATAGCAGTCTGGAACGGAATCACCATGCGGACAAAACTCGACGGAAAGACAACCAGTGAGGTCGTTGCCTTATCGTTCGACATCCCCGATACGGCATTCGGTAAAACGACAGAAGTAACATGGATAAAATAAAAACAAAACGACTATGACTTGTTGCGGTAAATGCGGGTGAAGAACTGAAAAACAGAGTCGGATTCTGTCAATTAAAAAATCAGGGAAACGCATTCCACTGTCTATTATGCTTATGCGGACATAGCAGTTTACAATTATAAAATAATGTTGAACCTTAAAAAAAGAAGATTATGAAACTCAGATGGTTATTGTTAGTATCGCTTGGTTTGTTATTGACAAACTGTAGCAAAGATGATGATTCCGGCAAGGATATTGAACTCGCAACCGGAATTCCCGACAACAGCAAAGCAACGCCCAGCCCGGAAGTCAATCCAGCAGAATCCAACGTCAGTATTCCTAATGTGGGCTTTGCTACGGAAAAGCTGAATGGCTATAAGGTAGTCAATATGAATATGACGGGTATCTTCAACAAATTAACCGGTGAATGGATGAAACTCCATGGCACTGCTACGGGTGAACAGAACATCTGGCTGGAAATAGACGGTGTACCCCGGAGCATTAAAGCCGAGAGTACCGGAGAAACGCGGGCAACTAAGAAGGCTCTTGCCGATGTGGTATTTCTGATAGATAACTCCGGCAGCATGAGTGAGGAAGCCGATCAATTGGCGAAGGAGGTTGATGCCTGGTCATTAAAATTGTCCGGACTATTGGATCTGCAATTAGGTTGCGTAGGTTATGACGGGGATATTAACGGAGGTATAGATCTGGGCACGTATGAGGACTTGTCCGCCTACCTGAACAGAGAAGGATATCAAGGAACCTACCGTACCGTAGAATTTGAGGGAACACGTGCCGCTGAACTGGAAACAGCCGCGTCCGATTATAGTACCGGATGGTATGAATGTGGAGCCGCAGCCTTACATTTTGCAGACGAGCATTATACATTCCGCCCCGGAGCCAACCGCATCTATGTGAACTTTACAGACGAGCCGAACCAGCCCAATGGAAATGCCAAATTCTCTGTCTCTTCCATCGCTTCCCAAGATGACTGGAAAGTTTGGCAAGGAACCATTCACTCCGTGTTCAGTGGCAGTAGAAGCTATGGTGATTCTTATTCTTGGCAGGATTTATACGAAGAAAAGCCGTGGCTGATGTCCGACTATACAGGAGGAACTTATATCATTGACGCTCCATCCAATTTTGAGGGAGTAACTCTGGAGTCTCTTCCCGTAACTGGCGCACTGACCAACTCGTATAATGTGAAATTCCATTATACGCCGGATTTATCGACCGGCAAACATAAAGTGGAAATCACCATCCTTTCCCCTGACAAGAGCGTGAAGGCAATACGGGAATTTGTAGATGTAAGCTTTGCCGAATGAGTAACTCCCAAAAGTATGAACCATGTCTGGAATATTGGAAGGAATAGTAAAAGGACTTTCCGGCATAATGCCGCAGGATGATCCTGACGTGAAGATCTTCAACGCGCAAAACGATTTGAAAGACCTTACGCAAAAAGAAGAAGCCGCTTATGCACAGTTGGGACGACAAGTTTATGAGTCTGACGGTGCGGAACGTTTTCCGGAACTGAAAGCTGAATTGGAACGGCTCGACATTGAGAAGGGCACAGCCAAACAACACATACAGGCAGCCAAAGAGGAAAAGGCTGCCAAGGAGCGTGCCGAAGCCGAAGAAGCAGCCCACCGTGAAACGAAAGAAGCAAGCCGTTGTTGCCCTAATTGCGAAAGTTACAACCCTGAAGGAACAAACTTCTGTCAGGAATGCGGAAGCAAACTGTCCGCTCCGGTATCCGCCGGGAAACGTTTCTGTCCCAATTGTGGAATAGAGATAGCGGCAGGTAATCACTTCTGCGGTTCCTGCGGTACGAAAGTAGAATAACCAACAAAAACAATGGAGGATTTACTATGGCATTTTGTACTAATTGTGGAAACCAAGTACCCGACGGCATCAGGTTTTGTACCTTATGTGGTGCTGCTATGAAAGAGGCTGTCCCTGCACAACCGGGACAACAAGCCGTGCAGCAGCCCGTCATACAGCAGCCCATGCAGCAAGCACCGCAGCCTGCTCCGATATATGCAGCACCAACGGCCACTGCCTATCAGGAAGAGCCCATCTCGACGGGAGGCTACATCGGAATCATGTTCCTGATGATGCTCCCATTCATCAATCTGATTCTATTGATCATCTGGGCATGTGGCGGCTGCAAGAAGGTGAACAAACGGAACTTTGCCCGAGCCATGCTGGTGTGGATGGTGATTGCATCGGTACTGGGAGGATTGCTCTTTCTGGTAGGAGGATTATTCTTTGGCGATACGATAGACGCACTGAAAGAATACGGAACAAGCATTACTGATATAAACTAAAAGATAGGAGGAAATAACTATGGCATTCTGTGGAAAATGCGGACAAAAAGTAGAAGAAGGTGTAAAGTTCTGTCCGGCTTGCGGCGCACCTTTGCAAATAAATGCGACTCAACCGGCCCATGAAACAGTACAGAACCCGGAACCCCGACCTGCACCGCAGACGGTACAAACCGAAGGCCAAGAAGTAACGACAAAAGCAACCGCAGCAGCCGATGCCTTGGGTAATAAACTGGGAAACCTGAACAATACAACTGACAGTACTGCCGACTTCGACAAGGCAGATATTGAGCAGAACAAGGTAATGGCCATACTTTCTTATTTCGGCATATTGGTGTTCATCCCGATATTTGCGGCGAAAGACTCCAAGTTCGCCCGCTATCATGCCAACCAGGGACTGACACTGTTCATTGCCTTGTTCGGCTGGTGGATAGTCGATTATATTCTTACCATGCTCCTGCGCTCGCTTTTATGGCGGGGACTGGGTTTATGGGAGATATATTCACTCTGTGGTACGGTTCTGAACCTAGTCTACATCGTCTTTACGGTATTGGCCGTCATCGGAATCATCAATGCGCTGAATGGAAAGGCGAAAGAACTCCCCGTTATCGGTAAATATAAAATACTAAAATGATTATGACAGCAAAAGAAGTATTTTCCAAAACTCTCGTTTTCGGCTGGATAAAGCTGGGACTTGGGCTGCTGAATATATTGATAGCCATTGTGCTCTTTGCCCTCCTGATGGGCATATCCGTACTCTTCGCCAGCGAAGGGGTAGGGGCGGTAATGTTCTTCATCTGGCTGGGAGTAGTGGGAGTGGTGAATTTTATTTTGAACCATTACATCGGCTATCTGGTAAAGGCCGGTCATGTAGCGGTCATTGCCATGGCATTCAAAACCGGAAACGTACCTGCCGACCCGGTTGCTACAGGCAAGGCTATGGTGAAAGAGCGTTTCGGAACTTCTAATGTCTATTTTGCACTGGACAAACTGATAGCCGGTTCCGTGAAACAGCTCCAGCGTGCTTTAGGACGTTTGACCAGCGGACTGCTGGGAGCCATTCCCGGTGCAAACGGTGTGAAGAATGTAATGAATATGTTTCTGGACATCTCTCTGGGATATATTGATGAATGCTGTCTGGGATATACATTCTATCATCCCGAACAGAATGCCTATAAATCGGCAGCCGACGGGGTAGTGATTTACGCACAGAACTGGAAAACATTGCTGAAGGATGCTGCAAAGACCACATTGGTCGTCATTCTTTCCGTTGTGATAGTCACTTTGGTGGCATTCGTTATCTTCGGTGGTTTGCTCCGGCTGTTGGGATGGAGTGGTTTTGTAGCGTTCGTCGTCTCACTACTTCTTGCATGGACTGTAAAATATGCCTTCATTGATAGCTGGATTCTGGTAAAAATGATGAGCAGCTATATGCAAGTGGCCCCGAATACGCAAATCACCTTCGACCTTTACGGCAAACTGATCGGGCTCTCCAAGAAGTTCAAGGAGCTATTCCGAAAGGGGCAGGATGGAGCGCAGCCTGCTTATGCCGGGCCGTCTGTTGCCAGTCCGGAACCTCCCGCACCGACCGTTTCCGCCCCGTCTGCTACGGAAGGCCATGCCCGGCGTTTCTGCCCGTCATGCGGCACACCACTGTCTCCCGACAAGGCTTTTTGTGGGAACTGTGGAGCACACTGCCCCTGATTTATAAATCAGGGGCGGTAATTATAGCCACTCCGTCATGCTCTTCTTATTTATATTGCCGTACAGAAATTAAGTGAACAATATACGGCTGTTCAGGTGACAAGTTATTCATTTGACAAGCCGTAAGCCTGACACATGAATAGCGATAAAAGGAATGATACCAGAAACTTTAGAAAAAAGGGTATGCGTATCTTTGTACCATAAACTAGAGGCAATGAATGGAAGAACTATAAAAATAGTATTGAGTGACGAAGCTAAGGACTTTATCAAACTTCAACCTCTTAAAGCACAACCATACGATGACATCTTCTATGGGTTGCCTGCCTTCATAAGGACTTGTCGTTGGAAAGCCTCTATGAGGTGGGTACCTCAGCGGGCGGACAGCATACCAAAGCGGTAATTGCCCGTAACAACCGGACTGGTGAAATCCGTTCGGGGTAAATTATGCTGCCTGATGAATATACATATTATTTGCTGAAATTTGCGGAGAAAGACTATTATCCTCTGACCGTGGTGGAATTCATATATAGTAAAATTGCTGAAAAGGCGGGTATCGGCATGATGCCCTGCGAACTGATAACCATCGGCGGGAATAAACATTTCCTAACCGAACGATATGACAGAAAGGATGACAGGAAGGTGCATACGCAATCACTCGCCGCTATGAATCCCGATGCCAACAGTTATGAGGATTTGATGTATGTCTGCGAGGATTTGGGTCTTCCTTATAAGGAGAAGGAGGAAACTTATCGCCGGATGGTATTCAATATTATCACTACCAATACCAATGTGGATGCGCACATCAAGAACTTCTCGTTCATGATGGAGGAGGGAGGTGACTGGCATATCACACCTGCTTATGACCTGACTTTCTCTTGCCTGAATCCGGGTAACAGATTCGACCCGATGCATTATCTGAAGGTGGCCGGTAAGAAAACGGATATCAATCGTGATGATCTGATAGAATTCGGCAGGCGGTTTGGTATCAAGTGTACCGAAGATATTATCCGGCAGACGGCTGATGCCGTAATGCAGTTCCGGGATATGGCCCAGGAGAACGGGCTGGAAAGTTATTGGACGGACAAAATTGAGGAGCATTTTGCGCAAATGACCCCAGATGTATTGGCTTCATTGTCCGGCTACAAACCGAGTGTATATGAATATTATATTGAGGATGAAGGCGTTATGGTAAAAGAGGCGCAGTGGATGGAAATGGGAAATGGGGGCTTCTTGCCGGAATGTTTAACTAAAATAATGTCAAGCAGATAGACAGTGAGAAACTGGGGAAACAGGACTACTCTCTTGAAATACAGAATAGTTATCCTGATTTATCTTGATTTTTGCTTTCCTCTGATATTTGACAGAAACTTTTAGGAAATTCGACAGATTGCAGAAGGTAACGAACAGGATGGATATGAAAAAAGGCAAATATCCATTGATTTTTCTGAACATTTATATGTTGTACTTTGTTAATTAAGACAAATTGTTCGGACATGCAGAAAAAAACAGAATATTTTTATCTATTAAAAAATCTATATCAGTCGTTTCTTAAAACACTCTACAACTCGTTTTGTATTCATTCCCTGTACAGACCGGATTTCTGTGTCCACAATTGCATGCAGTATTCTTTGTATGCGAGGAGATATATCTTTCAGAATAGTTCTCCTTTCAGGCCTAAGATTTCATATATTAATTTATCTGGATATATCGGGTTATCAGAACGAGCTATAAAGATGTTTTATCCTAATAGTGTCAGCTATACTTGGTTTACGCCATTTCATATTCTCGAATTCAGATTTACGGTGGCTACCATTACCTTTATGATCGATGAGAACGGGTTGTGCAGGCAAGCTTTGTTATTTACAGATTAAACGACTTTCTTTATATAATACTGTTTATCTCCAAAGTGGATTTTTACGCCAATCTTTTGTAAAGCCTGATTTAAATATAGGGATATCAGGATGATTTTCAAATAAATCGAGTATTTCTTTTTTTATTGTGTTCTGTGGACATATAGCATTACACAAATACAACAACGTAGAAATAATGCCTTGTCTTCTACAGTCCTTGATTTTTGGTTGCTCATATAAAAAATGACTCGCCTGCAGTTCATATGGGATGCAAACGAGTTCTGTTATCATTGATTCGGTAAAACCGAGATTCTACATATTGTTATCAAGAGTCTATGCCCTTGATTTTGTTACAAAAGTACAAATTTAATTCTAAACAACCAAAATATTAAATTGATTTTTGATATTCTCTATAAAACAAAGTATTTACCTATTACCTTCATTTCTGTTGCAGAAAGCATAACAATTTTCAATATACAGTCACATGTGGAATACAAGGATGCCGAAAAACTCTACATATCAGCCCCGACGTGAAAGAGCAAGAGTGTCTGACAGAGAACGAGATAAAGACTATCATAACATATGAGTTTGAAAGTACCACACCCACATTGATTCATGACCTTCTTTTCACCTGTTACAAGGCATTCAGTTCTCTGGGTATGAAAGAACTGACAACAGATGTTTTGTTTATATTTCTCCAAATGACACTCATTTGGGAACGTTCCACAAATGGAAAACGATATTTTTATCAAATTTTCAGCCGATATCCATTTGGAGAGCACCCTTCTATTTTCTTGAATATACGGGTAAAATGCTGCGGATATTGAAAGCCAAGTTCATAGGCGATTTCACTGATGCTCATTTCTTTCTCGGCAAGCAGACCTTTCGCCAATTCCACTGTTTTATTCTGAATGGTTTCTATTGGAGTGCATCCTGTTTCTTTTTTTATCAAGTCACCGAAATAATTTGGCGACAGACAAAGTTCGGATGCGCAGTATTTTACCGAAGGAATTCCGTCCGTCTTTGCTTTCCCTCCCTCAAAATAGCGATTTAGCAATGTTTCAAAACGTGAAATAATGTCGTTGTTCACCTCATGCCGGGTAATGAACTGTCGTTCGTAGAAGCGGAGACAATAATCCAGCAGCAACCCGATATTGGAAGCAATCAGGCGTTTGCTAAAACGGTCTATGCTATGTTCCATTTCGTCTTGTATTTTGTGCAGGCTGTCCATAAAGACTTCCCGCTCACGTTCGGACAGATGGAGAGCTTCGTTGGATTCATAAGAAAAGAACGTGTATTCTTTCATCAGTCTGTTCAAAGGTGTTCCAACAATCAAGTCAGGGTGAAAAAGCAATGCCCAGCCTTTAGGCTGAAATTCTTCGCCGTTATCCTCTACCCCAATAACCTGACCGGGAGCCATGCAGAGCACAGAGCCTTTGCGATAATCGTAGTATCGACGGCCATAGAGCAAGTCGCAGTTCTTCTCATCTTTCAGATAGACTGAATAGAAGCTGAATGTATGCCGCATGTGGCGCATGGGCTTGGCTTTGGACAAGTCGATGATACTGACCAACGGATGCAAAGTCTCCACGCCGAGTACCTCGTTGTATTCGGCTATAGAATTGAAATTTAATACCTCCTTTTCCATGTTCTTTATGATTTTCGCTGTAAAGGTAGTCATTCCTTGACAATGATAATCACTGATATGAGTAAATCTGTAAATAGGGTAAACGAATCTGTAAATTCGTGAAGCTGCAAATAATCAGGCGGTTACTCTATGTATAAAATCAGTAAAATGATGAAGTCAATCAGTAAATCCGCTAAGTGGTAATGGAAAGGATACCTCTATCTTTGTCGTCAGAAAAATAATCTAAAGCGAGTCGATATGAAACAAGGAATAATAAAGAGTAAAGGTGTGATACATTACGGATATGTCATTGTATTCTGCTGTTGTCTGATAATGGGAGTCAATGTAGGATTGGTGATGAGTTGTGCCGGGATTTTCTACCAACCCGTCAGCACAGAATTGGGGGTATCGGTGGGAAAACTGGGCGTATATATGTCGCTTAATTACTTGTTATCGTCGCTTGCCCTGTCGGTGGCAGGGCGGATGATGGAAAAATACAGCGCACGCCTATTGCTGTCAGTCAGTTCGGTAGTGATGGGCGTATGTCTGGTTGTGATGTCTTTCTTCAATTCAGTCTGGCAGTTTTATGTGGCAGGCAGCGTGCTGGGCGTTACGCTGGCATTTCTGCTCTACCTGAGTTTCCCCATTTTGATAAATCGTTGGTTTAAAAGCCGTGTAGGTTTCTTCATTGGCATTTGCAGTGCGGCTTCGGGCATAGGCGGTGTCCTGTTCAATCCGTTAGGGGCTTACTTGATAACCGAATATGGCTGGCGAATGACTTATAGCATTTTCGGCGCTATCATCTTGCTTATAATAAGTCCGGTTATCGGACTTCTGTTGCGTGATTACCCTGAAGACAAGAACGTACAGTCTTATGGCGAGACTGTAATTAAGGAGAACATAAAGGCAAGTGAAGGTGTGGGATATACACAGGCACTGCGTATGCCGGAATTTTACTCACTGCTGCTGTTTGCCTTTCTGATGATTTCAGTATCCACGTTGAACCTGTTTATTCCCGATTATGTGACCGGACTCCGTTTTTCATTGGAAGAAGCCGCCTTTGTCGCTTCGGCTGTAATGATAGGAGCCACAGTTGGGAAAATAGCATTGGGAGCAGTCAATGACTATAACAACAGGTTGGGTGTCTTGATGACTGCCGTGCTGGGCATTACCGGACTGATATTGCTCTTGACCGGACATTTTACAGGACTGTGGCTGACCCTCACGGGCGGTTTCCTTTTCGGCTGGGCTTATGCAGGAGTAACCGTGCAAACGCTGATGCTGGTAAGAACTGTTTTCGGAAGCAGAAATTATGCACAGATATATTCCAACATCTCCATCGCCTTTGCTTGTGGTGGCGCTTTGACCGCAGGCGGATGGGGGCTCTTGGCCGACCATATCGGCTATTCCGTCATCTTGTGCTTGGGTATAGTGTTTTTAGCATTATCGGCTTGCATCGGTTTCTATGCATTGCGCAAAAGACTTTATTAAGAAGAAATATTAACTTATAAAACAGTTTACAATGGAAAAGGAAGTAATGATTCTGACGGGTGCCGGACAGATAGGCATGGCAATAGCCCGTCGTATGGGAGCCGGAAAGAAAATTATCCTCAGTGATAAAAGTATGAAGAATGCGGAAGACATCACCCGGACAATGAACAATGCCGGATTTGATGTAGTGCCGATGGAGATGGATTTATCTTCACGTTCCTCTATATCGAGGTTGATAGCAGAGGCACAGAAGCACGGTGAAATCTCGATGTTGGTGAATGCCGCAGGTGTATCGCCCAGTCAAGCATCCGTTGAAACAATATTGAAAGTGGATTTATATGGCACGGCGGTGTTGCTTGAAGAGGTCGGCAAGGTTATTTGCAAAGGCGGTGTCGGCATTACGATTTCCAGTCAGTCGGGACACCGTATGCCTGCGCTTCTTCCTGAAGTGGATGAGCAGCTTGCTACTGTTCCTACTGAAGAACTCTTATCGCTCGAAGTGCTGCAACCGCAAAACATCCGTGACACGCTCCATGCCTATCAGATGGCGAAGCGTTGCAACGTGAAGCGTGTCATGGCGGAAGCCGTAAAGTGGGGAGAACGGGGTGCGCGCATCAATTCCATCTCTCCGGGTATCATCGTCACTCCGCTTGCCATCGACGAGTTCAACGGTCCCCGTGGTGACTTCTACAAGAATATGTTCGCCAACTGTCCCGCAGGCCGTCCCGGCACGGCGGATGAAGTGGCAAATGTGGCGGAGCTACTGATGAGCAACAAGGGTGCTTTCATCACCGGAGCGAACTTTCTGATAGACGGCGGCGCAACGGCTTCTTTCTTCTACGGGCCGCTGAAACCGCAACAATAATAACCCTATATAAATAAATGAATATGATTAAATCAATTCAATTAGGACTAATAGCAATGTGTGTATTGACAACAGGCACTCTCTCTGCCCAGCAGAACGAACCCCGTATTCCATCCAGAGGAATTGCGGCACAATCAAGTGAAGGGAATTTTGCTCCCTACGAGTTTTCTCGCCATGCTGTTGGCGACAATGAAATCCAAATAGAAACACTTTATGCAGGCATTTGCCACAGTGACCTTCATCATGTGTATAGCGATTGGGGCAAAGAGGAATATCCGCTGGTTCCCGGTCACGAAATTGCAGGTCGTGTAGTGAAAGTGGGTAAGAATGTAACAAGATTCAAAGTGGGCGACTATGCCGGAATAGGTTGCATGATTGATGCTTGCCATGAGTGCGAGGAATGCAGGAACGACAGGGAACAATATTGTCCGGATGTGGTCTTGACCTATCACGACCATGACCAATATCACGATAACGAGTCCACTCAAGGCGGATATTCAGACAATTATGTCCTCAATGCCGATTTTGCCATCAAGATACCTGCCAATGCCGACATCAGTAAAGTAGCCCCGCTTCTTTGTGCAGGAATCACAACCTATTCGCCTATCCATTTTGCAGGAGTGAAGAAGGGTGATAAGGTAGGCGTTGCAGGATATGGCGGATTGGGACACATGGGTGTTCAATATGCCGTTGCTTTGGGCGCTGAGGTAACTGTGTTCGATATTACGGAAGACAAACGTGCCGATGCCTTGAAGATGGGCGCAAAAAGATACGTGAATGTGAACAATACAGAAGATTTGAAAGATCTGAATAACAGCTTCAATTTTATATTGAGTACTATCCCTGCCAATTATGACATGAATATGTACCTCAAAATGCTGATATTCAACGGAAAGTTCGGTATTGTCGGGTTGCCGGCCTTTTCGGAAATGCCGACTATCAGTTTGGATAAATTCATCTGGCAAGGTGGCCGCAGCGTCTTTGGTTCACAGATAGGGGGCATCAAGGAAACACAGGAGATGTTGGACTATTCAGTGGCGCATGGTATCTATCCCGAAGTGGAAATCATCAAGGCGGATGCCGGAGCAGTGGAAGACGCCTATCAGAATGTGAAGGACGGGAAAGTCAGGTTCCGCTATGTGATTGACATGAAGACATTAAAATAACAAAGAAGATGAAACGAATATTTTTGATTATACAGGTTTGCTTCCTGAGCCTATTCATGCTTTCGTGCGGCAGTGAAGACACTTCTGAAATCACGCCGCCTATGGAAGAGGAAGAGAATCCTTCCCAACCGGAATCAAACGGGCGAATATTGATTGTTTATTTTTCCCGTACAGGAGAGAATTATGCGGTCGGTCAGGTGGAAGTGGGAAATACGGCTGTTTTAGCCGGATATATCAAGGATTATACGGAAGGTGATGTATTTGAGATTGTGCCGGAAGTGCCTTATCCTACCAATTATGACGAGATGCGGCAGGTATCCCAGCAAGAGACAGCGAGCAATGCACGCCCTGCCATCAAGAATCGTTTGGAAAATCTTGCAGACTATTCTACCGTGTTTGTCGGCTCTCCTATATGGTATGCCGCTCCACCTATGATTATGCGTACTTTCTATGAATCGTATGACTTGGCTGGTAAGACGATAATCCCTTTCGGCACGCACGAAGGTAGCGGAGTTGGCAGTTGTACTTCTCTTTTGAAGTCCTATTTCCCAAATGCGAGCTATCTGGAAACATTCGGTATGCGGGGGCAGGATGTGCGCAGTGGTAGACAGACCGTGAACGCATGGCTGGAAAGGTTGAATCTTAAAAAAAATAATTGAAGATGCGTTCCGCTTGTTTAGGACTGATATTGGTTGTTTTCGGATGGTCGTGTACGGGCTTGAGTGCTTGTTCCGTTTCATCCGAGGACGAACCTGATAAAGAAACCGTCGTTATGGGCAAAGAGATGGAGGAGATAGCAAAACAGTGCTATCTGGAGATGTACAGAGCTATGATGGTAAAGGATTCTGCCGGAATGGATAAAATATTGGACGAAAGTTTCATCCTTGTCCACATGACCGGTATGCGCCAGCCGAAAGAAGAGTTTATCAACGCAGTGCTGAACGGTACATTAAACTATTATACAGCCGAACATGACGACATAATTCTACTTACGGTAGATGGAGAACATGCTTCGATGGTTGGTAAAACCCGTGTGAACGCTGCCATTTTCGGTGGTGGTCGGCATACATGGCGTTTGCAGCAGGATATTGAACTTGTTAAACGAAATGGACTATGGCTGATTTCTAAGGCTCGTGCTTCAACTTATTAAATGAATTTAAATAATAAAATGATGAAAATAATATCAATCGCAATTTTACTTATGACACTTTTTACATCCTCGTCTTGTGCTGGCAATAGCAGCAAGACCAATAGACAACAACAAAGTAACAGTGAAAAGAAAGTTCTTGTAGCCTACTTCTCGCGTACCGGAGAAAACTACGCCGTGGGCAACATCAAAAAAGGCAACACCCATATCGTTGCAGAAATGATAGCCGAAGAAACCAACGGCAAACTGTTTGAGATAAAGACCGTAAAGCCCTATCCCGAAGATTATCATGCCTGCACCGATGTGGCAAAACGGGAGAAGGAAAGCAACGCACGCCCGGCATTGCAAGCGGACATTGCAGCAGAAGGTTATGATGTTATCTTTATAGGATTTCCCAATTGGTGGGGAGATATGCCGATGGTGGTGTACTCTTTCGTCGAGCAGCATGATTGGAAAGGAGAAACAGTTATTCCTTTCTGCACACATGAAGGCAGCGGATTGTCCGGCACAGAAAAATCACTGAAGGCTTCCTGCAAAGGTGCAAACATCTTACAAGGACTTGCTATTAAAGGAAGTGTGGCACAGAACTCACAGGAACAAGCCCGAAAGACCGTATCGTCATGGATAAAGAAAATAAATGCCAGAAACTGCCAAAACGAAGTGATACCTGAGAAATAGGATAATTCATCTTTTCGGCAGCAATGTCGCCCGGTACTGGCTGGGCGACATACCAAAATGCTTGACAACATAACGGCTGAAATAGCCCACAGAAGAGAAATTCATGCTGTCGGCTCTCCCAGAAAACTCTCAAGAGATAGGCAGGATGAACTAAAATTCACACAAGAGTTTGACGTATCTCCTCATAACTGGCTGACAAAAATCGTACCGAACTGATTCGTTACCGCTTATCGTTTGAATATATTCCATTGTCCGATATCACAAAGGAATTTTATTCATCTTCTCTACAACAGTTTACTCGTCTTCACAAAGACCGTTGGGGAGATGTCCTATGATATTATACCAGCAATACAAGGAAGAAGTCAAAAATACCAATATTATATAAAATGGAACAAGCCTCAAAATTAGATATTCCTCCTAAAGTCCTTAAACAAGGTGGCAAAATTATCCCCAAATTATAAGCAGAATTGCCTAAAAACTTATGAAAGGAGGTATTCCTTCCAAACCATCCATTTCACCTTGAAATCAGAGGGTAACAAGAAAGTCTTTGCCAAGAAAATAGCACCTATGATCTCTGCGCCTGAAGCTTCTAGATGATCCGCATAAGTAAAAAGGCTTTGTCCGGTGGTCAATAAATCGTCTACAATGACTACTTTCCGACCTTTTACGGATTCGCTGATGGTATAATTTGGACTTTCATCTACATCATCACGCCTCTGAGCCGTATGCTTGCACTCTCTTTCACCTATGAAAGTGATATAGTTCAAGCCAGAATGGACATCCCGGAACTTCATAAAGAAACGCGCTAATGAAGAGAAACGTTCCCGATAGCGGTACTCGGTACTACATGGCATAAACATAATGGTGAGTTCGCATCCCGGGTGCAGAGTTTTAAATGCACGCGCGAAGTACTGATCGCAGGTATCCTTACCCTCCTTAAACTGATAGACTGTACGCGTGAAGTTCCATTGGTCTTCTGCAAGCCAGTCCTGATAACGTTTGGAATAATAATAGTCTGAAAAAATACACTTTATATGATTCCGGTAAAAAGGTGTGAGTGGGATTTCCTTATCAAATTTTTCCGGACAAGCCAATGCATATAACTTAATAGCCTCTTTGTTACCGGCCATCAACGCTTGTCGGGCAGCTTGTTCCCGCTGGTCACGCCACCGGGCATTCTTCCCATACATGAGTAAAGCCCAAGCAGCCTTTCTTCTCCAATAACCTGCATAGGCACTGAACGCAGCCAGCACTCCCCAACCTGCCAAAACGATTAAAACGGCATAAACTCTCATTTCAAAAAGCTTTTAGCTGCCAATCGTCCATTCTCACTTCTTCAAGGCGAAGGTGGCCAATATTATTCTTCATTATCCGACTTTTGGGAGCTCTGCTCATAGTATCGGTAATCTTCTTCGGACAAATGCTCCTTCATCCAATCTCTCATTCCAAGATCATTGCGTTCATTGACATAACGGGTAAACATATAGCTCCCTTTGCAGTATTCAAGGCCCCGCTTTTCCATTTCCGGCGCAATATTTGCAGGCAATCCCGCCAACCAATCCTGATAATACTCCCACAATCTACTATCATTGGTGGAAAGCGCCTGACTGTGATAAACATAGGATGCATTTCCTATACGGAACATTCTCGCATGAAATGCTCTTTTGTCTTCGGGCAATTGCTCCAGAAATGCTTCTTGCCGTTGCTGACATTGCGGATCAGGGTGTTTCATAACTGTATTATTACAAGTTGTTTTATCTTGTCATGCAAATATAAGCCATAAGAATGGAAAGGACAAACGGAAGAGGAATTATCTCGTATACAACTAGAATAATACATCCGGAAATGCAGTTTTAGATTTCTTAGTAGATTACATAGCGACATTCCCAATAGAATTGCGTATTTTTGATGCCGTTCGAAAACCAATATTTATACCTCATTCCGATTTGAGCAGGATAAGACAAACT
>NZ_CBVI010000058.1 GCF_000513195.1 Bacteroides timonensis | reverse complement strand
ACTAACCAAGATAATCCGATAATTTCCCAAGAAAGTGGAAACAGCATAAAAGCAGCGATCAGTGGACTCAACGAAAGTACGACTTATTATGCAGCTGCGTTTGCCACCACACGCGACGGTACTTTCTACAGCGCTCCCCTGCAATTCAACACTGCGGGTACCAGCAAACCGGCAGTCAGTTCACCCGATATAAATGACATCAGCGAAACATCGGGTATGGCTACCGCTTCCGTGACCGATGATGGAGGAAGCGAGATTACAGAAAAAGGTATTTGCTGGGTAATATCCACAGCAAGTAACAGGGAACCCTCCAAAGAAAATACGGACGGCAGTTATCTTGCCGACCCGAAAACCGGGAATGATATTTCTGTGCAAATGAACCAGCTGACCAAAGGAACCCGTTATTTCGTGCGTTCGTATGCCATTAACAAGAATGGAGCAACCTACAGCGCAACCAAAGAATTCACCACGTACGAAACATTCGCTCCCAGTGTCAGCGGAATAAAGCTGAGCGAGATAGCTGAGACCGCAGCTACCGTGGCAGCCACAATAACTTCGGATGGAGGTGCTACGATTACGGAGAAAGGAGTTTGTTACCATACAGACAAGGCAACGCCGCCTACCATCGATCATACGAAAGTAATTTCAACCGCACAAGGTAATAAGATTAGCTCGCGGTTGAGCAACTTGTCCAAAGGCACCTTATACTACATACGCGCATACGCTATCAACAAGAACGGAGTGGCTTACAGTCCGGTAAGCGAACTTAGAACAACCACTATAGTCACCCCCTCTGTAAGCAGTCTGACTGTGACCGATATCAAGGATGACAATGCGCGGGCACGTGCCATGATTTCGTCAGACGGCGGATCTGCTATTACTGAAAGAGGATTTGTGTGGAGCATAGGCGAAGGTGGAATACCGACACTCGACAATGGTAATTATACAGGAAAGACAATATCCTCCACCGCAATATCCTCATTGAGTTTTGAGGCGACCATGCAGCAACCTCCCATGCAATACAATACTTCCTATACGGTACGCGCATACGCCACTAACAGTGCAGGCACCGGATACAGTTCGCCCATCGTTTTTGTGACAGGAAGTTCTTCCACACCCGTCAATGGTGAAGTTACGTTCAGTAACATTGCGGCAAAGACAGTAACGATGAAAGCCCGTATCAGCTCGAACGGAGGTGCGGACATTACCAAGGCAGGGTTCACATGGAGCCGTACACAATCTTGGGGGCTTGAAGAGAGTGGCACTCATGCCACAGGAACATTGAACGGCAATGACATCACGCTACGTGTAGATACACTGGTTGCAAACAGTACATATTATGTGATGGCGTGGAGTGAAAATAAAAACGGACGCAGTTATTCCGGCCAATTCTCTTTCCAAACGGACAAGCTTCCACCGGGTGACGATGATAATCAGCCACCGATTCAGGTGGAAGGTAAGATTCCGACAATGAACGAAGTGACATGTACAGGACGTTACAAGACGCGCTTGGAGATTGCCTCTTCAGTTGCAGATAATGGGCAGCAGCCTATAACGGAATCCGGCTTCGTCTGGAGCAGTACAAACAGTGAACCTACAAGGGGTGCTGAAGGATGTACTGACATTCCGGCAACGTTGAACGAAAATATGCTAAAAGCGATAATCAGCAACTTAACTGCTAATACAACTTATTACATACGTTCGTATGCAGTAAACAAGAAAGGCACAGGCTATAGCTATACTGCCTACATCACAACGGAAGCTGAAAAGGATGAACCGGGAGAGGATGATAATAATCCGCCGGTACCTCCGCGGTAAGTTGTCGCAGATATGAGAAATGAATGAAAATAAAAATCATGAAAATAAAACACAATAATAGATATGAAAGGAATGAAAGTAAATGCAGGTATGTGGCTGGTAGCTTTTTTATGCCTGGCAATGCAAAGTTTTGCACAAACCCAAACTATCACCGTAGATGTGGCTGGTACTCTGGAAAAAAAGTTAGGAGATAATAAAGCCACTACGGAAGAATTAATAGTAAGTGGTTCGCTGAATGGGGCGGACATTAAGTGTATCCGACAGATGCTGAAATTAAGAGTCTTGAACATGAAAGAGGCAAGCATTGTGAGTGGAGGTGGCGCTTATTATATTCAGAATGAGACTTCTGAAAATACAATAGGAAATCAGATGTTTTATAATATGAATAGGTTGACATCGGTAACATTGCCTAAAAATGTAACATCTATATATGAATATGCATTTGCTAATTGCGTAAATTTGGAATCAATAGACATGCCTGATATTCTTTATTATCTAAATAGCTATTCTTTCCAGAACTGTATTAAACTAAAGAGTATAGATATACCTGATGGAGTTGGAGAGATAAGCTACAATTGTTTCGAGGGGTGTAGCGCATTAGAAAGTATAGAGATTCCCTCTTCGGTAAAAAGAATTGGTGGTAGTTGCTTTTTTAAATGCAGTTCCCTGTCAAGCATAGACTTGTCTAATATCACATCTATTGATTATTCGGCTTTCCAAGAATGCACTTCTTTATCTCAAATTACATTTTCTCCGGATTTAGCAGCAATCGGAGGTTATGCATTTTACGGTTGTACTGCACTGACCAATATAGTATTACCTGACAATATAAACGAATTATCAGGTTATATATTTTATGGATGCACCAATTTAGCATCCGTTACACTGCCATCGGAATTAGCGGTTATTGGAGGTTATGCTTTTTATTACTGTAAGTCACTTAAAAGTATAGAAATACCCCAGAATGTAGGAGTCATCAATGAGCATGCTTTTTATAACTGTACAGAACTTGCTTCCGTAACACTACCTGCGGGTCTTGGCATTCTTGGAAGAAATACATTCAGCGAATGCAGCAAACTGACGGCTATCAGCATTCCAGAAAATGTAGTAGAAATACAAGAAAGCACTTTTAGTGGTTGTTCCTCCTTAACATCAGTATCTTTGCCATTGGAACTCCAAACAATAGGGAGTGGAGCATTCAGTGGTTGTAGCCAATTGGCTTCCATTTCACTGTCGGAACGCCTAATCAACATCGGTAGCGGTGCGTTCAGTAATTGTAGCAGTTTGAAATCTATAGAACTTCCTAACACATTGTTATCTGTAAGAGGATTTAATAACTCCGGATTACAAAGTATCGTCATCCCACAAAGCGTTACAGTCATAGAAGGCGGTGCATTCAACGGCTGTCAATCGTTGGCAAGCGTCACTTTACCTGAAGGTTTGAAAACCATCGGTAACGAAACTTTTGGAGGATGCACAGCCCTGTCCCAGATAACCATACCAAGCACAGTAGATTCTTTGGGGCAATCAGCTTTTTTACAAAGTGGTCTGACAGAGATAACTATCCCTGAGAATATAACCATCATCCATAAAAACACTTTCCGCGAATGCAAAAAACTAAAGACTGTAAAATTACCCAACTCTCTAAAGGAATTAGGCAAAATTGATCCTAACAATACATACGATGGAGAAGGGGCTTTCCAAAACTGTATTTCTTTAGAAAGTATAAACCTCCCTGAAGAATTGATATCTATCGGTGAATATTGTTTCCGAAATTGCACCAAATTAACTTCTATCAATCTACCTGACAAAGTAACCACCATAGGAAGATGGGCCTTTAGAGAATGTCCTTCCGTAAAAAGTATTCAGATACCGGCAAGTGTTAAGACAATAGAAGAGCAGGCATTCGCATGCCAACTCACTTATGGGTTATCATTTGAATACGTAATATGGAATTCTCCCCTACCAATTCAAAGTATTTATTTTTCAGATGATTTATACAATTATAGAATCAACTATCTCTACCTTCCGACCTCTGCTCAGTTAGGAGAAGGGGTTACATCTCAAGTCGATTACGTCATACGCAATGGCATAGTAGACGCTTTAGACTGTGCCAGCGAAACAGCTACTTCTTCCGGAAGTATGACAGGCAGTGTCCTGCCTATCAATGCCCCCATCCCTTTTAAAACAAAGAAAATCACCTTCCACGACTACTACGCTATGCGTAGCGGAAATGGTTCTATCGGTGGTTGGCAAACCATAGTGCTCCCATTTACCCCAAAAAAGATAGAACATGAAAGCAAAGGCACGATAGCCCCCTTTGGTAGCGATGTTGCCGATGCCAAGCGTTTCTGGTTATATGAAGTCACAGCAGACGGTTTCACCAAAGCCACTAAAATAGAGGCTAATAAGCCGTACATTATCTCCATGCCAAATAACGATGCGTATCCGGAAGCATCCAATCTGAAAGGAAAAGTCACTTTCACCGCAGAAGATGCGGAAGGACTTGAAGTGTACAATGCAGAAAGCAAACTGCAGCGCAGTGAATGCCCCGAATTCAGCTTTGTCCCCACTTACAGTTATTTGGCACAGCACGACAGCATTTATGCCCTGAATATCAGTGCTAATGAATGGGAAGGAAGTTATGGAGAATACCCCGCAGGCAGTGCTTTCGTCAAGAACCTACGTGCCATTCAGCCTTTCCAGGCCTATCTTATCAGTAAAGCCTCTGCTGCCAAAGCCCCTATGCTCTACAGCATTGGCGGTGGCGACGGCACCATCACCGGCATAGACAGCCCGATACTTACTCCCGATCAGGCAACAAAAGCATATAGTAAAGACGGAGTTCTCTATATCCATAGTAATAAAGAGCGGACTATCTATATTTACGATGTAACCGGACGTACCGTCCGCATACTGGAAGCCGTAGAAGGTGAAAATCAAATCAGCGGTTTGGAAAAAGGGATTTATTTCCTTGAAGGCCAAAAAGTAGCTGTCCAATAAATCAGGATAGATTATACCTCAACTAACAGAATGGAAAGATGAAACATAAATTCTTACGATTTGCCCTGCTGTTACTCATTCTGCTGCCTGTCGCCTGCGATGAAGAAAAGGAACCGAGCTCATACGCCCCTACTCTGCTCACAGGAAATGTATCAGAATATACCCGTTTCGATGCAGTGCTGACAGGAAGTGCCGTAGAAAATCCGAACAATACCACTCCATGTGTTATCGGATTTCTCCTCTCTTCCTCCGCTTCACTGACCGGTGCGCAGAAGATAGAAGCTGTGGCTGTAAGTGGCAGTAACCAATACACCGCACAAGTTAGTGACCTGACACCCGGTACGAAATATTATTATTGTATTTATGCCGGCAATGACTCGCGTCTGCTGAAAGGAGAAGTAATGGACTTCTCCACCCTCGTAAGCGAACCACCGGCATTGACAATAACCACCGTGAGCAACCTTAACGAGAAAGGTGCAACCTTTAATGCGGAAATAGCAGACAACGGTGGATATGAAATCACCGAACAGGGATTTGCATTCAAAGTATATGATTCGGAAAGTACCCCCGCCCCGACGACTTATGACCACACGTTGCCAGGCATCCTGAAAGAAGACGGCAAATTGTTTGAAACGATAGCCGAAAATCTGCAAGCCAAAACCCGCTATATAGTACGTGCTTATGCCATCAACAAACAACAGAAAACGGGATATGGCGAAAGCTATATCTTTTCTACGGAAGAGCTAAAAATTCCGGCACTGAATTGTGATGAGGCAACAGCACTGACTGCCTATACAGCCACTGTCAGCGCGCAAGTCACCAAAGACAATGGTTTCCCTGTCACCCGAAAAGGTTTCTGCTACAGTGCAGAGAACCATACCCCTACCGTCGATAACCTATTGGTAGAATTGGAAGACAAAGCAGCATTCAAAGCCACTATCGACCAACTGAATGAAGGGACCATTTATTACCTGCGCGCTTTTGCCGAAAACGAAAAGGGAACAGGCTACAGCCCCGTCATCTCCTTCACTACCGCAACCGTGCAAAAAGCCATATTGGAAACACCAGTACCCAGCAACGCACAATATACGGAGATTACCCTTACCTCCTCACTCACTGTTCCTTCAGGCAGCGAAATCCTGGAGAAAGGATTCTGTTACAGCAAATTCTCCACAAAACCTCAAACCGACGGCGACCATGCCACAGACAAAAGTGCGGGGAATAATCTGCAACTCACGCTTACTGCCCTGGAAGAAGGTACACGCTATTATGCCACAGCTTATGCCGTGACACGGGACGGCACATTCTACAGTGACGCTGTACAATTCAGTACCCTATCGACAGAAAAGCCAACATCCAGTGCACCGACTTTTGAAAGTATAGGTGAAAATGAGGTTACAGCAAAAGCAAATATAACTTCCGATGGCGGTACTCCTCTTTTACGGACGGGATTTTGCTGGAGTGATGCCCTGACGGCTCCTACTGTAAATAATCAGGTATGGGAAAGCACTAATCACTCACAGTCACTTAACGGCAAACTTACCGGGCTGAAAGCAGGTACCAAATACTACGTACGTGCCTTTGCCGAGAATAAAAATGGAATAGCTTACAGCGAAACATCGGAATTCACCACAGCACAGACTTATACTCCCACTTTAAGTAATCCCGAATGTCCGGAAGTATATGAAACGAATGCTCGCGTAACCGCCACCATCACCGACGACGGTGGCAGCACTATTACTGAAAAGGGAGTGTGTATCAGTACTACCATATTGACCCCTACAATAGAGGATGCAGACAATACCCTACAGGACAAGAGTTCCGGAAATAACATCAACATCACTTTAACCGGATTGGAAAAAGGAACCAAATATTATATCCGTGTGTATGCCCGCAACAAAAACGGCATATCATACAGTGCGGTCAGAGAAATAACAACGAATAAGAATATGCCACCGGAAGTGTCAGATCTGATAATTAGTGATATAGGAGATGACACAGCGAAGGCGAGTGCTTCAATCACCAGCAACGGAGGATTAGAAATTACCAAACGCGGCTTTGTGTGGTCCATAAACAATGCGTCTCCTACCTTAGAAGAAGGTACAGAGATAGCCGCCTCCTTAACGGGAAATTTTGAGGCGAAAATAGCAGGTTTACAGCCGGCCACTCGTTATTATGTAAGGGCTTACGCTACCAACAGTGCGGGTATCAGTTATAGTTCCCCTGCTTATTTCGTTACCGGCATCACTTATACTCCGTCAGTAGGCCAAGTTACGATAAGTGACACTCAAACCCGCAAAGCCACATTCAGCGCATCTATTTCCTACAATGGTGGCACTGACGTAAGCGAAGTAGGTTTCTGCTGGAGCAACAGCACGTCCGAACCGGGCATCAAGGAGGGAAATGGCAAACATGCTAAAGCCCAATTAAATAGCGATGGAACATTCAATCTGAGTATATCTGATTTGAATCCTTATACCTACTATTATGTAAGAGCTTACGCCATCAATAAAAATGGCGTAGCTTACAGTGCCGGAGCAACAACGTTCACCACAGAGCGGGATGAACCGGGAGGTGATGACAATCAACCACCCATATCCGGAATAGAATAAACGATGATTATCAACACCTCATGCCTCCGAACATGCTTCACCAAACGTTCGGAGGCGTACTCTTTAGCAAGAGCACTCTTTCTAGATAAAGGTGAGGTTAGCGCATTGGTGACAAACAAATAATGTATTCTCCCTCCGCACACGTTAGCCCTAAACTTTTCCTAATTCTCCCCTCCTTCGTGCCATTATATGAAAAATGTTTCGTATTTTTGTCCCCAAATTGTGTTAATGTACAACGAAATGAATGTATTAGAACTAAGTGAACAGGAAATCATTCGACGTAATAGTATGAATGAACTTCGCGCGATGGGCATCGAGCCCTATCCCGCTGCAGAGTATGTAACCAATGCTTTCTCCACTGATATAAAAGCAGAATTCAAAGATGACGCTGAACCTCGCAAAGTATCCGTAGCCGGACGTATGATGACACGCCGCGTGATGGGTAAGGCTTCGTTCATTGAATTGCAGGACTCTAAAGGTCGCATTCAGGTATATATTACCCGCGACGATATCTGTCCGGGAGAAGACAAGGATCTCTACAACACTGTATTTAAACGCCTGCTCGACTTAGGCGATTTCATTGGAATCGAGGGTTTTGTATTCCGTACCCAGATGGGCGAAATCAGTATCCATGCCCAAAAGCTGACTGTACTGGCAAAATCCATCAAACCATTGCCTATTGTAAAATACAAAGACGGTGTAGCTTATGACTCCTTTGAAGATCCCGAACTCCGCTATCGTCAACGTTACGTTGACCTTGTAGTGAATGACGGTGTAAAAGAAACATTCCTGAAACGTGCCACGGTTATTAAGACCATGCGTGCCGTACTGGACGAAGCCGGCTACACGGAAGTGGAAACTCCGATTCTGCAATCCATCGCAGGTGGAGCAAGTGCCCGTCCTTTCATCACTCACCACAACTCACTGAATATGGATCTGTATCTGCGTATCGCTACCGAGCTTTACCTGAAACGTTTGATCGTTGGTGGTTTTGAAGGCGTGTATGAAATCGGAAAGAACTTCCGTAACGAAGGCATGGACAAGAACCATAACCCGGAATTCACCTGTCTGGAACTGTACGTACAATATAAGGACTACAACTGGATGATGAACTTCACCGAGAAATTGCTGGAACGTATCTGCATTGCCGTGAATGGCAGCGAAGAAACTACCATCGACGGTAAGACCATCAGCTTCAAGGCACCATACCGCCGCTTGCCCATCCTAGACGCTATCAAGGAAAAAACAGGTTACGACCTCAATGGCAAGAGTGAAGAAGAAATCCGCCAGGTCTGCAAAGAACTGAAAATGGAGATTGACGACACCATGGGCAAAGGCAAGTTGATAGATGAAATATTCGGCGAATTCTGCGAAGGCACTTTCATTCAGCCTACTTTCATTACTGACTATCCTGTTGAAATGAGTCCGCTGACCAAGATGCACCGCAGTAAACCGGGATTAACCGAACGTTTTGAACTGATGGTGAACGGTAAAGAGCTTGCCAATGCTTATAGCGAGCTGAACGACCCCATCGACCAGGAAGAACGTTTCAAAGATCAATTGCGATTGAGTGAAAAGGGAGACGATGAAGCTATGTTCATCGACCAGGATTTCCTGCGTGCCCTGCAATTCGGTATGCCTCCCACATCAGGTATCGGTATCGGCATTGACCGTCTGACAATGCTAATGACAGGCAAGTCGTATATTCAGGAAGTATTGTTCTTCCCGCAAATGCGCCCCGAAAAGATCACTCCGAAAGATGCTCCCACCAAATATATGGAACTGGGCATTGCCGAAGACTGGGTACCCGTTATTCAGAAAGCCGGCTACAACACAATAGAAGATATAAAAGATGTGAATCCGCAAAAACTGCACCAGGACATTTGCGGTATTAACAAGAAATACAAACTGGAACTGACCAACCCGTCGGTAAACGACGTAGAAGGCTGGATTGAGAAAATTAAGAATTAAAGAATTAAAAATTAAATAAGAAGATTAAAGATCGAATGAGGGAAAGGAGTTTCCTTTCCCCTTTTAATTTTTAATTATTAATTATTAATTTCGATATGAAACTACCCGGAAAGATAGCCATAATGGGCGGAGGAAGCTGGGCTACAGCCATTGCAAAAATGGTACTTGCTCAGGCTGAGTCGATTAACTGGTATATGCGACGAGATGATCGCATAACCGATTTTAAACGACTGGGCCATAACCCTGCCTACCTGACGGGCGTCAAATTCGACATGAAGCGCATCAACTTCAGCTCTAATATCAACGATGTAGTAAAAGAGTCTGATACGCTGATATTTGTCACCCCCTCCCCCTATCTCAAAGCTCACTTGAAGAAGCTGAAAACGCGGATACGGGATAAATTCATCATTACTGCTATAAAAGGAATCGTACCCGACGACAATCTGATCGTATCGGAGTACTTCACAAAAGAATACGGCGTTCCCCCCGAAAATATTGCTGTACTGGCAGGTCCCTGCCATGCGGAAGAAGTAGCCTTGGAACGTCTCTCTTATCTCACCATCGCTTGTCCGGACACAGATAAAGCATGTACCATCGCCCGCCGTCTGGCCAGTTCATTTATCAAAACATCCGTCAGCAATGACGTAGCCGGTATAGAATACAGTTCTGTGCTGAAAAACGTATACGCCATTGCCGCCGGTATCTGTAGCGGTCTGAAGTACGGTGATAACTTCCAGGCGGTATTGATATCCAACGCCGTGCAAGAAATGAACCGTTTCCTGCAAACAGTACATCCGCTGAACAGAAACGTGAATGATTCTGTTTATTTAGGTGATCTGTTGGTGACAGGATATTCCAACTTCAGCCGTAATCGCACGTTTGGTACTATGATTGGTAAAGGGTATTCTGTAAAAAGCGCGCAAATAGAAATGGAGATGATTGCCGAAGGATATTACGGTACAAAGTGTATCAAGGAAATCAACAAACATCACCATGTCAATATGCCGATACTGGATGCTGTCTATAACATTCTGTACGAACGCATTTCACCCATGATAGAAATCAAGTTGCTGACTGATTCGCTAAGATAATCTCTCCCTTAACTCCTCTTCCGCAAAGAGGAGAATAAAGTCAGAGTTGCGATATAAAGAAAAGAATATTATAAATAAATCTTATAAACCAAAAGTAACTCAAGCCTACCTTTTCCACAGGGAAGGGGGCGGGTAAGAGGCTTTTAAAACCTAGAATATTATGATTAGTTTGAACATCGAAAAGACTTTTGGATTTATCTCCCAAGCATCTGTTGCTGCTTACGAAGCTCAGGTAAAAGCTGCGCAGGAAGCATTGGAAAACGGTACCGGAAAAGGTAATGACTTCCTGGGCTGGTTGCACCTCCCCTCATCTATCAGCCAAGAGCATTTGGCCGACCTGAAAGCTACTGCACAAGTTTTGCGCGACAACTGTGAGGTAGTAATCGTAGCCGGCATCGGCGGAAGCTATCTCGGCGCACGTGCAGTCATCGAGGCTTTATCAAACAGCTTCACTTGGTTGCAGGAAAAGAAAACTGCTCCTGTAATGATCTATGCAGGACACAATATCAGCGAAGATTATTTGTATGAACTGACTGAATTCCTGAAAGACAAGAAATTCGGCGTCATCAATATCTCCAAATCAGGAACTACCACCGAAACCGCTCTCGCTTTCCGTCTATTGAAAAAGCAATGTGAAGACCAGCGTGGTAAAGAAATGGCAAAGAAAGTTATCGTTGCCATCACAGATGCCAAGAAAGGCGCTGCCCGCATCACTGCTGATAAGGAAGGTTACAAATCATTCATTATCCCCGATAATGTAGGAGGACGCTTCTCTGTACTGACTCCGGTTGGTTTATTGCCGATAGCGATAGCCGGTTTCGATATCGAGAAATTAGTAGCCGGTGCCGCTGACATGGAAAAGGCTTGCGGTGTGAATGTTCCGTTTGCCGAGAATCTGGCTGCGCAATATGCTGCTACCCGTAACGAGCTGTACAAGAATGGCAAGAAGATCGAAATCCTTGTAAACTTCTGCCCGAAACTGCACTATGTAAGTGAATGGTGGAAGCAATTGTACGGAGAATCTGAAGGTAAGGAAAACAAAGGTATTTTCCCGGCAGCTGTAGACTTCTCTACTGACTTACACTCTATGGGACAATGGATTCAGGAAGGTGAACGTACCATTTTCGAAACCGTAATATCTGTAGAAAACGTAGACCACAAGTTGGAAGTACCTTCTGACGAAGCAAATCTGGACGGTCTGAACTTCCTTGCAGGTAAGCGCGTGGATGAAGTTAATAAGATGGCTGAACTGGGTACTCAGTTGGCTCACATAGATGGTGGTGTGCCCAACATGCGTATTATCATCGAGAAGCTGAACGAATACAATATCGGTCAGCTACTTTACTTCTTTGAAATAGGATGCGGTATCAGCGGTTATCTGCTGGGCGTAAATCCGTTCAATCAACCGGGTGTAGAAGCATACAAAAAGAATATGTTTGCATTGCTGAACAAACCGGGATATGAAGAAGAGTCAAAAGCTATTCAGGCAAGACTCTAGGTAAGAGTTAGTTAACCATAGATAAACGAGGTATGAATGAGTTTAATCATTCACACCTCGTTTTTTTGTTGTATCTTTGCAGATATAAAACAATAGGTATTATGTTTCAAGAAGCCATTTCCCGCTATCTTCAGTCCAGCGGGTACTCCAGAATTCAATTGAAATCCGTCCTTTTCGATATGGACGGCGTATTATTCAATTCCATGCCTTACCATGCCGATGCCTGGCATAAGGTAATGGAACGCCATGGATTGCACTTGAGCCGTGAAGAAGCTTACCTGCATGAAGGACGAACCGGAGCTGCTACTATCAATATCGTCTATCAACGGCAATATGGAAAAGATGCCACTCCCGAAATGATACAGAGCATTTATGCAGAAAAGAGTGCAGAATTCAACAGTAACCCCGAACCGGAACGTATGCCCGGCGCATGGGAAGTACTACAGAAAATAAAGTCGGATGGACTGATACCGATGGTAGTCACTGGTTCCGGACAACACTCACTATTAGACCGCCTGTCGCATAACTTCCCCGGCATGTTCCGTCGCAAACTGATGGTAACTGCCTTCGATGTGAAATATGGGAAACCACACCCGGAACCTTACCTGATGGCTTTACAAAAAGGAGGATTAGCCCCCAATGAAGCTATCGTAGTAGAAAATGCACCTATGGGCGTACAAGCCGGTGCAGCAGCAGGTATATTTACAGTAGCTGTCAACACAGGTCCCATTGACGGACAGGTCTTACTAGATGCCGGAGCAAATATATTATTCCCGTCTATGCAGGATTTTTGCGGCAATTGGGAGAACTTACGTAAAGCGTTCGAATAAAGAAATCGGACGCTTTACTATTTATGGAAAAGAAAATATTTTATCTCAATAGTTCACTGATTTTTTTCCTTAAATTTAACTTTATTATTTCGTCAGGTTTTAACTCAAGCTCTATCAAAATCTTGGCAGTAGAGAGTTTATAAGCTTCATTTTCCCTATCATAATTCATCTGTTCTTTATCGATAGAATAGAGCAGGGCAAAATCATAATCCAAAGCTTTTGAAACATTATATAAAGTATCCGTATCAATACTTTTTCGTGTCAACATATAGTCAACACTCTGAGGCTTAACTTGCAGTCTCCTTGCAAGTTAAGCCTTTGTCACCAGTTTTTCAACCATGACATTTTTTATAACTTCACCGATGTATATAGTAGTCTTTTCCATTTCCATGAAGGTACGATTTATTATCCAAACCTAGAGGAAGTGAAATAAAAATTTATCTGTCCTGTAATACCTATTTATTCATAATTCACTTGTTTTATCAAATAAATTGTGATACTTTTGTCGCAGAATGATATAAACAATAAATAATCAAATTACCATGACTCTACTGATTCTTATTCTGATAGCGATTCCTGTTTGTATCTTGACAATTCTATTATGGATATACAATGATTATAAAAAGTACAAAAGACAGAATTGCTTCTTGATTTTATTGTTTTTGGCTTTACCTGCCACTATACAAGCTCAATACACAGACAAAAATTGCTGTGTAAACTCTAAATGGCATGAAAATCCAAAAGAAATATTAGAGTATACGACTGGAAGTTTCACCACTTCCCATGGTTGTTGACAATAAACCACAATTCTTCAATACCTTCAATTTTATCATTACGCCAATCAAAATTGATTATGATACTCCAAGACATTAAAAGCCGTCTTAACGAAACGCGAAACTGGTACATTGTACTGACATTACCCCGGAAAGAAAGAAAAACCAAAGAAACTTTGGAAAATAAAGGCATGATAACTTATCTCCCTACCATTTACGTAAAACGCAGATGGAAAGAACAAGTAAAAGAAATACAGATTCCCGCTGTAAACAGATGCGTATTTATTTACGCTACCGGTACAGAGCTAGAGGGATTAAAAGGAACATATCCTACTCTTCCGATAGAAATGACGGAAGTAGGACATTAGAGTTGACTTTACAACTGGAAAGGGAAAAAGGGGGACACCGTGATGGTATCCCCCTTTTTGTTGTGTGACCCCGGTGCGATTCAAACGCACGACCTTCAGAACCGGAATCTGACGCTCTATTCACTAAGCTACCCTTATTATCAACACATTAACTATCTCTTTGCAAGTTTAAAGGTCAACAATAGGTCAACATTGAACTTGCTTTGCAAAGTAAGTAATAATTTCCTTATTTAAGAAAAAAGCTACACTTTTTTGTTAGGTAAAACAATCGTTTTAGTTTACAACATGTCTTTTTGCCTTGTTTTTGAAATCAGGTTCGCAGCATTATGTTCTCAATTCTCTTCTTAATACCTTTGTAAGTAGATTAATCAATAATCAACCAATTAACGTTAACTAAGAATGAGAGTGATTAAAAAGGACAACACAGTACATTACATGCCACAAGAGATTAGAGAGATCACGACAACAGATGTAACCTACCTTCCTGTAACAAGGGAGATGTTAGAAAAGTTGCTTC
The DNA here is from genome assembly GCF_000513195.1 of Bacteroides timonensis. Taxonomy (GTDB): domain Bacteria; phylum Bacteroidota; class Bacteroidia; order Bacteroidales; family Bacteroidaceae; genus Bacteroides; species Bacteroides timonensis. Next base: position 5,337 of record NZ_CBVI010000058.1, on the reverse strand, counting down.
AACGCTCAGCTAAGAATGATAAGCCTAAGCTGGTGAAGAAAAGAAGAAGATGAAAGAAAAAGGCAGCATTGGAATTAACTCCTTTGCTGCCTTTGTTATCACTAATGAAGTCTGTTACTTCTTATGCCATGTGGATTCGTATCCATAATCAACATCCTTCATAACCATTGTGTTACCATTAAAAGTAATGTAATACTTGTCTGTTTCATCCTCATACCCTTCTTCTACATAATGAAGGGTTACAATCGAAGTGTTTTTATCGTAGGAGTATGTGAATGAGTAAGGTTCTTCAAACTTACCTTGATAATACTCCTTTTCACTTCCTGTTCCATCAGCATTGTATGTGCTCACCATGTAGTTTCCGTTCGTGTCTGGTTCTTCATACCATGTGCCAATAAGGGGATTAGTAGGAGTTTCTTCTTCATCATCATCGCTACATGCAGCGAAGTTAACACTCATAATTACGGCTACGATAGCCATTCCAATTAATCTTAAAGTTTTCATTGTAATAAATCTGTTTGTGCTTCTACGTCCCTTGTAGAGAGCGTTAATAATAAAGTCTGATAAGTGTGAGGAACACAGCGATAGCTGCACACTTCATTAATGAATTGCTAATTGATAAGTACTCTGTTTCTTATGGTAATTCATGCATTTGTAGCCAGTGTTCCCAAACTGACTGTTACATAATAAAGAAGCGTGGGAATTATTGAGTATTACCAAGTTGAAGCTCTGGACTGCTTTGCACAAGTAATAAACAATAGCCCACGCCTAATGTAATTATACAATTTTCCCATGAGAGCATGAGAAGTTGATAACAACAAACTAAGCGTGAGCGTTCTTGCCTATTATCCCTGTGCATGAAATTGTCCAGATTCCAACTTAGGATAATATCTTAAACGCTCTTCGTTAACTAATAAATCTTTCTAAACCTTAACGCATTAAGGCAATTAGAATTGCTGCAAAGTTACGAATTTACATTTGATTGGCAAGAACTTATTGTTTATTAATTGTTGAGAAAGACTTTTACTCAGCATTTTAAGGTTAGGAGGAAATTAGCCAAGTCCCCATAAGAGTAGAATTTTAGTAATTTTCTCCCAACTAATTAATAAGGCTTAAGAGTTGATGAACTGATTCTTAACTCTCTGGACAGTTGAGACGCCAAGACCTTGTAACTTAGCCACATTCCTGACAGAGTACCCTTTCTTTAACAGTTGAATTACTTCTTTGTACTCATCCCGTTTCTTTTCTTCCGTCTTAATACTTCCTGTCTTCCTTCCCAGCTTTCCACCTTTGACAATGTAGTTAGCCCTACCACTGTTCAGGCGATAGACAATGTTCGACCGTTCAATGTTGGACATTTCTGCAAGTATGGTAATCAGGATGAAGACAACCGGATTAACTTTACCGTCCGTTTGAAGTGTGTAAAGCCCTAGGTTCTGGATGTAAACTGATACTTTAGCCTCATGTAGTTTTTCTAAGGAGCGAAGCACTTGTAACGTACTTCTTCCCAATCTGGACAATTCAGATAGTAGCAAGTAACTGACAGAATTGGCGGTGCAGTACTCTAGGCACTCCGTAAGAACTTGGCGTTCCTCATTCTTCTTTGCACCGCTAATGTGTTCTTCAAATGTGGCAATTACTTCAATGTCCTGTAAGTTGGCATACTTTCTTAAGTCCTCAATTTGTCTGCTTGTGTCCTGTCTGTCACTAACAGATGAAACACGAGCATAAATCACCGCTTTTGTACTCATTTAATTCTTTGATTAAGTTGATAACATAAAAGAATGTGTTCAAACCACCTTTCCAGATTAATTTGAACACACTCCCAATTTGAACACATGATTAGTTACCCTTTAATAAGAGCATAGGCAATCAGAAGAACATAGACAATTATGATTAAAGGACAAGACAGCATAGCCACAAAGAATGTTGCAACAACTAGCAACAGGTAGAATAAACTTTTTAGCATAACTTCTGTTTTAAGTGTTTCCAGATAGGATTAGTTCAGGAACCAGTTATACTTTTCTTCACCGTGTAACGCTGCGTTTATTCCAGCTGCCAACTCAGTTGCATTGTAAGCCCTGTCTAGAAAGCTGTCAATGTAACTGGACTTGTTAGCACCGGTAAGTAGGTTGTAGAACTTCCACATTGACAGCTCACTGCCCAGCCCGCCAAAGTTGACATCATTAATGTAAGACTTTGCCACATTATTGACCTGTGTGTCAGTCAGTAACATTCTTGGTATCGCTTTCTGTTGGTTCTGTGGCAATAATTGATAAAGCCTCATTCTTCCCAGTAATTGACAAAACTGGTGTTCAGTCAGATACGAATTGCCAAGCGTCTGCATCAAGTGTATGTGCTTGGCTGGGTCATACCTGTTGAGTAGTTCCAGCACGGCACGATACAGTTCGTTGGTGTTGGTAACTTCCAAACAGGTAAGATAACCGTCCGTAGATACACATAAGTTGGTACACACTTTGCAAGTAAAGCCAATAAAGACTTTGAAGCGTTCTGCCCCTTTCCTTCCGTACAAGTTCGTATGATTGTACGCACGCACACCACCAACAGTAAGAGTTAACCTGTTACCGTTGACAGTCTCGTAGATAGTAGGGATTTCAATCACGAAAGCGCAACGTTCGTAGTAGATTGTCTTGTCACTTTCCAGTAATTGGTTGGCTGGTTTATGGATTGCTTCAGGAATGCGTCCTTTAATCACATGTGATACCCTGATGTCAGGCTGTTCAATCCGTTCACCTTTAAAGAATGTACCTGTAGCGTCCTGCACTGTTTCAATGAATGCGGGATGTGACAAGGTTGCTTCATTATCCTTTGCGAATACTGGAATGATGCATTCCTGTTTTAGATGTTCCATTGTCACATCAACCGTGTTGGCTTCAATGAACAAAGGTCTTTTCTCTTTTGCAGGTTCTTCCATTACTAAAGTAGCATCTTCCGCATACTCGTTCAGGTTCAATGTTCTTCTCTGTGCCTGAATTGGCATGATTTCTAATGTTTCCATAATCAGTAATTATTAAGTTAATACTTTCCTAATCAGAAGTTTCTTTTTCTGCAAGTGAGACAAGCCGCAATGATAATGGTTAACCCAATAAAAAAATGCGGTGCTAGTACGAGCGGTACAATAAGGATTGTGCCCAGAGTTAGAATTACTTTGGTTGTTTCCATAAGCTGTAATTAATAATTGGTTATTAGTAAGTATGAACCGCATAGTGTGAATTACTTCTCAATTGCTAGCGAATGTGTAATCGCTTAGAAAAACATTACATTGCCATACCTGACAAAGTTCTGATTCTGCAAAAAAACATTCGTTTGCGGTTGGGAAAGTAATCACGTAAAACGATTCATTTTCCTTAATAATTGGTAAGGGGTGTTAGGGGTAACAGAACTGATGGGTGAGGGACATACATCACATTTGAGTTTCTATGTCACCCGTTATTCTGCAATTAATAATTCCAGCCTGTGTAATTCTAAACCTTACTAAGAAATACTTCCCAAATTTAAAGAGGAAGGGGTATGATTTTAAAGTACCTGTAATTCTGAGTTGGGGACTTAGTGTTGTCAGATTCAAATTAATTAGCTACATTTGCACAAACTCATAATTGCATGAATTATGGAATACATTAACGAATTTCACAAGCAATGGATAGAGCGCACTCGTCAGTCGGTAGTCTCTTGGAGCAAGCAGCCTGCATCGTTAGAAGAAGCAAAGAAGCAGCAGGAACGCTTGAACCAACAGAGAGTTATAAGAGAGGGCAAATTGAAAAGCTGATTTCATTCGCCAATTCAAGCGATTTATGGATTGACTTTACCGCTCTTTCCGTCATTTATTTGGATAAGGGCGGAGAGAATGAAGTGTTTTATGATGGTGCGGCTACTGTATACAAGTTAAACAACTTTGAGTATGCAGGTGACAATCTGGAGAATTTCTTTGTTCGCATTACTGCACACAATAAATTCTTTGGTAATGTACCTTATCAGATGATTGGCTTTGCTTATAATAGTCTACATGAGTTTTGTGCAGTTCTCATACAACCACACATAAAGGCAGAGCGGGAGGCTACAGAGGATGAAATAGCTGATTACATGCAAGCTCTTGGGTTTGAAATGGATTACCTTGATGAGTTTCATAATGATCAATACGAAGTGTTTGATGCTGTTCCTAATAATGTACTGTACGGTATTGACGGTGACTTGTACTTTATTGATACTCAAATAAGACTAAGAGAGAAAATTTAAAAGTATGTAGCCCCAAACTTTATTAATGATCTGGAGCTTTAATCTTATTCAATCAATGCCTTAATCTCTTTTTGGGTTCTCGTTCTTCTTAACGTAGTTCTAATTCTTATTAAGAAATACATTTTATGTTCGATAGGGAGGAGATGCTAATTTAGAGACTGTCTAATTTGAGCAGAAGTATGAGTGAAATAGTGCTTTATGTAGTAAGATTGTAGTAATGCCTGTAAACACCAAGAACTCCGTACCTCTTTAGGGTGGAGTTGCTTAGTTTGTGTAGAGAGTTGCTTTAATCCATAGACTTCTTTAGGGGCAAATTCTTTAAATTGTGTCTTATAAGACCCTTTGTCAATTTGCTCCTAACTCCGATTTAAAGCGGAGAAGTTTATACGAAGGTGGAGTTTGACTGTTATAAGAATGATGGTCGAAGTAATCTTTAACCGTGTCCTCTGTTATCTTGCAAATTACCTTGCTTCCCTTCTTACCGTCACGGTGAATCTTATAAGTAATGCCATTAGCTGCCAATACCTGACCAAGTCGTTTTATGAAGTCGGATTTTGAGATGTAACATTGAGTTTGAACTTCATTTCTAAACTCTTCTTCTATTTCTGCCAGTACTTTCGGACTAAAACGTAACTTCTCACCTTGCTGGAGATTGTATGCTTTCAATTCCTTCTCAATCTTACTTTTAGAATAATTAGCTGCTTCAATCGGTGCTTTGCCAATCTTCAAGTAAGCATCAATAATGAAGTAGTGTTCACTGTGCGCTCTTTCCAAATCTCGCACTTCCGCCTCGAAATTAAAATCGGGATTATTCTGTTTATCACGTTCCAGTCGCTCCAGATGGGTTACAAGGTACTTCCATACATCTTTAGTTGAAAGCTTCTTCAACGGCAGATAATCATCCTCTCCAACTCCGTGGCTGTTGTCTACTACTTGTAGTCTGAAATGTTCCGTAGCATTGTAGGCATTGATTAGTGCTTGTGGGGATTGGTAGTAACTCTTTACTCGTTCTTCATTAAATACATGGTCTATAACTTCCTCTGTGAGTTCATTATCGTCATCTAAGAACTCATTGAAGCTAAG
>NZ_CBVI010000057.1 GCF_000513195.1 Bacteroides timonensis | reverse complement strand
ATAAGTTTCTTCAAGTCCTTCTTAATAGATTTCTTTTCGGTTGCATTAGTAGTATTGTCATACCTTTCCTTAATGGAGGTGTAAGTACTGAGTTGGGTAGTAATCTCCGTTTTAATCTCTTCATCACTCTTTACTTTCAATTCATCATTAGTATTAGTAATGAACGTAAGAGAGTTGTATCTTCTGTCTCCGTCCAACTTGTTACGGAAACGTCCTTGTATCTGAACTGATTCCGTAAATGGGTCAATCATTGAATGGTTGGCTTGCTTGTAATTGCTAAGTACAAGTATGTCTGCTAACTTATTAATCTTAACATCCACTGCTGAGAAGAAGCGTGAGGTGAAGAGATTAACCTTAGCTAATGGCAATTCTAAATGATCATGTGTATTATGTAATTCTCCCTTTTTAAGCTTCTTCACGCTCTTATCTGAACAGAATACTTTGTAATCTTCGTCCTTAATCAATCCGTCTGTCAGTAGCTTCTGTACAATGCGAGCGATACCGTCAGTAGTCTTATAAAAGATACAGATACATTTGGAAGTGGAGAGCAATCTCCTTAACTCTTCGAGTAGAGTTCTGTTAAATGAACGAGTAATAATCAATGTTGCATCTTTCTTGTAGTCATAATCGGGGACAATTCTCAACCATTTAAAACCATCAACTAAAAATTTACGGTTACGTGTCCCTAACGGAGTAGCTGAAACGTATGCTTTACGTTCATAATCGAAGAAATCCTTGATGCGGATGGTTGGTCTGAAACCTGTATCTTGTATTAGCTTCTCACATTCATCATACAAGCAAAAGTAATTCTTATGCCAGTCAATTCCTAACTTCTTAAATGTGGGTATTAGTTTTGTCTTGTAGCCTTCGGGAGTAGTAACTAACTTCTTAGGCATACATTTGTCATTCTGTAAATAGGCTTCTATTTGTTTTGGAGTAGTCTTTTCATAAATACCCAAGTAATCAGTTCCTTCCGTCTTACCGATAATTACAGGAACATTAGGCTCTAATACGACAGAGTTGCGTTTACATTCCAATTCGGCATAAGTAGCACCAATGCCCGGCTCAACTTTCTCAATAATACGATTAGTCGGAGTGCCGTTATCGGGATAACCTTCCCGTGTATAAAGGTCTAAGAGTGTTTCACCTTTACTAATTGTTAGCTCCTCACGTTCGAGGTTGATTGTATTGAATGAGAGTTCCATAATCTTGTTTTTTAGTAGGAGGAAATCTTTCGAAAGTTGCTTGTATGGGCACTTTGCAAATTTGCTCCTAACTGGGATTATTAATGTAGAAGTATGTTTAAAAGTGGATTTTAGAGAGGAGAGGGAGCGCACTCCCCCTTTATTCCCCATTGTTACAGATTGAAGTAGTCTAGCTTGTTAATAGTCAACTGTTCGTGGATGAACTTCTTAACATCGTCGGTGAACGGTATGTTGAACTTTACTTCACCTCTGTAGAACTGGAAACTTCCACGGAAGTAGGTGATACCATTTCTTTCCTTGTCTGCTTCACGATAGAAACGTTTGAAGTCTCCTCTCAGACGTTGCAGAAGTTTCAATTGGAAGTTACTGGTATCGTTTACCTCTTGCTCCTGTTTGAAAAACTTGTCCTCAGTGCTGATACCTTTACCATTGAGTAACTCCAGTATAACATCAATCGCCTTGTCGTTCACGAATGTACCCCTCTTCTCCACTATGCCATCAAGTTCAGCAATGATGTAGAGGTATGCTTTACTTTTAGTGTTGTAGGGTACAACCGTTATCCTAGCAAAATTGAAAACTGCGTTATACAACCATACAATGACAGCTAGGTCAACATACACAGGTGGCTCATTTTTCATTGCTGTAATTCTCAGTTTACCTCCATTGTCCTTGTCTACCTTTAAGCTTTTAGCGGGTTCAACACTTGAAGTATTATCTACTTCTTTACCACTCTCAATTGCAGTCTCTCCTGCTGTCTTAATCATTTCTACCATGATTATAATTGTTAAAATTATTAATTATGTAATCTAATCGAGAGTGGTGCGCACCGTTTGTCTTTCGATTACGTTGCAAAGTTGGGGAATACTTAGAAGGTGGGTAATAAAGAATAAGAAGCGATTTGAAGGGATTTCTTTAGATGGCAAATTATCAGCGATTTAGCTAATTTAAGGACATAAAAAAACTACCACGTAATTACATGGTAGTCTGTGAGGATTGATAGATTATTAATTACCAGAGATGTTCTGTGGATTGATTGTTTGGCGAGAAGTTATAGTCTTCTGTCTGTTTGGGCTTCCACATAGGTTCATAGCCTTGCTTCACTAAGTAGGCTATTGCCGCATTGGTTGAGTTCTCATCATTATTAAAACTATCTTCTTTAAACAATAGTTTCATGTAGTCCAGTGTCATACGTATCTGTTCATTCTTTGTCTTTAGTGAAGAATACTTCTGTAATAGGTGAAAAGTGCCATACATGGTAAGATTGTAGGCTGCGTTATTGGTTTTTCTGCCTTTCTTTTCTGAATACACTTCCTTTAATTCTTCTTGGGCTTCCTCCAGACCATTAACTCCCAAGTAGATGTATAGGTAGTTATCAAGTAAATCAGTAAGCCAATGATATGAATTATTAAGAGTAATCTTTTTAACTCCATTATCAATGGTGATAGAATTAAGTGCTCTCAACTCTTTTTTCTTACTAGGTGAGACCTCTTAGTATTAAGCAACTCATAGAGCTTTAGCATTTCTGGACGGACTTGTTGGAGGTAAGGAAGAGTGTCCTCTGACATGGTAATGTCTGTGTAGAGTTCTCCTTTTACATGCTTGTCGTAAATGGCAGCTACGATTAAAAGAGTTGTTCTGATTGTTTCGCTGCTGTCTTCCTCTTCATAATCCTGTAACAACTTGTCCAACTGCTTTGAGATGGTATCATTGGAGAAGGGAATGATAACTTCATGCTCTGTGTCCATAATGAAACTGATTTCATCGAATTGGGTGCTTGTTGAGGCTGGTCTTGGTGCGTAACGGTGATAATCGAATGCGCCATTATCAACTGCGTATTCATCTAAGAATGGGCAGGCAATCATGTAATTATTAGCGACTTCATTACTAACTCCATTGGGGTAGTGCTTTTGGTAAGTTGCGAGTAATTCGCCTGTAAACATAGCACGTCTGTAACCGAAGTACTCAGTCAGTACAGGTTCTAATCTTTTTAATTGGGGGATTGAGATAGTAAGTGTTTCCATGTTGGTTTACGTTTAGGCTGCTAAGTTAAAAAGAAACTCCCACCTACAATAATCGTAAGTGGGAGAAATTGAGAACTATTCTTTAAATACGTACTTCATTACTTTAGCATTAGCCTTGTTCTCATTAACAAAGTCTCGTTCAATGTAGATGTCCGTTACTCTCATTGATTCATCAACATGGTTTAATGCAGCGTGTACAGTGTACTTGTCAATACCTACTTTGTTGAGTGCAATGGTAGCCCATGAATGCCTTGCTGCGTAGTATTCTAAATCATACACACCCAACAATTCACCAATTTCTTTTAAACCGTAGTTGATGGCTTTATTGAAGTTTCCTTCATCTGCATAGTAGCGGAAGAAGTTAAAGAGTCGTTTGCCACTTGGGTCTTTGTACTTCTCAACCAGTGGAAGAATTGTTTTAGGAATGTTCACCATCATTTTTGCACCATCCAGCCTACGAGCTTTGGTCTTGGTTCTGTTGTAAGTAATGGTGTCCCCTGTTCTTTCTGTGGCATTATAAAGGTCTGCTGAGTTCATACCCATCAGACAGAAGGAAAGAATGAAACAGTCCTTAGCCAAGTTGTAGCGACAAGTAGACTTGTAGCCTTTCTTAATGTCTTTATAAGGCAGCTTCCACACCTTCTTTATGATGTCTGCTGGAATGGCTCTTTTACGGGTAGCTTCCTGTCTAGGTATCTCGAAGTCCTCAAAGGGTGAGTTGGGAATAAGAATAAGGTTCTTGTCCTTCTTATTGAACTTGCGTTTAGCTTCATTGAACAGCTTCTTAATACTTACCAAGTAAAGGGATAGGGAGCGATTAGAAGGAACACGCTTACCCTGTTGCATTAATCTTTTTGTTCGTGCTTCACACTCTTTATTCAAGAATGCTTTGAAGTTCTCCAGAAAGTCGGTAGTAATCAGATTTACGTCTAATTCTTCTTTGCCAATGAAACGTACCAAAGCATTAATTGCAGTCGTGTAATTGGGTGCACCTTTTATTGTGGCTGAGGCTATCCATTCACGACTGAACTTTATAAAATCAATGGTTTGTTGCTTCTCCTGTTCATGGTTTAAGAGGTCGAAAATCTCATCTAGGGAGTAGTTGTGTTGGTCTACTCGGAAATTGCGACATTGCTCCTTGTAGTACATCACAAGGTCATCAATTTCCTTTTTGGTGGGAGTGTTCTCTTTAAACTTAAAGTTCTTAGTGAGTTCATTGGAGGTTACGAACAGGCTTGTGGATAACCTTTTCACCTTTCTGTCCATTGTAAATCTTACCTTGACGTTATACGTCTTGTCACTTCGCTGTTTGTCCTGTTGGACTTCTGCTTTAATTGTTAGCATTTTAAGTAGGTCATTTGGGGTCAACAATAGGTCAACAACAAGAGAATTTAAGTAGAATTTAGCCTCCTTTCAGCACTAAAACAGTCACTCTTAAACGCAAAAAATCCTCGATAATCTACTGATTACCAAGGATTCTCTAAGTGACCCCGGTGCGATTCAAACGCACGACCTTCAGAACCGGAATCTGACGCTCTATTCACTAAGCTACGGAGCCTAAATGCGGGGACAAAAGTATAAAAAAATCGGGCATATTCCTAATGATTTGTCTTTTTTTACAGTAAAAGCCTATAAATAAGAATATTATTTTGAGAGCCACAACTGGTTAATAAGAAACAAATTGCTCATAAAATTAGCCAAATACGATGCAAATATAAATATTATACCTATATTTGCCGAACAAAAACATAGTACACACTTATGAGTTATCTGATAAAACCAGAGGGTTATAAACCCTTATTGGACTTAAAACAAACAGAATTAGGAATCAAACAGATCAAAGAGTTCTTCCAATTGAACCTTTCATCGGAATTACGTTTGCGTCGCGTCACAGCCCCGCTTTTCGTATTGAAAGGTATGGGTATTAATGACGATTTGAATGGCGTAGAACGTGCCGTATCATTTCCTATCAAAGATTTGGGAGATGCGCAAGCCGAAGTAGTACATTCTCTTGCCAAATGGAAGCGATTGACATTGGCAGACTATAATATTGAATCCGGATATGGTATTTATACGGACATGAATGCCATACGCTCAGACGAAGAGTTGGGAAATCTTCATTCTCTCTATGTAGACCAATGGGACTGGGAACGTGTCATCACTACCGAAGACCGGAACGTGAACTTCCTGAAAGAAATTGTGACCCGTATTTATGCAGCCATGATACGTACAGAATATATGGTGTATGAAATGTACCCTCAGATTAAGCCTTGTCTGCCTCAGAAGTTACATTTCATTCATGCGGAAGAGTTACGTCAACTTTATCCGAATCTGGAACCCAAATGTCGCGAACATGCCATTACGAAAAAATATGGTGCTGTATTCATTATCGGTATTGGCTGCAAACTAAGCGATGGAGAGAAACACGACGGACGTGCCCCGGACTACGATGACTATACCACAGAAGGGTTGAATGGTCTTCCGGGCCTGAATGGTGACCTTTTATTATGGGATAATGTATTGCAGCGCAGCATTGAGCTATCATCCATGGGTATCCGTGTAGATAAGGAAGCTCTGCAACGCCAGCTGCAACAAGAGGGAGAAGAAAAACGACTGGAACTCTATTTCCATAAACGCCTGATGAATGACACATTGCCCCTTTCTATAGGTGGTGGTATCGGTCAATCACGTCTTTGTATGTTCTATTTAAGAAAAGCTCATATCGGCGAAATTCAAGCCAGTATCTGGCCGGAAGATATGCGTGAGGAATGTAAGGAACACAATATTTACTTGATTTAATACCCAGATACAAATAGAAAAGGCAGAGGTTTTATGATTTCTGCCTTTTCTGTTTATCTCTGTTCGAAGAAATAAAAAGAATGCTCTATTACGGGAATCAGATTAAAATTGTATCTTAGCATCCGAAACTTTTAACACACAAAATTATGAACGTTCAAATAGAAGAAAGTTGGAAAGCACGTTTGGAACCGGAATTTGAAAAAGATTATTTTCATACACTAACGGATTTTGTACGGGAAGAATACAGCCATTATCCGATATACCCTCCGGGAAAGCTCATATTCAACGCTTTCAATCTTTGCCCATTCGATAAGGTGAAAGTAGTTATCATCGGTCAGGACCCTTACCACGGTCCCGGACAAGCTCATGGTTTATGCTTTTCTGTGAACGACGGAGTTCGTTTCCCTCCTTCATTGATTAATATATTCAAAGAAATAAAAGATGATATTGGTACAGATGCTCCCACCACTGGAAATCTGACCCGCTGGGCCGAGCAAGGTGTCCTGCTCCTGAATGCAACCTTAACTGTCCGTGCCCATCAGGCAGGTTCTCATCAGAACCGCGGTTGGGAGACTTTTACGGACGCCGCCATACGCATCCTTGCCGAACAACGTGAACACCTCGTATTCATCCTCTGGGGATCTTATGCACAGCGTAAGGGTGCATTCATCGACCGGAGCAAGCATCTTGTTCTGACTTCTGCGCATCCCTCTCCCCTATCTGCCTACAATGGCTTCTTTGGAAATAAGCATTTCAGCAGAGCGAATGCCTATTTGAAAGAACATGGAGAACAAGAAATAGCTTGGTAAAAAGCAATTCCTAATCAGAAATAAAGATATCCCCTTCTACACTGAAGCATTCCGATAAATAAATCGTTTCAACAGTATAGAAGGGGATATTTTTTATGAAAAAGCAAATGCAGTGAAAGAAATATCAAATGGATTCTTAATACCATTTAATATTAGTCTGTGTCTGACTCTTCTTATCATATTTCAAATCTTGCAGAATACTGGCATTGGCACGGATTACGAAGCTATAGTATTTCCATGTACCAAATGGAGAAAGACTGGCAGACATGCTGAAACAGTGCAAGTCACGCGTTATATTGAAAGAAGTCTGCACTATCTTTTTAGCATTAAAGTCATAACCGGAGTTGAAGCTGACTGCCCACTTATTGGAAATCTTAACATTACCATTAATATTAAGCGCATTCAGACTAAACTTATACGGATAACGCATGCTCTCTCTGTTGATTGGTCTGGAGGTATCTTCTGTTATATTAAAGCCTGTACTCAGATTTATAGACCAAGGCATTTTGAAAACCTGATAACCGTCATCATCTACAGCAGCTTTTTCCTTCTTCCGCTTGGTAGGCGTATTACTTGTTCCCGCATCATCAGTTTCGTCACTTTCACTGTCCGCATCAGTCTGTTCGTTTCCTTTTCCATCATCTTCACTCTTCTCTCCGGTAAAGAATGCTTTCCACTTCTTCCATGTATCGTTATTAAGCGTATAACTGAAAGAGTTCCCATAGCCCTGGAAACGCCCAAAACGCCCGTAAGACCACTCTGTGCGGTCACTCGTTACAACCCTACCGTTTTTATCAAAGGCATAAGCATAAGTAGCAAAGACTGAACTCATACTGAAGGTATAGTTCTTACTCAATTTCAAACGCAAATTTAATGTCAGGTTACTCCATGGACGCACCTTAGCAGCCGTATTATAAGAAATACTCGCACCCAACTCATCAATCAGACTGACCTTGCGTATTGAGTCATTCTTATCCTTATATTTCATTTCCAAGTTATTGGATATCTGGAATGAAATATTTCCAGATCTTCCTTGTCCAGGCACTCCGAACATTTGTCCGGCATATGGAGAATAAGTGATCGTATCTTGTGTTCCATCAGCATTGGGTTTAATATAAGTATCATAGTAACCATAGCGGGAAGAACCAAAGTCAGGAGCTGCACTAATACTGACAGAAGGAGTTATGACATGTCGAATCTGTATTTCCTTTTTCTTCATAAACAAAGGTTTATACATACCATAAATCTTTGTATTAACACCCAGACTGGCACTATAGTTATATACTCGATGGAAACCATAAATAGTATCAGTTTCTACTTCCCGCCCACTAGTACCTATATTCGGATCCCAGTCTTTCATCACCTTACGTGTATACCAACGCTCCGTATAACTCACCGATGGAGTTACATTGAAGTACTTGAACAATGTAAACGTAGCACTGATCGGTATTTCATGCTTCATTCCGTTCTTCCAGTCCTTCACCAGATTAGACTTGAACAGAAGATCATCTTTCGTAGTAATACTGTTAGAGAGGCGACCGCTATAGCGGAGAGAAATCTTTTCATACCATTTCTCATTACCTACAGCATTTTTCCGTTTGAAAGGAAAAATAGTACTCAAGGTAATATTCAAATCCGGTAAAGTTACGGCAATCGAAGAATCCTTCATACTCTGCGCAATATTACCGGTAGCCGCAATAGAAAGTTTCTGATCGGGGAAGTTACGTGAGTAGCTGACACTGGATGTTTTGGTATTCTGCGTCATAGCCTGCGCATTGTACATATTACCGATATTAGTACGCTCATAACTACTGGACGAGAAGTTCACACTGGCCGAGAATGACGAATTTGGACTGGCTTTGGGATCCTGGCGATGTGACCAAACAACTTTGAAGTCTTTTGCTACTGCATAGTCATCCAGGCCTTTATCACCGGTTTTAGTAACCTGATAGCTGGCTTGAAACAGACCGGAGAATTTATAACGAACATTATAATTAGTTTCCGCATTCAAAGCCCAGGAACCTTTTGTAAAGATATCACCGCGCAGCTTCAAATCCATCTTATCGCTGATAGCGAAATAGTAACCGCCGTCCGTCAAGCCAAATCCACGGGTAGAGTCATCCATATAACTTGGCATGATGAAACCTGATGAATAACTACTGGAGAAAGGAAAGAAGAAAAACGGTACGGCAAGAGGTAGCGGGACATCCTCAATAACCAGATAAGCAGGGCCCGTCACTACATTTTTCTTGGGGCGTACTTTGGCATAGGTCATCTGCATGTAGAAGTGAGGATGATCGTGATTATCACAGGTAGTATAACGGCCACTCTTCATGTACAGCTCATCGTTCATACCCTTCTTAGCATTATTACCAGTCACATACCCCTCGCCTTGCTGACTGACTACATTACTGATCAGCCCCTTTTTACTCTTAAAATTATACCGAATCGTATTCGTCTCATAAGGTGTATCCCCATCTTTGAAGACCGGTCTTCCCTGTATGACTTTTAATGAATCTTCCACACCATGGGCAAAAACCGTACTACTGTCCATATTCATAGTAATCACCTCGGCAGCCAACTCTATCTTCTGATAGTTCACCTTCCCATCTCCATATAAATTGGCAATACCATTCTGAGTGAACACAATAGAGTCAGTAGCTTCATAAATCACCGGAGCATCCAAAGGCTGCTTTTTCTTACCGGCAGACTGCAATTGTATCGTATCGTTTTGCAGAGTATCCCCCTTCAACAAAGTATCTCTTCTTTGTACACCTTCTATATTAAAGGTATCTGTCCGCTCGCTTCCTGTGGGAACAGTCCTTCCACGCCGACGTTGCGAAAAAGCCTCGCCGGAGAGCAGGAGTAAGACAAGTAGTAGTATGAATGATATGAATGTATTTGCTTTCAATGGCGTAATCAACTTATAGTTTCCGCTTGAAGGGGCAAAAGTACGTAAATTATACGGATAATCTCCCTTTTTAAAGAAATTTAGATTGCTACAAGAACTGTTCGCACCAGCGATCAAAACGTTTCAGACCTGCATTACCGAAATTAGAAAGACTTTTTCGGGCTTTCTCCACTGTTTTTTCCCGCTCCAGATGAGTCTTGGAATAAAACTTATCGGCAAAACAAACAACTTGCTCTTCCAAGCTGACCGGGAGCATATCCCGATGAGGTACTGGCAGGTTTTGCGAAATAATATCGTCCAAAGATAGTCCTGCACCCGTATGCCTTTCACATACTAATGCATGACGGGGATATCCTTCCTGACGCATCAGATCCGCCCCTAAATAACCATGACAGACATAGGGCTGATCGCCAAAACAGAAGATGCCCGGAGCATTAGTCAGAAAGATGCCTATATCATGCAGCATGCCGGCTTCATATAAAAAGTCTTTATCTAACTGAAGCTCCGGATGGTGATCAG
Organism: Bacteroides timonensis; assembly: GCF_000513195.1. Taxonomy (GTDB): domain Bacteria; phylum Bacteroidota; class Bacteroidia; order Bacteroidales; family Bacteroidaceae; genus Bacteroides; species Bacteroides timonensis. The sequence continues at coordinate 130,572 of NZ_CBVI010000057.1, read as the reverse complement.
CAATTGAAAGAGCCTTCTCGGCCACCAAACGACTATGCACCAACAAGATGTGTTTCCGTTCATTATCCTCCGGATAATATTTATCGATGATTGTAACGGGTGACATTTATTTCTTTTTAAACTTATACATATAAATCTCATCACGCAAATCGCAACTGCGCTTCTTCGTAAGGAAAATCTCTTCAAAGTCGTATGTATTTCCAAATTCTTCAAACAACAGTTCTTTTCCTCTCTCCGGCAAAACAACATATCCCTCACCGGACGGCAAATCCTTCTCAAAATGACGCATCTGATCATTCATATAGAAGTTTGCACAATAGAAGCTCATGCCATCATATGAGTAGACCGTTCCCTGCGGCACATATTCCCTGATTTGGTTAACCAGGTGCTTGTCCGATTTAACTGCCAACACTGTAGGTTGATAGACCCCATCCAGAGAAACGAAAAGACAAAGCATACATCCGGCGATACTATATAATAAGGAGTAAGCGCCGGCCCGCTTCGCTACTCCCATCCATGTGCAGACAGCCGCTATCAAAGGAAGCACCACCAGACACCATTTAGGAATAGACAGAGAAACCGCTTCCAAAGCATGCATAAAAGATACATTTTCAGCAGCATGACGGCCGGTTCCAAAAAGACTATCCGGTATCAGCCCTAAACGTACCACTATGAAAGTAACCGTAAGTATCAAACACAGAGACGCAAATATATGTGCAGAGATTTTAAATACTTTTGCCCCACGCTGCACCAAAGCTAATAAATATTCAGCTATCAGCACTGCCATAAATGGATAGATGGGAAGCAGATAAACACTACGTTTACTCTTGGGGATGCAATAGAATATGAAAATAAAGAGAATTACCACCCATGTGAACAATTGCAAGGGCGACTGTGAACGGAATTTTTTCCAGGCTTTTCCGATACGTTCACTGAAAGACGTTCCCTCAGGTAATACACGCATATTCTTCCATTTCAGTCCAAAGAGAGAAATCAGCAATACCAGGGTCCAAGGTATCCAACCCCAGATTATAGTCAGGAAATTATACCATATCGGATTCTCATGTGAGGCATAGGACATCTTTCCCATGAAACGCCCGGTATTCTCTTCCAACATTAAATCGACAAAAGACTGTCCGCCTTGTGCATAAGCAGCGCCCGCCCAGGCTGCATAAGGAATCAGAGAAAGGATTCCTACAGGCAATAGCAAAAAGAATGTCTTCCAGAAAGAACGTCCACGTAACAACTGGTAAAGACCGATACAGACACATGGAAATATAGAGCCTACCGGTCCTTTGGTCAATGTGGCACAGCCCATCAGCAAAACAGCCAGCCAGGGAATGCCGCGGCACTCTTTCTCATCCCAACGAAACAGCAAACACAATGAAATAACAATAAGCGATACCTGCACCATATCTACACGACAAGCGACCGCTGCCCGATGTACTTCAAAAGAAGACAGAAGAAGAATAGAAGTCAGAAAAGCCGTTTTTGCACCTTTACGTTTTGCTATAAAAGAGAAGAACACCAACTGCATAGCCAAGAATGCAATGGCAGACGGCAGACGGGATGAATACTCTGACACTCCTCCAAAAAGGGAAGAGATGGCAGCAATGGTCCAGTAAAGGAAAGGAGGCTTATAAGCTATATCGGTTCCATAATTCACCGGAAGTATCCAGTTACCACTCTCTAACATAGAAAAGGCAACAATGGCCTCACGCGGTTCCCCCTTAGAATAAAAAATGGTTTCCCCCAAAAAAGGGAGCACCACAAGCATACTGAGTAGCGCTATAAAACAGAATGCTTTCTTCCTATCATCTGACATATATTTCTGTTTTTAATGATTTCTGTGCGCAAAAATACAAATTATTCTGCAACAATCCCTAACTTTGCCATTTCAATTCCATGAATATGAAGAGACTGAAAAAACTTCCGGAATTTATTCGTTTCATTATGGTAGGCGTCTTTGCCACCGCTCTGCACTATGGTTTATATTTTATATTCCAGCGGCTCATCAATGTGAATATAGCCTACAGCATAGGCTACATACTCAGTTTTATTGCTAATTTTTATCTGACATCTTTTTTCACTTTTGGAAAGAAACCATCTTGGAAGAAAGCTTTTGGCTTCGGGGGAGCCCATCTGATCAACTATATCCTGCATATAAGTTTACTGAATCTGTTCCTTTGGTTAGGCTTTTCTAAAGCCCTCGCCCCTATACCGGTATTTTCTATTGCCATTCCGGTAAACTTCCTGTTAGTGAGATTTGTTTTCAAATACAAAGAAAGATAATTTGTTTTTCTCCCGATTTCTTACGAATATTGCAAAAAGAATAATTGATTATGGAAAAATCGCCAGTACTCGCTATCGTAGTACCTTGCTACAAAGAAGAAGCTGTATTACACGAAACACATAAAAGACTCAGTCTCCTATTGGATAAACTGATAGCTGAGCAGCGCATTTCCCAGGAAAGCTATATCTTATATGTAAATGATGGCAGTACAGATCAGACTTGGCCTATCATCAAGGATTTACACCAAAATACCCCCTATGCCTGCGGGCTGAATCTAGCCGGAAATGTGGGACACCAAAATGCACTCATGGCCGGACTGAATGCCGTCAAAGAACGATGTGATGTTGCCATTTCCATAGATGCCGACTTGCAAGATGACGTCAACGCCATTCCCGAAATGCTCGAACGCTACCGGGAGGGATGTGACATTGTTTATGGCGTACGCCGGGAACGCAAAACTGACACTTTCTTCAAACGTACCACTGCACTCGCTTTCTACAAGTTGATGAAAATAATGGGAGTAAAGTCGGTTTATAACCATGCGGATTATCGCTTGATGAGTTGCCGTGCTATCCAACAACTTTGCCGTTTTCGCGAGCGCAATCTCTATCTGCGCGGACTGGTGCCTCTCATCGGTTACCAAACCGCCTGTGTTTACTATAATCGCGACAAGCGTTTTGCCGGAGAATCGAAATATCCATTCAAGAAGATGTTGAACTTTGCCATCGACGGAATCACATCTTTCTCAGTCAAACCTGTGCGCATGGTTTTCTGGCTGGGCTGTATTTTTATACTGATAGCCGTATGCGTCACCATCTGGACGCTACGCGCTTACTATTTCCACGACACTGTGCCCGGATGGTCATCTCTGATGATTTCCCTCTGGCTGGTAGGTGGTACAATATTGGTATCCCTGGGAATTGTAGGCGAATATATCGGTAAAATCTACATTGAAGTAAAGGACAGACCAAGATATAACGAGGAAGAATTGCTGTTGCGTTAATGTTGCGCTTCTTCCCTCTTTCTTTTTTTCCATAGCTGCCAGCTATTGATCAGATTCTGCCATAAGACATAAGATCCCGGTCCCACGGAGGAAAGTGGATTCAGATAAGTATATGCCATCCAGATAGCAAGAACCGTATTTTTCTGTCCCAGTGCCTGCCCGCCACTGATGCGGTCATTATAACGTCCACCTATATTCTTACCCAGAAAGAATTGCAGGCAACAAGCCACTAATCCGGCAAAGGCTATCAGTATTTCCACCGAAACCGGTGCATCACTGATTACCAGGGAACGAACTGTTTGTCCGGATACAATAGCAAGCGCTACGCCCCACAAATAAAAAGCAAGATCATGGAAACCCAATAAAAAATGGTGTACACGGGGCATAAATACTCTCAGAAACCACGCCAGGAAGAAAGGGAACAACAACAACGGGAACACTTTACTCAGGATTTTCAAGAAAGCGGCAAAGAAAGTCATGTCAGCATGAGGCTCTACTAACGGAAAAACCAAAGGAACCGCTACTGCCGCCAGCAAATTAGACAATAAGGTATAAGTAGTCAACGTAGATGCACTGCCTCCCAACTTGCCAGTGATGACAGCCGCTGCAGTAGCAGTTGGACAAATCACACAAACCATCGCCCCCTCAAATACTTCCCGATATATTTCATCCATCGGACAGCATACCAGCAAAGCGGCAATCGCCAGACATGAAATTGTCTGAAACAGCAGCAACCAGCCATGCCATGCTTTAGGTTTCAGTTCATTCAGTTTTTCTACTTTACAAAAAGTAAGCAACAGTTGGGCAAAGATCAGCAGCGGAGTAATATACGCAATCAAATCACTAATATATGGTTTGGTAGGCGCCAAGAAAGGGACATTTGCAAGGATAAAGTATCCCAAAGTACCTGAAAGCATCGCCAGTGGCAATGTCCAGTTCTTAAGAAAACGAACTAACATACCTTTTTTCTATTTAATTTGCGGGTGCAAAGTTAGTCTGTTTTAAAGAAATCTCTCACAAATCCCGGGGAAAAGTAACAAAACTTCATGTAAAACGTGAGTTTTCTATAAATTTCCACTACATTTGCAACGACTTTTGGGTATGAAACTATATAAACGACACATATTATATATCTGTATTTGCTTCGGGCTGTTCATCTCTCCTTTTTGCACTACCAGCATCGAAGCAAAAGACTTCGTTGTCGTTATTGACGCCGGACATGGCGGTCATGACCCTGGTGCTTTAGGCCGAATCTCTAAAGAAAAGACTATCAACCTGAATGTTGCCCTCAAATTAGGCAAACAGATAAAAAGGAATTGCCCTGATGTAAAAGTGGTATATACCCGTGAAAGAGATGTATTTATCCCACTTGACAGACGCGCGGAAATAGCCAATAATGCTAAAGCAGATTTATTCATTTCCATTCATACCAATTCCGTAGCGGGCGGTAAAACAGTCAAAGGAGCCTCTACATGGACGCTCGGTTTAGCCAAGTCGGATGCCAACTTAGAAGTCGCTAAACGGGAGAACTCCGTAATTTTATACGAAAGTGATTACAAGACGCGGTACGCAGGATTCAATCCAAACTCAGCCGAATCTTATATCATCTTTGAATTCATGCAAGATAAATACATGTCTCAGAGCGTACACCTTGCCTCATTGGTACAGAAAGAATTCCGCCATACCTGTAAGCGTGCAGACCGTGGTGTACACCAGGCGGGGTTCCTTGTATTGAAAGCAAGTGCCATGCCCAGCATCCTGGTAGAACTCGGTTTCATATCCAATCCGGAAGAAGAACGTTACCTTAATTCGGAAGCGGGAACCACTACGCTTGCCAACGGAATATTCCGTGCTTTCCTGTCTTATAAACGTGAACATGAAATACGGATGACAGGAAGCAGCCGCACCCTACTACCGGAGGATACGGACGCCGGCAGGGTAGAAGAAGAGATACCTGCCCCCCCCGTTTCCAATAACACCGAAACCAAACAAAATACAGAAAAAGTAGCTGACAGGCAAACCGATAGTGCTGCTCCAGTGTTTAAAATACAGATACTTACTTCTTCCCGTCCGCTTGCCGCCAATGACAAACGACTAAAAGGGCTGAAAGGTGTAGAGTATTATCAGGAAGGCGGACTTTGTAAATACACATACGGTGCATCGACCGATTATAATAAGGTATTACGAACTAAACGGGAGATAGCACCAAAATTCAAAGACGCATTTATCATTGCTTTCAAAAACGGAAAGAAGACAAGCGTCAGCGTTGCTATCGAAGAATTTAAAAAGAAAAGAAATAAATAATAAGACTATAACATCATGATGAAGTATCTTACTAAAGAAGTTAGAATAGGAATTGCGGGCATTATTGCTCTCTGCATATTGGTATATGGTATTAACTACCTGAAAGGCATTCATATGTTTAAGCCTACCAACTATTTCTACGTCAAGTTCCATAACATTAATGGACTGACCAAATCAAGTCCGGTCTTTGCCGATGGCTTTCGCGTAGGTATTGTACGCGACCTTTATTATGACTACAATGAACCGGGAAAAGTGGTAGCGGAAATAGATGTAGACCCGGAACTGCGTATTCCTAAAGGCAGTACCGCTGAATTAGCCTCCGAACTGATGGGTGGTGTAAAAATGAACTTACTACTTGCCAATAATCCACGCGAAAAGTATCTGACAGGTGATACCCTACAAGGCAATGTCAACAATGGTGTAATGGACCAGGTAGCCACCATCATGCCTCAGGTAGAAAAGATGCTTCCCAAACTGGATTCCATCCTTGCTTCACTGAATACAATCCTTGGAGACCCGGCAATTCCCGGTACACTGCACAGCGTGCAAAACACAATGGCAAGCATGGAAGTCACCAGCAGACAGTTACAGGCCATTATGAGTAAAGATATTCCCCAGCTTACTAAAAAGCTGAACACTATAGGAGATAATTTCGTCACTATCAGTGATAATCTGAAAGAAATAGATTACGCTGCCGCATTTGCCAGAATAGATTCGACTTTAGCAAATGCAAAAATGATTACAGACCAATTAGGCCGGAAAGACAATACAATCGGCTTGTTGTTAAACGATCCATCGCTTTACAATAATTTGAATGCCACAACAGCCAATGCTGCTAGCCTTCTTGAAGACCTGAAATCACATCCGAAAAGGTATGTTCATTTCTCCCTGTTCGGCAAAAAAGATAAGTAGGAAAAATCTCTTTAAATAGAATAAGTCTAAATAATAGGAGCAAACAGAATTGGAAGAAAAAGCCTCAGTAAGTCCATGTAGAAACTAAAGTATTCCCATCTGTCAGATTATTTAAAAAGTTAAAAAACTTATTCTCTTCTTGTATATCATCCTAAAAAACAGATACTTATAAAAATACAATAGCCTCCCTGTGGGGCTATTTACATGAAACAAGATAAGTAGTTGAAAGTAAAGAGATTATTGTTTTTAGATAAAAAGCAAGAAAAAACACATTTGTTTTTCTCAAATAAGATTGCGAATTTTGCATGCGTAGAAGTTTTGCTTAATTAATAAATGTATTTAAAGCCGTTATGAGTGAATTAAATCATGTCGGGCTATGGAACCGCTGTCTTGAAATCATCAGAGACAATGTTCCGGAGCAGACATACAAAACATGGTTTCTCCCCATCATACCTTTAAAATATGAGGACAAGACGCTGGTCGTACAGGTACCCAGCCAGTTCTTCTATGAGTTTTTGGAGGACAAGTTTGTTGACTTGTTGCGTAAAACTCTATATAAAGTTATTGGTGATGGCACCAAGTTATTGTATAATGTTATGGTGGATAAGAGTTCACGTACTACCGTCAATCTCGAATCTACTCCCCGCACTATTATTCCACAGAAAAAGGTAATCGGCAGAGAAATACCGCAAGCTCCTATTGCAGATTTAGATCCGCATCTGAATCCTGAATACAACTTCGAAACATTTATAGAAGGCTATAGCAACAAACTTTCACGCAGCGTAGCAGAAGCTGTCGCTCAGAACCCGGCGAAAACAATTTTCAATCCGTTGTTTTTCTATGGAGCGTCGGGTGTGGGAAAGACGCACCTTGCAAATGCTATAGGCACAAAAATCAAAGAACTCTATCCGGACAAGAGAGTGCTATATGTATCGGCACATCTGTTCCAGGTACAATATACCGACTCTGTACGCAACAATACTACAAACGATTTTATCAACTTCTACCAATCAATTGACATATTGATTATTGATGATATTCAAGAATTTGCCGGTGTCACCAAAACACAGAATACATTCTTTCATATCTTTAATCACTTACACCAAAACGGTAAACAGCTTATTCTGACTTCAGACCGTGCTCCCGTATTACTGCAAGGCATGGAAGAGCGACTCATCACCCGTTTCAAATGGGGTATGGTAGCTGAGCTGGAAAGACCAACCGTAGAATTGCGTAAGAACATCCTGCGTAATAAGATACACCGTGACGGGTTACAGTTCCCTCCGGAAGTAATCGATTATATTGCAGAAAATGTGGGTGACAGCGTGCGTGACCTGGAAGGCATCGTCATCTCCATCATGGCGCATTCTACTATATATAATAAGGAAATTGACCTGGAACTGACGCAACGCATTGTACGGAAGGTAGTAAAAAGTGAAAGTAAATCTGTTACCGTTGATGACATCATCAACGTGGTATGCAAGCATTTCTCACTGGATACCGCTACTATCCATACTAAATCACGAAAACGCGAAGTGGTACAGGCACGCCAAATAGCCATGTTTCTCGCTAAATCCTATACAGATTTTTCGACGGCTAAGATAGGTGCATTAATAGGCCACAAAGATCACGCAACCGTATTGCACGCCTGCAAAACCATTAAAGAATTACGGGAAGTAGACAAAACTTTCCGCGCAGAAATAGATGATATCCAAACATCATTAAAAAAGCAGGGTTAAAGACCCTGCTTTTTTATTACTTTCCAAAGATTCTCCGACATCACTTCGTTATCTTCTTTCTTATAACGTACATCCGTAAAGACTTGAGCCAGAGTTTCTTTGTTGTTTTCAAAAATAAATTGCTTATTTTCGGGCAAAGATTCCTTATAGGCATACAGACGATCTATGTCTTCAGGAGTATAATCATGATACGTCTCCTCATGTACAATAGCTTCCAGCGGTAATCGATCTACCTGTGCAGGCTCCTCGGCAGGCCAACCTACCGTCACTGTTGTAATAGGAAATACCAATTCTGGTAACTCCAGGGCTTCGATTATCATTTGCGGATTGTAAGTCGTCGTACCCAGATAACATATACCTAATCCTTTTTCTTCCGCAGCCACACAAAAAGTCTGTGCTGCCAGCAGGGCATCTACAGAGCCAGTTACGAACCACTCTAAGTTATTATACCCGGGAGTTGCTTTTCGCTGTTCGCACCATTTAGTAAAACGGCGCAGGTCTATACAAAATGTCAAAACCACAGGTGCAGTTTTCACCATCGGCTGATTGAAATGAGCCGGTGCCAACTTAGCTTTCCGTTCTGCATCACGCGTTACAATTACACTGTACACCTGCATATTTCCGACTGTAGAGGCCCGAAATGCAGAATCAAGCAAATCATTTAACAAATCCGAAGAAATATCTTTCTGTTGATATTTGCGGATTGTTCTTCTCTGTTTTAGGATTTCCATTCTTTTATTTTTTTGCAAATATAGAAAAAGAATAGCAAATTGTTGTCAAAGAACGAGTTTAAAGTTTATCTACGTTTTCTAAAATCAATTAGCCTGTTTAATCAAAGTCCAAAAACAATTTTCTTTTTTGGAAACTTTTTGTTCATACAACAATGCTAATATTTTATAAATCAGCAAACTATTATTCAGAAATGGAAATCTCACAGCCTGTTCATAATTTATTCTATTTTTATTTTGCTATAATAAAAAACATTCTTAGCTTTGCAATCGCATTTGTTAATGATAGGTATTACTTCTACACTCTTACTTATTAAAAAATAAATCTAAGGAAAAAAGAATCGTGGAAAAACAAACTTATTCTTACGAGGAAGCTTATGAAGAATCTTTACGATATTTTCAGGGCGACGAGTTAGCTGCACGTGTTTGGGTAAACAAGTACGCAGTAAAAGACTCTTTCGGAAATATTTACGAGAAATCTCCGAAAGACATGCATTGGAGAATAGCCAATGAAGTAGCCCGCATCGAGGCTAAATACTCTAATCCATTAAGTGCAGAGGAACTATTCGATCTGCTCGACCACTTCAAGTACATCGTTCCGCAGGGAAGTCCGATGACCGGAATTGGTAACAACTATCAGGTAGCCTCTTTGTCTAACTGCTTCGTGATCGGAGTAGATGGAGAGGCGGATTCTTATGGTGCCATCTTCAAAATAGACGAAGAACAAGTACAACTCATGAAACGCCGTGGTGGTGTAGGACACGATTTGTCGCACATCCGCCCGAAAGGTTCTCCGGTGAAAAATTCGGCTTTAACCTCTACCGGCCTGGTGCCATTTATGGAGCGTTACTCCAATTCTACACGTGAAGTCGCTCAGGACGGACGGCGTGGCGCACTGATGCTAAGTGTATCTATCAAACATCCCGATTCAGAAGCATTCATCGATGCTAAAATGACGGAAGGCAAAGTAACAGGTGCCAATGTATCTGTGAAACTGGACGATGCATTTATGACCGCTGCTATCACAGGTACTCCATATATTCAACAATATCCTGTCAATGCTGCTGAACCAACTGTGCAGAAGGAAATCAATGCAACCAATTTGTGGAAGAAGATCGTTCACAATGCATGGAAATCGGCAGAACCGGGTGTATTGTTCTGGGATACCATATTAAAAGAATCCGTACCCGATTGCTATGCAGACCTGGGATATCGCACTGTTTCCACCAATCCATGCGGTGAAATTCCTTTGTGCCCGTATGATTCCTGCCGTTTGCTGGCTATCAATCTTTATTCTTATGTGGTAAATCCTTTCAAACCGGATGCATACTTTGACTTTGAATTGTTCCAGAAACATGTAGCGTTAGCTCAACGTATTATGGACGATATCATCGATCTGGAATTGGAGAAGATAGAACGCATCATGGAAAAGATTGATGCTGACCCCGAAAGCGAAGATGTGAGACATACAGAACGTATATTGTGGGACAAGATTTATAAGAAGAGCGGACAAGGACGCCGTACCGGTGTAGGTATTACTGCCGAAGGTGATATGCTTGCTGCACTGGGATTGCGTTACGGTACGGAAGAAGCTACCGAATTCTCTGAAAAAGTACACAAGACCGTTGCCCTGAGCGCTTACCGTTCATCGGTAGAAATGGCAAAAGAACGTGGTGCATTCGAAATTTACGATACCGAACGTGAAAAGAATAATCCGTTCATCAATCGTTTGCGCGAAGCAGATCCCCAGTTGTATGAGGATATGAAGAAATACGGTCGCCGCAATATTGCCTGCCTCACCATTGCACCGACGGGAACCACCAGTCTGATGACTCAGACTACCTCAGGTATCGAGCCTGTATTCTTGCCCGTATACAAGCGTCGCCGTAAAGTAAATCCGAACGACACCAACGTACACGTAGACTTCGTGGATGAAACAGGAGATGCTTTTGAAGAATATATTGTCTTCCACCCCAAGTTTGTTACATGGATGGAAGCACAAGGACACAATCCTTCTAAACGTTACACACAAGAAGAGATCGACGTATTGGTTGAGCAATCACCTTATTATAAAGCAACCTCAAACGACGTAGACTGGCTGATGAAAGTCAAGATGCAGGGACGTATCCAAAAATGGGTAGACCACTCCATCAGCGTGACCATCAACCTGCCGAACGATGTGGATGAAGACCTGGTAAACCGCCTGTATGTAGAGGCATGGAAATCCGGTTGTAAAGGTTGTACGGTTTATCGTGACGGTTCACGTTCGGGCGTGCTCATTTCTGCCAAGAGCGATAAGAAAGAAGAAATGCCTCCTTGCAAACCGCCTACGGTAGTAGAAACCCGTCCGTCAGTTCTGGACGCCGACATCGTACGTTTCCAGAATAATAAAGAAAAGTGGGTGGCATTCGTCGGTTTGCTGGACGGACATCCTTACGAAATCTTCACCGGTCTTCAGGACGACGATGAAGGCATTATCCTGCCGAAGAACGTTACTTCCGGACACATTATTAAGAAGGTGGACAAAGACGGCAGTAAGCGTTACGACTTCCAGTTCCAGAACAAACGCGGATATAAAGTCACCATCGAAGGTCTGTCCGAAAAGTTCAACAAGGAATACTGGAACTACGCCAAACTGATCTCCGGAGTATTGCGTTATCGTATGCCTATCGAACAGGTTATCAAGCTGGTCGGCTCTTTGCAACTGGACAGCGAAAGCATCAATACCTGGAAGAACGGTGTGGAACGCGCATTGAAGAAATACATAACGGACGGCACAGAAGCCAAAGGCAAGAAATGTCCGAACTGCGGCAACGAAACACTTGTATATCAGGAAGGTTGCCTCATTTGTACCACTTGCGGAGCTTCACGTTGCGGATAAAAACAGATCTGCGAAATGCAAGCACAAACGTTTGCATAGGAATTTAAAAAACTTAGATAGCGGTAGCTGCTTGATTATGCGGAATAATGTCTATACTTGCATAGTCAATGCAGCTATTACTAAATCTAATATTATATGATACTATCTTTTCATATCGAGTACCGCACAAGTTGGGGTGAAGAGGTCAGAGTCTTAGGATCTATTCTTGAACTGGGTAACAATCAGCCTGGTAAAGCCATACCTTTACAAACAGTGGATGGCATTCACTGGACTTTAGATGCGGACATTCAAGCGCCTGAAAACGGCATCGTACAATACAGTTATCACATTTATCGCGACGGCAAAGATACACGTACGGAGTGGAACAGCCTTCCCCGCACGCTCTATGTATCGGCTGACAAGAAGAAAGTCTACCGCCTGCAAGACTGCTGGAAGAATCTGCCCGAACAGCAATACTTCTACACGTCTGCTTTCACGGAGTCCCTGCTTGCACATCCCGAACGTAGCGCCGCTCCAAAGAGCCACAAGAAAGGATTATTGATCAAGGCGTATGCTCCATGCATCGACAATGAGCACTGTCTGGGCATTTGCGGCAACCAGAAAATTCTGGGAGATTGGGACGCGGATAAAGCCGTTCTGATGAGCGACGCCAACTTCCCGGAATGGCAGGTTGAAGTAGACGCCTCGAAAATCAGCTTCCCGCTGGAGTATAAATTCATCCTTTATAATAAGAAAGAACGTCGTGCCGTGGCATGGGAGAACAATCCCAACCGCTACATGGCCGATCCGCAGATAGGCGCTAACGAAACACTGGTGATCGGTGACCGTTACGTTTACTTCGCCCTACCCGACTGGAAAGGCGCCGGAGTAGCCGTGCCCATCTTCTCGCTGCGCTCCGAAAAGAGCTTCGGCGTAGGTGACTTTGGCGACCTGAAACAGATGATAGACTGGGCTGTGCTTACCCGCCAGAAAGCCGTACAGATATTACCTATCAACGACACCACCATGACACATACATGGACAGATTCTTATCCGTACAACAGCATATCCATTTATGCGTTCCACCCCATGTATGCCGATCTGAAACAGATGGGTACGTTGAAGGACAAAAAGGCAATGGAAGAATTCAACAAACGGCAGAAAGAGCTGAATGCCCTGCCTACCGTAGACTATGAAGCAGTAAACCAGACAAAATGGGAGTTTTTCCGCCTGATATACAAACAAGAAGGCGAACAAGTTCTGGCATCCGATGCCTTCCGGAAGTTCTTCGAGAACAACAAAGAATGGTTACAGCCATACGCTGTGTTCAGCTATCTGCGCGATGCCTACAAGACACCTAATTTCCGCGAATGGCCGAAATTCACAGAATATAAAGCAGAAGAAATAGAAAAGTTATGCCAGCCGGAATCTCCCGACTATCCGCATATCGCCATCTACTTCTTCATCCAGTTCCACCTGCACCTGCAACTGCTGGCTGCAACGGAACACGCACGAGCCAATGGTGTAGTACTGAAAGGTGACATTCCTATCGGTATCAGCCGCAACAGCGTAGAAGCATGGACAGAACCCTACTACTTCAACCTGAACGGACAAGCGGGTGCACCACCCGATGACTTCTCCGTGAACGGTCAGAACTGGGGCTTCCCTACTTACAACTGGGACGTAATGGAGAAAGACGGTTATTCCTGGTGGATGAAGCGTTTCCGCAAGATGTCGGAATACTTCGACGCCTACCGTATCGACCACATCCTGGGCTTCTTCCGTATTTGGGAAATCCCGATGCATGCCGTACACGGACTGCTGGGTCAGTTTGTTCCCGCCCTGCCGATGACGCGCGAAGAAATAGAAGGCTACGGAATGGCATTCCGCGAAGATTTCTTTACGAAACCCTATATCCATGAATACTTCCTCGGACAAATGTTCGGCCCGCATACTGATTATGTAAAGCAGACCTTCATAGAGCCTACGGAAACATGGGAAATATATCGCATGCGTCCCGAGTTCGACACACAGCGCAAAGTAGAGGCTTACTTTGCCGGAAAGACGGACGAAGACAGCATCTGGATACGCGACGGACTGTACGCATTAATCAGTGATGTACTGTTTGTGCCCGACCGCGAAGACCCGCACAAATTCCATCCACGCATCGGGGTGCAACACGATTATATCTACCGTGCCCTGAATGATTGGGAGAAGGCGGCGTTCAATCGTTTGTACGATCAGTATTACTATCATCGCCACAATGAGTTCTGGCGTGAACAAGCCATGAAGAAGTTGCCGCAACTGACGCAATCCACCCGTATGCTGGTATGTGGCGAAGACCTCGGCATGATCCCCGACTGTGTAGCTTGGGTGATGAACGACCTGCGCATCCTTAGTCTGGAGATACAGCGTATGCCGAAAGATCCTTCACAGGAATTCGGACATCCGGACTGGTATCCGTACCGCTCGGTTTGCACCATCTCTACGCATGATATGTCTACGCTGCGCGGCTGGTGGGAAGAAGATTTCCAGCAAACTCAACGGTACTACAACAGCATGCTGGGACATTACGGCGCTGCACCTGCCGTTGCCACTCCGGAACTTTGCGAACAAGTGGTACGCAACCATCTTTACAGCAACTCTATCCTGTGCATCCTCTCTCTGCAGGACTGGATGGCTATGGACGAAAAATGGCGCAACCCCAATGTACAGGAAGAGCGCATCAACGTGCCTGCCAATCCCAGACACTACTGGCGCTACCGCATGCACCTGACGCTGGAACAACTGATGAAAGCGGAAAGCCTGAACGAAAAGATTAAAGGATTGATAGAACAGACGGGACGGAAAGGATAAAATCCCTGAAATATAACAATAGAAAAGGCGCTCTTAATGGGCGCCTTTCCTATTACAGATTGTTCCATTCTTGTTTCACCTAATTGGAACAGTTGTTTCAGTTAACTGAAATCATAATTCCACTTAACTGAAAGTTTTGTTCCTCCTAACTGGAAGCGTTGTTCCTCTTGACTGGAAGCGTCATCTCACTTAACCGGATCTACAACGCCCTCAACAGGTTACTATTATGCTTAGCGGGAACGCAAATCACCTTCAAGCTTTCCTGTTTTTTCCTGCAAAAAGAGGATTTCCGCTTGTTTATCAAAACTATACTTTTTATACTCATCATAGGTTAGCATCATGTCCGGCCAGAAAGTCTTTGCACGCTTATCCTTTCCCGATAGGAATATCTGCATCGAATTAGAAATAGACCCTTCCACTCCGGTATAAGGTAGTTTGAAAAGCGTCTGCTCCATAAAAGTATTCGGAGCCTGACCGCTGGGAATGCCTACCACTGTGGCGCCCATCTTCCACAACATAAAAGCATAGTGAAATGCAGCACTGAAAGTCCGCTCGTCCGTCACCACAAAAATCTGCTTTGGAGTATACACCGGAGCACCCTGCTGCGCGCGCAACTCTTCCTTCACACTACTTACATCCATCTATGAACTGCTGCCGCAAAGTATCGAGCGGAGTAGCATCATCCTCTTCTTCCTCACTAAAGGTGTAATCACCGAAAGCATAATGAGTTCCGCGCTTTTTATTGAATTCCTCCAGAGTTGTCTCCAACTTATTCATATAGAGAGGAGAAACAATCCGGTAATATTCAGTCTTCATATCCGTCTGCAAATATCTATCACCATAAAGCTGATACAAAGTGGCAAGGACAATGGGAGTCCAGCCGCCGCTATTGCCGCGAAGGTCGATAATGAGATATTCCGAATGATTCTTTTTCATCTCTTTCAGCATCGCACCAAAGGTTCCCGAGAACGAAGGTAATTCGCGGATGGCTTGTAAAGTGTCCGCAGGCATTTCTGTTTTCAAAACCTGCTGATAATAGAATCCAAGCTGCCGAAGCAAATCACCCTTCATATACTGGTACATATATTCAAAGTTATCACGCGCCATTATGCTGTTTACCTTGAACATCATCACCTGCTGCTGCTCGTCAATGTAGCGATAAGCCATTTGTTCGGTAGGGCATCCGTCCCAAGACGGCAGACTTGCTTTTTCAACCTTTTCCAGTTCGGCTCTTTCCATAAAAGGCAATTCAAGAATTACCTCCTTTCCGTCCGGCATACGCAGATTGAGAGAAATCGTATCTTCCAAATCCGGTAACAATTGTCGCAAGAATTGCTCTCCCGATACATGGCGACAGAAAATAGAATAACGGTTATATTGATTCTCGCACGCAAAAAGATTAGCCGTACGCGCTAACAGCTCGTCCAGGCTCTTGTCGTTGATTTCAACAAGAAGACTACCCAATAAATCTTTATGCGAAGCCGGAAGCGTTTGCACAATCACCCCGTCGGGAATACACCTCAAACCAAGAAGTTGAAAACGTTGTTGCTGTTGCTGCTTGGGTGCAAGAGGACGAAGATAAGTGTGCCCATCCTGAATGGAAGAAAGGAAAGCCATCGACTTATTCCAGAATTGCTGAAGGGTGTGGGGCTGACTTCGCAACTCATTCTCCAACTCGAATGCTTGTTTATGGAAGAAAACCTTTCCACCGAAACCTGTGTACGGATCGGGATGCGTGACTTCAAGTTGCTTCACCAGATACCGGAAATCGGTTGCAAGAGAGTCGCCATTTACCTTGTCCTGTGCCGGGAGAGAAACGCAGACGAAGGCGAACAAAAGAAAGCAATACAAGTGTTTCATGTCTTGTCTTTTTTAGTTGTTGCCACAAATATACCTGTTTTCTTTGTTTGCTGGCAGGTTATTCTTATTTTTGTTGCGCATCGATTATTCTATATTGATTATGAACAGTTATATATTCCTTGAAAATGTCCGATTCTTTGCCTATCACGGCGTAGGTGAACAAGAACGCATAGTGGGTAATGAATTTGTCATTAACCTGAGGTTGAAAGTCAATATTGCCCGTGCAGCCGAAACGGACGACGTGACGCATACCGTGAGCTATGCCGATGTATACGAAAATGTGAAGTCCGAAATGGAGATTCCATCCAAACTGTTGGAGCATGTTTGCGGGCGGATCGTGAAACGGTTGTTCCGTACATTCCCTGCTATCAAGGGTATTGAGCTGAAACTTGCCAAGCGCAATCCGCCTATGGGAGCGGATATGGATGCGGCAGGGGTGGAGGTGCACTGCGAGAGAACTTAAGCTGAATTATTTCGCAAGAAATGCTTTGTATACAAATATCACTCTGCAGTGTATCACCCGGACAAAACAGCAAAGATTAAGGAAGAGTGGGTTGAAAACAATAAGGTAAACGGTGAAAAGGACGTTCTCAAATCCAAAAATATCATGTTTTTTACGGAATGAAATCCGTAAAAAACATGATATTTTTGGATTTACGTTTATTATCTATTATCTTTGTTTTCATAAATAAAGCTATAAGAGTATGATAACAAGAATATTAGAAGAAAGTATCCGGAATAAGTTGGGGCAAGATAAAGCAATCATCATTATGGGAGCACGCCAGGTAGGTAAAACGACCTTGTTAAAACACTTATTCAAAGGAAAAGAAGATGTATTATGGCTCAACGGAGACGAACAAGATACCCGTGCACTTTTTGAGAGTATTTCAGCAACCCGCCTGAAGTATATCTTCGGAAATAAAAAAACCGTTATCATTGACGAAGCACAACGCATCGAAGACATCGGAATAAGACTCAAACTCATCACCGACCAACTGCCTGGCATACAACTGATAGCGACCGGAAGTTCTTCCTTCGACCTCGCCAACAAAATCAATGAACCGCTGACCGGAAGGAAATGGGAATATAAAATGTATCCCCTCTCCTTTGAAGAGATGGTAAATGTTCACGGACTTATGGACGAAAAAAGACTACTTCCCCACCGACTGGTATATGGATATTACCCGGACGTAGTGAATCATCCCGGCACGGAAATCGAAATACTGAAACAACTTTCCGACAGTTATTTATATAAAGATATTTTAGACTGGGAACACATCAAAAAAGCCGATAAAATAGTGAAACTATTGCAAGCCCTTGCTTTCCAGTTGGGTTCAGAAGTTTCATACAATGAGTTAGGGCAACTATGTGATTTAGACCCAAAGACGGTGGAACGCTATATAATTCTACTGGAACAGTCATATATCATCTTCCGTTTAGGTTCTTTCAGCCGGAATTTAAGAAACGAGTTAAAGAGTAGCCGAAAAATATACTTCTATGACAATGGCATCCGCAACGCAGTCATCGCCAATTTTGCATTAGCCGAAACCCGTCCCGATATCGGAGCCTTATTCGAAAACTTTGTAGTATCGGAACGAATGAAGTTCTTGCATTACCACCACCTGTGGTATAATACATGGTTTTGGCGCACTACTGCCATGCAGGAAATTGACTTCATCGAAGAAGGCAACGGGCAACTGACAGCTTATGAGTTTAAATGGAATCCCAAGAGAATCGCCAAAGTTCCAAAAACATTCACTAACAGTTACCCGAACGCCACATTCAAAGTTATCACACGAGATAATGTAGAGGAGTTTCTATTGTAACATCACCTACCGCCGGTTATTACAGAAGTAACTACCGGCAAATACTTCTTTAGCCGTCAGGAATGTGTAAAACCAGAGCTAAGTCATCCTCATGAAGGAATACGTAAGTTGCTGACTGGATGAATGGTTGGTGTTCCACCTTGCTCAGTCGTAGTGGAACGCTCATTCAGTCGTTATGGGAAATGCTTTCTGTCGTTATGGGAAATAGGTTCAGTCGTTATGGGAATGTACCTCTGTTATTATGGGAGCATCCCCCGATGCGGACTTGGATGCGACTCACTAAATAAATATTTACCTCAAAACCCTACAGAAACGAGCAAAATCATACTCTGCCGATTATCCCCTATTGTAATACTTTCATTCTGTCACTTTGCATTTTTAGCCTGCTGAGAGCGCCGTATTTCCGTGTCGATGCCCGCAAAATTGAAAATACGCCACTAAAAAATGATAAGTGGCAGACTATAAGATGGATATCGAAATCACTACATTTATTTTAGAATGAAATGCTCCCTAAACAGCACACTTATAACCCTAAACCAGATGCAAATAAGTACATTTTCAGAATGCCGTAACCCTTTTGCCCAAATGTAGTAACCCTTTTACCCAAATGCCGTAACCCTTTTGCCTAAATGTAGTAACCCTTTCACCCGGAAGTAGTAATCCTTTCTGCATAAACTGCACCGAAAAGCGAAAGAATATGCAATAGTGGTGCATTATTATCCTTTCTTTATTTACAAAATTCTCTGGAACGTAAATTTGTAAAAAGGCGTAAGTCAGGAAAAAGAAGAATGCTGTGTTATTCTGCTATGAATACTAATATAATAGTGTCATTACGGATATGCGTAGTTTCTCTCTTTCGGGGCGGTAATGAGTCAAATGACAAGCAGTACTATCTCAATTATAATACAGCATGGTAATTCATAATTTATAATTACGAAGCTCCGCTTCGCTAAATTCCCATTTATACTACGAATTAATTCTGATTGACTACTTATATAAATAATTATTCATACCTTTGCTGCCGACAAAGCAACCTACCTTATGACAAACCTAAAAATAACAGCAACGGTATTTACCATTTTATTACTAGTCTTTTCCTGTTCACACAAAAGCGAAACAGAAACTTTATTCTCACATGCCGATGCATTGATGGAGGAACATCCCGACAGTGTACTCCGATTATTGGATTTACCGCCGGAAGAAATAGAAGAACTTTCCGACAATGAATGCGCGCGTTATGCACTGCTACTTGCACGTGCAACGGATAAATGCAAACAATCTCTGCTACCTTGCGACTCACTGCTGAATGTAGCATTAGAGTATTATGACGATGACGAGAAAGAAAAAGCAGTAGCGTTGCTTTATAAAGGAAGACTGGCGGTAGAAATGGAAGAGGAAAAAGAAGCTATCTCATATCTTCAGGAAGGATTGACCATCATACAAAATTTTCCGAAAGAGCTTAAAACCAAAAGCCTGTTCCTCAGCTCATTAGGAAATCTCTACTTTGATGCCGGATATTATGACGAAGCTATAGAAATGTACGAAGCTATGTATCAATGTTCCATCACAGAGCTGGATAAATCAATAGCCCTCAACAATATTAGTACATATTACTGCTTAATAGATGAAAAGGACTCCACACTCATGTTCCAGCATAAAGCACTAAATTATGCTATCTCTTCGGGAGATTCTCTACAGATTGCAATGTCTAAGCACAATTTAAGTTTGGAGTTTGATAGTTTTGATGAACTTGATTCTGCCTTATTTTATGCACAAAGTGCCCTTAAAGAACTACCTAAAAAGGAGAATCATGGAAATTATTATAGTAATCTAGGATATTTAATTTTTAAAACAGGAGGAAATAAAGACTCAGCCCGTCATTATTTGAATAAAAGCCTAGAAGGATTATCTATTGAAGGCAAGTCTACATGTTTAAATAATTTATACAACCTTGAAAAAGAAAACGGAGATTACAAGACAGCAAATATTTATTTAGAAGAACATGCCGCCATCATAGATTCTCTATATTACATGGAGCAGTCAACTGAAATACAACAGTTGATTTATGAATACAACACTAAAATGAGAGTAAGAGAGGAACAAATAAAAGGAAATCGCATTGTACGAAGCACTGCCGCAGGCTTTATACTAATTAGCCTCCTAATTATACTTGTCTATCAAAATCGTATTAATCGAAAGAAACGTATTCAACTCCAATACAAACAATCATTAGAGCAAACACAGAATAAATTATCTTCTCTACAAGGTACAATTGAAAATAATCAATTAATAATTGACTTATTACACCAAGAGCAGAATAACTTAAAGCAAGAACAAGAAAATAAAAAAAGGCAAATAGAAGAAAGAGAGCAAAGTATAGCTGACTTAAAGAAAGAAAAGCAACGACTACTTAACTGGTTATTGGAGCAAAGCAATATTTATAAGAGAGTGATTACTCTTTCAAAACAAGCTGTTTCGAATAAAAAAGCAATGAAAGTGTTGACCACAGCCGAGCAAGAACAATTAAAAAAGACCATATTTGAAATATACCATGATTACATATCTTTCCTTCAAGAAAAATATTCCAAATTGACAGAAAGCGATTTATTATACCTCTGTTTGCAGGAAACCTCTCTTGATTCGCAATCCATCGCTATTTGCTTTGGTTATAGCGATACACATCCTCTCAATCAGAAAAAATATAGAATAAAAGAAAGAATGATTGAAGAAGAAAGCAAGATGTGATTACCACTTTTATTATCTTCCTATTTATCAATACATTACATTTCTATAGTGTGATTACAAAAATGCATTTATGATAATTGTTTGCCCTAACTTTGCAGCCGTAAACAATTAATTAAATATAGAAATGAAAACAAAAGTATTATTGATTCTATTATCGGTATTATTCATTATACCAGTGAATGCAATGCCATACAAAAGACATCGGCACAAAGTGAAGGCCCATATTATTAGTTTTCAAGAAAAAGCTACCACTCGCAGCCCTTTATTTTTTAACCTAACCGCTGATGAAGTAGATAATACCTTAATTATTACTTTCCAATCCTCTTTAGAGGAAGCAGACATTTACGTGACTGATAAGAATGGAAAGACGGTTATTTCTGAAACACAAACCTCCATTTATGAAGGAAAGACAGTGAGTATTCCTGTACCGGAAACTTATCCCTATACTATAGAGATAACTTCACCCGCTATGGATATAACAGGAGAAATCACACAAGAAGAGATTTAATTTATCAATAACGATAAATTGATTCTCACTAACTAAACGATGAGAAATCAATTATATACATTAACCAATTAAATAACTAAAAATGAAATTTAAAAGTATTATTTCTATTGCATTACTACTATTATGCATTTCGTGCTCTAATGATGAAACATTAGAAAACACAAGTAATTCCAAAGACTTGGAAGTGGTGAGTTTAAACGACTTTATCAACAATGGCAACACGACAAGATCCAGTAACGTAGAGAACCAAGCTGTTTTGAGATTTAAAGATTACAATGTTTACCAAGAGACTTTGAATAAACTGCAAGAAATGAGTCTGGAACAGAAGGAAGCATTCTTCAATGATTTGGGATTTAAAGGTGCTTACTCATCGTTAAAAGAAGCTGATGACGAGTTAGACAAAATTTTCGATATTGAAGATGACAATGCTTTTCTTGAAGCATACAAGGAATTCAAAGATAAATATGAGGATACATACCTCTTTAATACAGAAAATACGTATGATTTATCTCCGTATCTTCCTTTTACAGATGCTAAACTCGAACTCTTGGGTAGTAATCAAGGCTATCTGATTATAGGTAATGAAGTCATTGCACCGAATAACGATGTGCCGAATTATAAACAAGACGCAATGAGTGTAAGTACGCGCGCTGGAGTCCCGTCTACTAATCCTACATGGAAAGCACTTGTGGGAGATGTGCTTGGTGTAACAATTAAGAAAGGGAAATATAGAAGTGATATTAGCCTTGGTATTGACGAATATGGCAATATTTTTATGGTACGAGCTGCCTCACAGAAAAAAAAGAAACTATGGAGCAGAAGACACCCTACAAACTATGAAGCAGACTTATGGGTAGAAGGAGGTCATGTTCATATTTCGTTAGCAAATAATGGTAGTAGTAGCCCTAAAAAAGAGCCAGTTGCAATAAATGCAAGACAATACAGCAAGAGAAATGTAAAATGTGCATTCAGAAATTTCACAACCGGATGTTGCGAAGGAGAAGTTGGAAACGTAGATTTTACTGTATATATACCATAAATAAAACTCACTTCAGGAAATAAATGAGAATATAATCATAGATTTCCGAAAACATACTCAATACTATGGTTTTTACGGAGCAAAATTCGTAAAAACCATGATATTTTTAATTTATTAGTAAACCTGGCGAACAAAGAGAGTTAAAAATGAAAGCTTAACTAACAAAAGAAAGTAAAGAGAAAAGTCTAATTAAATATATTTCTAGACTATTTTATTACTCTACCTTTGCCGCCATAAACCAATAAAACAAGTTCAAGATGAAAACAAAAACTTTATTCATGATGAGAAAACTATTCGCTACAATTTGCCTACTGTGTATGATATCTTCATTATCGTACGCACAAAATTTCAGATACGGCTTTACTGGCGGTGTCAATTTAAGTAAACCTATGGGAGACATAGAACCCCAATGCCAAGCAGGACTTCTCTTGGGAGCCAAAGGAGAACTAGGAATACCGTCCGTTACAAAAGGTTTTTATACCGAATTCGGATTACATCTGTCCGCAAAAGGTTACAAGTATGAATACGGAACTAATGGAAGGTATTTTACAGAGAATCTCAACTATTTAGTTGTTCCTATCCATATAGGATATAAAATAGAATGCAGTAAATCGGTTTCACTTTTCGCCAATGTAGGTCCATATGCCGGAGTAGCATTGTGGGGCAAAGAGAAATCTTATAGAGACGGGAAGAAGTTTCACACTGAAAGTGACATTTTCAGTGGCGAATATGGGTACAAAAGATTCGATTGGGGATGCGGATTCAATGTGGGCGTAGAGTATGCAAAACATTTTCAACTCTCATTCGGAGCTGATTGGAGTTTAATGAATGTATCTAAAGCTAAAGACTATACATACAAAAATAGAAGTTTCACTTTCTCTTTGGGATATATATTGTAAACACACTTCAATCCCAAATCCCGATATATCATGTTTTTTGCGGAATTAACTCTGCAAAAAACATGATATATACAGAAAGTCGTCCTTATTTTTGTTATAACTATCCGAAAGCTTCACATAGAAAAGGGGGGAAGGACTTTCCGATGTGAAGTCCTTCTCCCCTTTTTTATTCTTATCGGAGAACTTACTTTATCCTCTCTTTTTCTTCCGCTTTTTTGCAGATTCCACAGCCTCGGCAACCACCGGTTTGTTTTCAAATCGTTTGGTGTAGCCGGTGTAATCTGGAATAGTGCGTTCATACGTTGGATCAACGAATAGCGGGCTTGAAATAATATGGTCTGCCGTACTGCGATTACAGCAGAAAACGATATTCTCAACACCGGCAAGACGAGTCAGCGCTTTCACATCCGTATCGTGCGGCTGCAACGTCATAGGATCAGTGAAGAAAAAAAGATAATCAATCTCGCCATCCACAATGCGGGATCCCATTTGCTGATCACCACCCAGGGGACCGGATTTCAGAATGGTAAAATCCCACTCAACATCGGGATGCTTTTCCTTAAGAGCCTCAAGAATAAGAGTTCCCGTAGTACCTGTACAGTAAAACTTGTGCCCCATAAGCAATTCGGAGTTCCAGAGAACCCACTCGATGAGGTCTTTCTTCATGGCGTCGTGCGCCACCAATCCAATCTTTCTAACTAATTTTATCATAAGCCAATACCGTTTAAATAATAAACAATCGGTAAAAAGAAAAAGCTATAATTGCGAGAAAAATTTCTTTCCACGTAAATAATACTGCGCCAAGATACTGCTTTTTGTCCATTCCGGTATCACGGAAAGGGAAGTTTTTTTCAGGTTCTCTTCACGTGCAGGAGTAAAAGAAGAACGTAACAAACGATATTCACGCCGTGCACGAAGCACTGCCAATGCATTGGGGAACTGTAGTTTAAGTATAAAACTCAATGCAGCTATATAGTCAAGAACTGCACGGGTACGCATCACGGAAGCAAAATCCCGGGATGGCAGGTTCTTGTAGAGCATGACAAGATTATTACGAAAATTAAGGAAAGTCTTTCGGGGATTTTCTTTCTTCAGCGTAGCACCGCCTACATGGTAAACCACACTTTGCGGCACACAGGCAATCTGCCGGCCACGTGCACGAAGCCGCCAGCAAAGATCGATCTCTTCCATGTGGGCAAAAAAACGTCCATCCAGTCCACCGGCTTCACGATAATCTTTCAAGCGGATAAACAAAGCTGCACCTGTAGCCCAAAAGACGGGAATGATAGTGTCGTATTGTCCCTTATCCTCTTCTACCACACCCATAATCCGACCGCGACAGAACGGATAACCGTAACGATCAAGAAAACCGCCCGCCGCACCGGCATACTCGAACATCTCCTTCCGCCTCCAACTGCGTATCTTCGGCTGGCAAGCCGCTGCTTCAGGATGAGCATCCATATAGCCAATCAGTGGCTGAAGCCAATGTTCCGTCACTTCCACATCTGAATTGAGAAGTACTACATACTCGGCATCGACCTCTTGCAATGCCATATTATAACCATCAGCGAAACCTTGATTTTCTTCCAACAGAATCAATCGGACGGTAAGGAATTCACGACAAAGCATATCAACAGATGCATCCGTAGAACCATTATCAGCAACATACACTGCCGCACCGTCCGCCTCGGAAAAGCGTACTACGGAAGGAAGAAACGAGCGGAGCATATCGCACCCGTTCCAGTTTAATATGACAACTGCTATCTTATTCATGTTGTTTCTTCAAATCTTCCCGTGTGAGTTTCCACCGTTTATGCGACCAGAACCAATAAGCAGGAGCACGGCGAATGGTTTGCTCCAAGCGACGCACAAATAGTTCGGTTATTTCTCCCTCGGCAGTTTGCTTCGGGGTTTCAGTCAACAGATCAAAGTATGCTTTGCAATATCCTCTACCCTGTTTTTCCAATTCGCAATAAAAAACAGGATAATTCATCATTCTGGCAATACGTTCACCACCATCCATAAACACGGTATCCTGATTCAGGAAAGTAGTCCAGTGATGGGCTTCATTGCGATTGGGAGACTGATCGGTAATCAGTCCGATCACTACATGCTTCCCTTCACGACGCAACCGGATCACTTCGCGGGCAGTGGAATGTTTCGGTACATTATAGCCGCCATGACGGGCACGGATGATCTTAAACATTTCATCCATATATTTGTTTCGCAAAGGTTTATACACTTGCAAGGGTACATCTTCCGGCTTCATGAAGGCTCCCATCGCCGTCAGCCACTCAAAATTGGCATAATGAGGAATGAGTACAACAATGCCTCCATGTTTTTCAAGCATGCCGAGATATTCTTCAGTATTACCATATTCCATACGGCGGGAAAGATCTTCGAACGACATACGCATCATCTTTATTTCTTCCAGCATGTAGTCGCAGATATAGTGATAAAACTCACGCTCAATCTCGCGCAGTTCAGCCTTGGATTTTTCGGGAAAAGAGTTCTTCAGATTCTTACGAACTACCTTCCGACGGTAATGCACCAAATGACGCATCAGAAAATAAAACCCATCGGACAAGATATAAAGTGCCCGGAAAGGAAGCAAAGCCAAAAGCCACATGCCGGCGTAAGTCAGCCAGTAGACAAGTTTCGATTTCATACTTTTCTTATACCTTATTATAATAGCACAGTTCCCTGCAATGCGGTTCCGTCTTCATTAAAATCGCCTAAACGAACAGACACCACCTGATTATCCAATGTATCATTGTGGGGAACCTCCACCCGGATATAGTTAGCAGTGAAGCCATGCATAGGAGTTCCCGGCTTGGAACGTTCCAACAACACAGGCAGGGTTTGTCCGATATGACGGGCATAGAATGCATGCGTCTTTTCGTCCGAAAGTTCCAACAGGCGCTGACTCCGACGGTGTTTTTCCTCGGGAGTTACCACATGGTCTATCTTTAATGCCTGCGTACCCGGACGTTCGGAGTAGCTAAACACATGAAGCTGGGTCACATCCAGGCTTTTGATAAATTCGTAGGCCTGCTCAAAATATTCATCCGTTTCACCACGTGTACCCACAATCACATCCACGCCGATAAAGGCATCGGGCATCACTTCTTTCACTTTCCGCACTTTGGAAGCGAAAAGTTCCGTATCATATCGTCGGCGCATCAGCTTCAGCACTTCGTCACTACCGGACTGCAACGGAATATGGAAATGAGGCATGAAACTGCGGGAATGAGAAACAAATTCTATAATCTCATCAGTCAGCAAATTGGGCTCTATGGAGGAAATACGGTAACGTTCGATACCTTCCACCTCATCCAGCGCCTTCACCAGATCGAAGAAAGTTTCTCCGGTGGTTTTACCGAAATCCCCGATATTGACACCTGTCAGCACAATTTCCTTTCCTCCCTCAGCTGCTGCCTGGCGCGCTTGTTCCACCATGGATGCAATTGTTCCGTTGCGACTCCGCCCGCGGGCGAAAGGAATAGTGCAGTAGGAGCAGAAATAATCGCAACCATCCTGTACTTTCAGGAAATAGCGGGTACGGTCGCCACGTGAGCAGGACGGTGCAAACGAATGGATATCTTTCAGCGCCGAAGCATAAGCTTCTCCCGACTCATTCTTTTGCAGGTTGCCGAGATATTGAAGCAAGTCTTTTTTCTGTTCGGCACCAAGCACCACATCCACCCCCTCAATCTTTGCAACGGTTTCGGGTTTCAACTGGGCATAACATCCGGTCACAACCACGAAAGCCCCCGGATGCTGCTTCACCAGGCGATGGATAGCCTGGCGGCATTTCTTATCCGCCACTTCCGTCACCGAGCAAGTGTTCACCACACAGATGTCCGCTTTCTCCCCTTTACGTGCCGTACGCACACCTGCATCCCGCAAAATCTTACCGATAGTAGAGGTTTCCGAGAAGTTCAACTTACAACCTAATGTATAGTAAACCGCTGTCTTATCTTGAAATATATTGGTATCAATCATATCTATTCTAAACACATTTCTGCTACAAAGTTACATATAATTATTAGATTTTTCCTACTTTTGCACAAATCATCAATTTTCGTGCAATGATACAAGAGAACTTTATCAAACTCTACGAGCAGAGTTTCCGTGAAAACTGGGACCTTCCTTGCTATACCGATTACGGTGAAGACGAGAGTTATTCCTATGGACAAGTGGCGCAAGAGATAGCTAAATTGCACTTGCTATTCAAACATTGCAGTCTGCGCCGGGGCGACAAAATTGCTATTATCGGTAAGAACAATGCCCGTTGGTGCATCGCTTATATGGCCACCATCACTTACGGAGCTATCGTTGTTCCCATTCTTCAGGATTTTAATCCGAATGATGTACATCATATCGTCAACCACTCCGAGTCTGTTTTCCTCTTTACGAGCGATTCCATCTGGGAACATCTGGAAGAAGAACGCCTGACCGGATTGCGTGCCGTATTCTCCCTTTCCGATTTCCGTTGCCTGCATCAGCGCGACGGTGAAACAATCAATCGTTTCCTCAAACACCTGGATGAAGAAATGCACATAACTTACCCGAAAGGTTTCCACCGGGAAGACGTGCAGTATACCACTCTTTCCAATGATAAGGTAATGCTGCTGAACTATACCTCGGGCACCACCGGTTTCAGTAAGGGCGTGATGCTGACAGGAAACAATCTCGCAGGAAATGTCACTTTCGGTATCCGCACCGAATTATTGAAAAAGGGAGATAAAGTACTCTCCTTCTTACCCTTGGCTCACGCCTACGGTTGCGCTTTCGACTTTCTTACGGCTACTGCCGTGGGTACTCACGTCACACTTTTGGGCAAAGTCCCCTCTCCAAAGATTCTGATGAAAGCCTTTGAAGAGGTAAAACCCAGCTTGATTATTACCGTGCCACTCGTTATCGAGAAAATCTATAAGAATGTCATTCAGCCCATCATAAATAAAAAGACAATGAAATGGGCGCTCAGCATTCCTTTGCTCGACGGACAAATCTATGGGCAAATCCGGAAGAAACTGATAGATGCTCTGGGCGGACGTTTCAAAGAAGTCATTATCGGCGGTGCTGCCATGAACCCGGAAGTGGAAGAATTCTTCCATCGCATCAAGTTCCCGTTCACCATCGGCTATGGCATGACGGAGTGTGCGCCGTTAATCAGTTACGCTCCCTGGAACGAATTCATCCCGACTTCTTCCGGGCGAGTGCTCGACATCATGGAAGCCCGTATCTACAAAGAAAATCCGGAGGTAGAAATCGGTGAAATCCAGGTACGCGGCGAAAATGTAATGACAGGTTATTATAAGAATCCGGAAGCCACTAAAGAAGTCTTCACCGAAGACGGCTGGCTACGTACCGGTGACTTGGGTAAACTGGATGAAAAAGGAAACCTTTATATTCGTGGCCGCAGTAAGACCATGATCCTGAGTTCCAGCGGACAAAACATCTTCCCCGAAGAAATCGAGGCACGGCTCAACAACCTGCCTTTCGTACTAGAAAGTCTTGTTATCGAACGCAATAAAAAACTGGTAGCTTTAGTCTATGCAGATTACGAAGCTTTGGATTCCCTGGGACTGAACCAAGAGGAAAACCTCAAAACCATCATGAACGAGAACTTGAAGAACCTGAATAGCAGTGTGGCCAGTTACGAGAAAGTCAGCCAGATTCAGCTCTATCCTACCGAGTTTGAGAAAACTCCTAAAAGGAGCATCAAACGCTACTTATATAACAGTATTGCAGAAGATTAGTATGTTATTAAACATACAAAAAGTAGTCAAAAGGGGCTAACCTCCAAAAAAAACATAAAAAAAGTTGGGATTTGGAGAACAACATATCGAAAAAGTACATACCTTTGCAACGTTTTAATAAAGCAATTGATTGTATTACGTTTTTAAAAAGCAAAGAAAATGAAAAAATTAGTTTTGATGGCTGTAGCTATCGTAGCAGTATCTTTCGCATCTTGTGGTAACAAACAAGCTGACGCTGAAAAAGCAGCAGCAGATTCTATCCGTATTGCTGATTCAATCGCAGCAGTAGAAGAAGCAGCAGCCGCAGCAGCTGAGGCAGCCGCAGCAGCTGATACTGTAGCAGTAGATAGCGCAGCAGTTGTAGCTGAATAATTTCAGAACAACACACTGAGAGAATTGAAAGTCTGACGTGCAAAAGCACGAACAGACTTTTTTTATGCCCTTTTGTTTCCTTAGCCCTACAACATTATTTCTTATACTTCTTTTCTTTTTTTGTTTCAAATAATGCCTATCTTTGCCTTAAAACACTAAATAATAATATTATGAAAATAAAACTGTCAGACAAACTAAAGTACATAGCCAAAGAGTATAAGTTAGGTGATTTCGTCCGCAATCTCATCGCCGTAGTATTAGGCATCATTATCACCTTTGTTGGAAGTGACTGGATTTCAGAACGAAATACCCAAAAAGAAGTTGAGAAGTCTATACAGTTGGTTAAAAGCGAACTAATTCTAAACAGAGAAACATTGAAGGAGATGGGAAGCAGAGTAGTATTCGAACAAAATGCCGCACGATATCTGTTTGAACATAAAAACAAGAAGGATGAAATCTCTCAAGACTCTGTGAAACAATATTTACCTGTTATTTTTCAATGGAGTAAGTACACATTCATCAATGATGCCATGGAAATGCTCAAAACATCTTCACTCATCCAAAAGATCAAGAATAAGGAACTTTCCCTGCAAATTATAAAAGCATACGGAACAATCAAAACCGCAGAATCCTCTTTCGAAATGTATAAGGAGTACAAAAAACAGGCACAAGATGAATTCAATGCCAATCCCCAAGTAGCTGCTTGCTTTTACAACCAAATAAAAAAAAGAGAAAAAGTTGAATACTCTGAAGAAAATGACCTGTCGGAAGAACTTTACCTGGTACTCACTTTACCAGAAGGCTTAGGTCTACTCCAGACCATGCCCAATATCCTTAATCCCAAAACTCATTTTTTTGCCAGTATAGAAGAACTTGATGAAACCATTGCAGCAATTGACAAGGAGTATAAGTAATCCTGCACAAACCAAAGGAACAAATACAATCACAAAGTATTGATAATAAAAAAATAGCCACCCAACTTATAAAAACTTATACGACTATAGAGAGGGCTTACAAAACAGCTACATCCTATAAAAACAACAAAATGAACAGAGGAGTCCGGAAGGAACTACCTTAATAAAGAGCATTTATGATACCCACTCGAATCCTGTCCAAATATACGGTCAATATTTACAAGCCATTGATAAAGCAGTAGCTGCCATTGAGAAAGAATATGAGTAAGTAAAACAAAAAAGCCGGCTCCTTTTCGGAAACCGGACTTTTTCTATATATGAAGTATTCAATTATGCTTCTTCAGCAACAACTTCGAAAGGAATCTCTACAGAAACTTCCTTGTGTAACTTAACGATAGCTTTGTACTGACCAACTTCTTTCACAGCATCTTTTACAACGATGATCTTACGGTCAATTTCATGACCTAACTTAGCCAATTCATCTGCAATCTGGATGTTACCAACAGAACCGAAGATAGTACCGGTTGAGCTAACTTTAGTAGCGATCTTCAAAGATACGCCTTCCAATTTAGCTGCCAATGCTTCAGCATCCTTCTTGATTTTTTCCAATTTGTGAGCACGTTGCTTCAAATCTTCAGCCAACATTTTCTTTGCAGCAGGAGAAGCAATCACAGCTTTACCTGTCGGGATGAGGTAGTTACGACCATAACCAGACTTAACAGTTACGATGTCGTTCTTATAACCCAAGTTTACAATGTCTTCTTTCAATATAATTTCCATACTTTCCTCCTCCTATTATTTCATCATGTCAGTTACATAAGGCAGCAATGCCAAGTGACGGGCTCTCTTTACAGCTTGAGCTACACGACGTTGGAACTTCAAAGAAGTACCGGTGATGCGACGCGGAAGTATCTTACCTTGCTCATTCAAGAATTTCTTCAAGAATTCAGGATCCTTATAGTCGATATACTTAATACCACTCTTTTTGAAACGGCAATATTTTTTCTTCTTAACGTCCACTGACGGCGGAGTTAAATATCTGATTTCTGATTGAACTTGTGCCATGATTAATCCTCCTTTTTAGTTGATTTAACACTTCTTCTCTTCGCAGCGTATTCAGCAGCGTACTTGTCTTGCTTGAAAGTCAAGAAACGGATAACGCGCTCATCACGACGGAAGTTAAGCTCTAACTTGTCAATTACAGTAGGGTCTGCATTGAACTCAATCAGCTGATAGAAACCAGTTGACTTCTTCTGGATAGGATATGCCAGTTTTTTCAGTCCCCAGTTTTCCTCATTTACGATCTCAGCACCTTCAGCAGTAAGGATGCCTTTGAATTTTTCTACCGCTTCCTTCATCTGAACATCAGACAAAACGGGAGTTAAAATGAAAACGGTTTCGTATTGATTCATACTTGTTTAATTAATGAATTAATAATTCGTTTAAAAATTTGCGGTGCAAAGGTAGGGATTTTATTTTGATCTACAAACATTTAATGTTTTTTTGTGCCCGAAGGTAGGATTTATCATAGAAGTGACTTACCTTTGCAAAGTTGTTTAAACAATAATTTCATGATCGAGCAATTTAACTTTGACATCCGGCTGATTTTTGCCATCCTGAACGGTAAAGTTTCCGCTGCAATCAACCGAAAACTGTCCCGCAACTTCCGCCAGAACGGTTTGGAGATTACTCCGGAACAGTGGACTGTCCTCATCTTTTTGTGGGAAAAAGACGGAGTGACGCAACAAGAGTTGTGTAATGCAACTTTTAAGGATAAGCCCAGTATGACGCGCCTGATTGATAACATGGAACGTCAACATCTGGTAGTCCGCATTTCTGATAAAAAAGACCGCCGCACCAATCTTATCCACCTCACCAAAGATGGAAAAGAACTGGAAGAACGCGCACGGGTAATCGCTAACCAAACTTTGAAAGAGGCATTACACGGTATCACCGTAGAAGAGCTGAGCATAAGCCAGGAAGTATTAAGAAAAATATTTTTCAATACGAAAGACTGAAATAAATGAAGAATGAAGAATGAGGAATGAGGAGGTTCAGGCAAAAGATGTGGTATTCAGCCTCATTTTTCATTCATCATTCTTCATTCTTTATTAAAATATGGTTTTTTTGCAAAAATAATTTCGCTTGTTAAAGAATTATGCTTTTCTTTGTGACAAGAATATAATAATCTATTAAAATACACACACATGAAAGGTTTATTAAAAAATCTGGGCTTGATATTAGTCTTGGTGGGAGCTGTAATCTTGGTTGCATGTTCCTTTACCGGTAATGTAAACAACAATACCATTTTAGGAACATCAGCTGTCCTGTTGGTATTGGGATTGGTTACATACATTATCATCAATAAGAAATTGGCAGACTAATCGTCAGAAAAAGAATAAAAAAAGGCGGTTGCTTTGATAGCGACCGCCTTTTTTATTCTTAAGCAAGGAGTCTATCAAGACTCCGGTTCCGGTGTAATCAACTTATATCCCTTTCCGTGGATGTTGATGATTTCAATGGAAGGATCTTCTTTCAGATGCTTACGCAGCTTCGTGATATACACATCCATGCTACGTGCATTGAAGTAGTTATCATCAATCCAGATGGTCTTCAAAGCAAAGTCACGCTGTAGGATTTCGTTAGCATGAGCACAGAGCAAACCCAAGAGTTCAGACTCTTTCGTAGTCAGCTTCGTCTGCTTTTCAGGCGTTGACAAAATCTGTTTCTGTGTATCGAAAGTAAACATACCGATCTTGTAGATATTACTCTCTTTGTTCTTCTTTCCACGTACACGTCTCAGGATTGCTTCAATTCTGAAGGTCAGCTCTTCCATGCTGAACGGCTTGGTGATGTAATCATCCGCACCGATTTTAAAGCCTTCCAGAATATCTTCTTTCAGTGTCTTTGCGGTCAAGAAGATGATGGGAATTTCGGCATTTGCAGCACGCACTTCCTGAGCCAAAGTGAAACCATCTTTCTTCGGCATCATCACGTCAAACACACACAAGTCATATTTATTCTTCAGAAAAGCTTTGTATCCAGCTTCGCCGTCGGGATATAACTCCGCAGAATAACCTTTTGCCTGTAAATATTCTCTTAAAAGCATGCCAAGATTTTCATCATCTTCGCACAATAAAATACGCAGTTTCTCGTCCATATCATTAATTTTTAAGTAAAGGTAATGCAATAATAAATTTAGTTCCAACGTTTAGTTCACTCTCTGCCCGGATGGTTCCCTTATGGTCCATAATAATCTTCTTCACATAAGACAATCCTAATCCAAAGCCTTTCACATCGTGCAGATTACCTGTATGCACGCGGTAGAACTTTTCAAATATCTTTTTCAAATTTTCTTTCTTAATACCTATACCGTTATCCTGAATAGAAATCATCAGCTTTCCCGGTTCATTCCAGGTCTTCACTTTCAATTCCAAATCCGCATCCGGTCTCTTATACTTCACCGCATTATCCATCAGATTGAAAATCACATTCGTAAGATGCATTTCATCTGCAAAGATATTCGGGTCTGTTGCGTTCAGTTCCGACTCTATATTACCGTTATAACGCTCCACCTTTAAGGTGAATGTATTAATAACACCTGTAATCAATTCATTGGCATCCAGTTCCTTCATTTTCAAAGTAGCCTTTTGCTTGTCGAACATCGACATCTGGAGCACCTTCTCCACCTGGAACCTCAACCGTTTCGTCTCATCATTGATGACCGTCGATATATGCTGGAACATGGCAGGCGACTTACCCACTGCAGGGTCTTTCAACATCTGCGCCGCCAGCGAAATGGTCGATATCGGCGTTTTAAACTCATGCGTCATATTATTGATAAAGTCATTCTTCATCTCCGTCAGTTTCTTCTGGCGGAACACGATATAAATCGTGAAGATAAACGTAATCAGCAACACAAAGGTGAATATCATCGACGGTATCATAAAGTTGATCGAGTCGAAAATATAATCTCTTTTGCCCGGAAAATGTATCTTTACGATACTCATACGGGCAGGTGGATCATTCAGGAACAAAGGCTGGGAGTAAGAATACTCGCTACCTTCATCGACATAGTCCGAACAACGGTATACTTCCCGTCCATCCCGGTCGATCACCTTAAAGTGATATTCCAGATCAATGCCATTATCTACCAAGCCCGACTTTAAGTACTGATCCAGATTCTTAAAGTTGATGCGTTCCTCAATCGGCTTGCTACTTGCCGTATATAACATCTGCAAGGCAACTTCATCCAACAAACCACGCTGGTACACATAACGTTCTTTCATTAAATCGATTTGTGTACGAGCTGTTTTAGGAATCGTCTTAGCGCCATGCTTACGCGAAATCATCGCTCTCGGCAGCTCTGACGGCTTATTTGTGATCGTCTGAAGTTCCATGGCCGAATACTTGGAACCATCCGGCGACGTCACCGTAAACCGTTGTGTTTGCACCAATGCCTGCCCTTGCTCAGTCAATTCCCACGCTCTCTTTTCTGCCTCAGAGATGTCTTCCCGCAACCAACGGGCAACCTCAGCGGACTCTACTTCTTTAGAAGCAGCCATCAGTCCACGCTTCACAGATTCATCAAATTGCTCGTTACGCATCTTTACCATCTTCTCTATGTAGCTGATTTGCAGATACAAGAGGCTGAGGAAAGATAACCCCATAACGATACCTAATATCCATATTGTTGACTTCTTCATAGTCACAAAATTAACACTCCCTAATTAACACTCCTAACCTATTAACCTGATTTAACCGCAAGTTCTCGTAAATTAACCGAAAAGAGTTTTTTAAGTTGCATTACGAGCATTATAACAAATCAGCGTGTGTTTGGTTTGCAAATTTAAT
The DNA here is from genome assembly GCF_000513195.1 of Bacteroides timonensis. Classification (GTDB taxonomy): domain Bacteria; phylum Bacteroidota; class Bacteroidia; order Bacteroidales; family Bacteroidaceae; genus Bacteroides; species Bacteroides timonensis. The sequence continues at coordinate 95,095 of NZ_CBVI010000057.1, read as the reverse complement.
AAAAAATTAATCATTCTCGTTCACATTTACGCATGTTCTTAATCAGTGTTAATAAAAAAGCCATTACCCCTCGTTCTGAGGGAGTAACGGCTTTAACAAATTATAAAAACAGACGAAGTGAAGTCTTTTATTCTTCAGCTTGCTTAGCTTCGAACTCCTTAACCAACTTATCTTGTACATCACTTGGAACAAGTTCATAGCTGGCAAATTTCATGATAAACGAAGCACGTCCTCCTGTCAAAGAACTCAAGGCTGTGGAGTAAGATGCCATTTCCTTCAAAGGTACTTTAGCACTCAGCTTTTCATAACCGGCTTCACTACTCATACCCATAATCATGGCACGGCGTCCCTGCAAGTCACCCATCACATCACCCATTCTATCCGACGGAACAAATACTTCCACATCATAAATAGGTTCAAGGATCTTCGGTCCTGCATTCTTGAATGCTTCACTAAATGCATTACGGCCGGCCAACATGAAGGAAATTTCATTGGAGTCTACCGGGTGCATCTTACCATCATACACGATAACACGTACATCACGAGCGTACGAACCGGTCAACGGACCTTGTTCCATACGAGACATGATACCTTTCAGGATAGCCGGCATGAAACGCGCGTCAATAGAACCACCTACGATACTATTAATAAATACCAATTTACCGCCCCATTCCAATGGGATTTCTTCGGTACCTTTCACGTTCATCTTAAACTCCTGCGCACCAAACTTATAAGTATCAGGCAGCGGCATACCTTCGTAATAAGGTTCTACAATCAGATGCACCTCACCAAACTGGCCTGCACCACCCGATTGTTTCTTATGGCGATAGTCTGCACGAGCCGCCTTTGTAATGGTTTCACGATACGGAATTCTCGGTTCCTCATATTTGATTTGCAACTTTTCATTATTCTCCAAACGCCATTTCAACGTACGCAAGTGGAATTCACCCTGTCCGTGAACAATAGTCTGGCGCAATTCCTTGGACTGCTCTATCACCCAAGTCGGATCTTCCTCGCGCATACGGTTCAATATGGCCATCATCTTTTCCGTATCGGCCTCATTCACGGGTTTGATAGCACGGGAATATTTTGAATTGGGATATTTGACAAAGTTGAAACGGTTTTCAGTACCCTTACCATTCAGAGTATTACCTGTATGCACATCTTTTAATTTCACAGTACAACCGATATCACCGGCCACCATTTCTTCCACCTTAATACGGTTGGCACCTGCACAGGCATAAATCTGAGCGATACGCTCTTTCGAACCACGGTCGGCATTCGTAAAATCTTCACCTTCGTGCACTTTACCGCTCATAACCTTGAAGTATTGAACGTCACCGATATGAGGTTCAACAGCGGTCTTGAAGAAATAGAGAGAAGTAGGTCCATTCGGATCCGGTTCCACAACCTCGCCACGGGTATTGTGTACGGGCGGCATCTCGTTTACAAACGGAACCACATTACCCAGGAATTCCATCAAACGACGCACACCCATATCTTTACCTGCACAAACACAGAATACGGGGAACATGCCACGTGAAGCCAAACCTTTACGGATACCCTCGCGCATTTCGTCTTCTGTCAGTGAATACTGTTCAAAGAATTTCTCCATCAGGCTTTCATCGTGTTCAGCAGCAGCTTCTACCAATGCTTTATGCAGTTCGGTTGCTTTTTCCAATTCCTCTGCAGGAACATCTTCAATGGTGGGTGCACCACCTTCGGGGCCCCACGAATATTTTTTCATCAAAAGTACATCAATCAACGAATTAAAGTTCGGTCCGGTAGCCAACGGATATTGCACGGGAACTACCTTCGAACCATAAGCAGACCTCAACTGCTCCAGTACCATATCATAATCACACTTCTCATGGTCAAGCTGGTTCACCAGGAAAATCACCGGTTTGCCTAACTTTTCTGTATATCGGAAATGATTTTGGGTACCCACTTCAGGACCATATTGGCCATTCAGAAGTAATATTGCAGTATCGGTAACATTGAGTGCTGTCATGGCAGCTCCAACAAAGTCATCACTTCCCGGACAGTCTATAATATTAAGTTTTTTACCGTTCCACTCCACATGGAAAACGGTGGAAAACACAGAATAGCCATATTCTTGCTCCACCGGGAAGTAATCGCTGACTGTATTCTTGGCAGTAATTCTGCCGCGACGTTTTATAATACCACTCTCAAAGAGCAGCGCTTCTGTGAGAGTGGTTTTACCCGAGCCATCATTGCCAAGCAGGGCAATGTTCTTAATTTCATTCGTCTGATATACTTTCATGATATATAAGATTTAAAATGAATAACTCAGTATGCCTTCGCATACCCTTAATTTTTGTGAGGCGCAAATTATGAATTTATCAAAAGAAAAGCAATAAATCGATAGTGTTACTAAACTATGTTATGTAACACATCACGACTAACAGAAAGATTTTCTTAACTTTACAGCGTAAATCACTAATCTTTAAACTTACAATGAAAGCACTGCTATCCGTCACCACGCTGTTGATTCTTCTATTGTTCAGCGGATGCCAATCCAATGGTGCCTCGCACAGGCAACGGCCATTGATCGGCATATCCTGCTCCCACCCCAATGATTATTCGACTGCCCGAATGACTTACACAGAATCTGTGATACAAGCCGGAGGTACCCCGATGCTCATCCCTATCACAACGGACAGTACGGTGTTGGCGGATATCGTCAGCCGGCTGGATGCAATTATATTAATAGGAGGGGCTGACATTCACCCTTCTTATTATAATGAAGAACCTATCGAGCAACTGGGGGAGGTTGATTCGCTACGCGATGTTTACGACATCGCCCTGATTCGTCTTGCAGCACAGCGCAATGTACCGATGTTAGGCATCTGTAGGGGTGAGCAATTGATAAATGTAGCGTTCGGCGGGACACTCTATCAGGACATACCGGCACAATACCCGGACACTACCGTACGACATAATCAAAAAGAACCGAGCAGCGTGCCCACGCATACGGTTCATCTCCTGCAAGGCTCCACGATAGCTCAGATTACGGGGCAAACGGAGCTTTTCACAAATACGCATCATCACCAGGCGGTGAAGCTGGCAGCACCCGGTTTCCGCATCACGGCATGGGCCACGGATAGTATTCCTGAAGCCATTGAAAATATCAATGGAAAGCCCATTTGGGGAGTACAGTTCCACCCGGAAGCATTAACAGTAGCAGGCGATAGTATATCTGCCAGGTTCTTCCACTTTCTGGTTGATAAAGCGGCGGCATTTCGAAGGAATAAATAAACCCGGTGCCTACTCATCCCGAAAGGCATAGGCAAGGCACTTTTGTTTCTCAGTTAAGGCACTCTTGTTTCTCAGGCAAGAAACTTTTGTTTCAGTGGGAAGAAACAAAATGAAACAAACAAGAGCCTGACAAAGCTAAAGTATCTCTCCTCCTAATCACAAGAAAGGGCGCAATCTTACGACTACACCTTTACTTTTATCAATAGACTTATTTCATAAGATGAGGCCATTATTATAATATAGGTACGCGCGTGTATCACATATAATCCAACTTAATCACGATCACCCTTATATCCTGATCTTCCTTATCCGTAGCTATCTTTGCAATATGCCAGTCGGACGGGAAGAACAAGAAAAACTCACCGGGAACAGAGTCGATAAAGGTAGTTTTTTCCGGATCAAAATCATAGTGAATAACATCTTTCTTCTCGCTATATTCGCAATTAGCCTTTGAAGACTCATGATCCAGCAATGCAAAACGTTCCGTTCCTTTCACCACATATTGCAAATCTATATGTTTCCGGTGTGATTCGGATGTCCGCTTCTCTAACGGTTCATTCTTACTATCTTCAACAGAAACCACAAGTGACGTTCCTTCTATCGGATGTTTTCCCTTCTCGATAGTAGTCAGGTCGTGCGACGCCAACCAGCGAAAAGCCGCCTTCCATTGTTCCGGATTCGCTTCGTACTGCGCTTTGAATTCCGCTAAATTCGTAGAAGAATGGGGCTTCGCCTTCAAACCTTCACTCCAGACTTTCGATTTTACCCATTTTTCAGGCGAGATACTTTTTACTTTCTTGCCACTTTGAGCAGAGACAGACAGACAAACCGCAAGCATACAAGCAGTTGCCAATAACCATTGTAAGTGTTTCATGTTAATGTTTTCTATAATTTCGTTTACTGACTACAAAGATATAAATTATAAATCGTATTAAATTGAAACATCTGTCTACCTATATTGAATTATTTGTGGAACATTAAATGATAAGTCGTTCTTATCTTTGCAACAGAAATTAATTCGTAAACTAACAATAAACCATTCAAATCATGAGAAACATTTTCTGGAGTATGACATTAGTTGTTGCCTGTTTGTTTGGAGCCGCTACAGCGCAAGCCCAAAAACAAGTAACCACCAACAATGCCATCGTACCGGGTGAAGTATGGAACGACACCGACGGTAACCCCATCAATGCACATGGCGGCGGTATCCTCTACCATGAAGGAACGTACTACTGGTACGGTGAGTACAAAAAAGGTAAAACCATCCTGCCCGAATGGGCCACATGGGAGTGTTACCGCACGGATGTAACCGGCGTGAGTTGCTATTCATCCAAAGACCTGCTGAACTGGAAGTTCGAAGGTATCGTGCTTCCCGCAGTGAAGGACGACCAAGGCCACGACCTGCACACCAGCAAGGTACTGGAACGTCCGAAGGTGATTTATAACCCAAAAACCAAGAAATTCGTGATGTGGGCACACGTGGAAAGTGCCGACTACAGCAAGGCATGCGCCGGAGTAGCCATCAGTGACTCCCCTACCGGAGAATTCACCTATCTGGGCAGTTTCCGCCCCAACGGTGCCATGAGCCGCGACCAAACCGTATTCGTAGACGATGATGGCCGTGCCTACCACTTTTATTCGTCAGAAAACAATGCAACGCTGTACATTAGCGAATTAACGGACGATTATCAAAGACCGAGCGGACGCTACACCCGTAACTTCGTCAAGGAAAGCCGCGAAGCTCCCGCCGTCTTCAAGCGTAACGGAAAATACTACATGCTCTCTTCCGGCTGTACCGGTTGGGATCCCAACCAGGCTGAACTGGCTGTGGCAGATTCCATTATGGGTGAATGGAAAACAATCGGCAACCCTTGTACCGGAACAGATGCCGACAAGACATTCTATGCTCAAAGCACTTACGTGCAGAAAGTTATGGACAAGAAAGACATGTACATTGCCATGTTCGACCGCTGGAATAAGAAAGACCTGGAAAACTCACGTTATGTATGGCTTCCTTTCTCCTTCGAAGGTGATAAAATCACCATTCCCTGGCGTGACAAATGGAACTTCGACAGCTTTGCCGATCAAGGTCGTTTTGAAGCCGGCAAAGGAACTTTCCTGCTAAATGGCAAACCATTTGTAGTTAAAGCCGCCGAACTGCACTACCCACGCATCCCGAAACCTTATTGGGACCAACGCATCAAGTTGTGCAAAGCACTGGGTATGAATACCGTTTGCCTCTATGTGTTCTGGAACTCTCACGAACCGCAACCCGGCGTATATGACTTTACGGAGCAAAACGACCTGGCCGAGTTCTGCCGTCTGTGCCAGCAAAATGATATGTATGTCATCCTCCGCCCCGGACCGTATGTTTGCGCCGAATGGGAAATGGGTGGTCTGCCGTGGTGGCTGCTTAAGAAAAAGGATGTACGTCTGCGCGAATCCGATCCTTACTTCATTGAACGTGTAGCTCTGTTCGAAGAAGCCGTAGCCAAGCAAGTGAAAGACCTGACGATTGCCAATGGCGGCCCCATCATCATGGTACAGGTAGAAAACGAATATGGATCTTACGGAGAAGATAAGGGTTATGTATCCCAAATCAGAGACATCGTACGTGCCAACTTCGGAAATGACATCGCTCTGTTCCAATGCGACTGGGCCTCTAACTTCACCCTGAACGGACTCGACGATCTGATCTGGACCATGAACTTCGGTACAGGTGCCAACGTCGACCAGCAATTTGCCAAACTGAAACAACTTCGTCCCAACAGTCCGCTGATGTGTTCTGAATTCTGGAGCGGTTGGTTCGACAAATGGGGTGCCAACCACGAAACGCGTCCTGCCGCTGATATGATCAAAGGTATCGATGATATGTTATCGAGAGGCATTTCATTCAGCCTGTATATGACACACGGAGGTACGAACTGGGGACACTGGGCAGGCGCCAACTCTCCCGGCTTTGCACCCGACGTGACGTCTTACGATTACGATGCGCCTATCAGTGAATCCGGTCAGACAACTCCTAAGTATTGGGCGCTGAGAGAAGCCATGGCGAAATACATGGATGGTGAGAAACAGGCGAAAGTACCTGCACTGATCAAACCTATCAGCATCCCTGCTTTCAGATTCACAGAAATGGCGCCATTGTTCGAGAACCTGCCCACAGCAAAGAAGGATGAAAACATCCGCACCATGGAAGAATACAACCAAGGCTTCGGAAGCATCCTCTACCGCACTACCCTGCCTGAATTGAAGTCGCCCGCTACCCTCACAGTGAACGATGCGCACGACTATGCACAGGTATTCCTAGACGGGAAATACATCGGCAAACTCGATAGAAGAAACGGTGAAAAGCAATTGGTACTCCCCGCCTGCGTCAAAGGTTCTAGACTTGATATTCTGGTAGAAGCCATGGGTCGCATCAACTTCGGTCGTGCCATCAAAGACTTCAAAGGAATCACGAAAAACGTAGAACTTTCTATGGACATCAACGGATATCCTTTCGTTTGCAACCTGAAGAACTGGGAAGTTTTCAACATTGAAGATACCTATGAATTCTATCAGGGCATGAAGTTCCAGCCGATAGAGTCATTGACAGACCGTCTCGGACAACGTATTCCGGGTGTTTACCGTGCTAAATTCCAGGTGAAGAAACCGAGCGATACTTTCCTGAACTTCGAGACATGGGGCAAAGGATTGGTTTATGTGAACGGTTATGCATTAGGCCGTATCTGGGAGATCGGTCCTCAGCAGACTCTTTATGTACCGGGATGCTGGTTGAAGAAAGGTGAGAATGAAATCGTAGTTTTCGATATCGTAGGTCCTAAAGAAGCTAAGTCCGAAGGTTTAAGTGAACCGCTCCTTGACCAGCTGCTTGTACAGAAACCCTTGACACATCGCAATGAAGGCGAAAACCTGAACTTGTCAGGTGAAAAGCCTATATTTACGGGAAGTTTCAAACCGGGTAACGGCTGGCAGGAAGTTAAATTCAACAAACCGGTCACCGGACGCTATGTTTGCATTGAAGCATTAAACTCACAGGATGGAAAAGACCTGGCTTGTATTGCCGAAATGTATTTCTTGGACAAGGATGGTAGCCGTCTGTCCCGCGAGCCTTGGACTGTGAAGTATTCCGACAGCGAAGACGTAGCTCACGTCAACCGCTCTGCCGACAAGACTTTCGATCTTCAGGAATCCACCTATTGGAGCACAGAGAAAGGTAGTCCTTATCCGCATACGATTGTAATCGATCTGGGCGCCAGTCATGCATTGACAGGTTTCCAATGCTTGCCCCGAATGGAAAGCGAAGTACCGGGAGGCATCAAGGATTTCAAGATTTATGTGAAGGGGGAAAACTTCAAATACTAATCTGTTTCACCCCAGAGTAATACGGAGTCCCACGGAGTTCATTCATTTGATTTTAAATCAATAGAACTCCGTGGGACTCCGTGCTACTCTGGGGTGAGATCTTAATAGAGTATCACCTGGTCCAGCACCACTCCTTCATCCAAAGCCGTAATAACCAACTTATGAGAAGCCTGTTTATTAATCGGTAAAGTCACTTTCCGAATAGCCTGATTACGCAATACATTCTCTTTCCATTCTTCGCTGCGTCCTTTCGTCTCATAAGATACCGTTTGCGGAATAGCCTCATCTACAGATATAGCGAAACGAAGCTGTTTCTCATCCAGTGGATGACTTGGCAATAGTCTGATTTCAACTTCAACAGAATCTTTTCCATAATCATCAAAAGCGAAGGTCAGAGAAGAACCTTTACGGATACCCGCCGCTTTTCTTTCATACCCCAAGCCCTCGCACGGAACAGGTTTCCCATACGTACACTCCATAGCATTCCATTTGCAGAGCATTTTCCGGTCTGTCACCATAGGCTCGGTAGCGGCAGTATGCTCTACACGCTTGAATACCGGCAACTTACGGGGTTGAAAATCCATCATGCGGTTCCATTTGCCATTCTGCAATGAATTATATTGCTGCGTCAAGGATGTAATGCTGTCAAAGGCAGCATCACTTTGTTTCCAGTCAGCCTTAGAGTGACGGGCAAGCTGGGCAGTCAGAATTTTCCGATTCATTTGTGCAGCGGCCTGCACCGGATATTTCACAAGCTGGAAGTAAGCATCCTGCCTGTCCGCCGGAATGTTACTCTCCATTCTCTCGACAACATCGGACAAGACGATATAAGATCTCAGACGCTCACTAATGGTTTGCTCGCTCCAAGGCAGATCTTTAATTACCTTGTATTTCGGATCACGCTCTTCTTCACGCGTATTTCCCATAAATTCGGGCTTACGGATGTAAGATAGCTGGTAATGTGCTTCCATGGCAGGCAACAGTTCCTCAGCACAATTACTTCCAAATTCCCGCTCCAACCAGGATTTCAGATGGGCAGTGACTCCTATTTCGTTCACTTCATCTATGTTCCACGCCATATCCAGGAAAAGCTCTATCTGATATTCCGCAGGCTTGATATCACCTACATTCAATACCCATATCTTCTGAATGCCACGGTCGTAAGCCAACTTCATTTGTTGATGGAGTAGATAAGGACTGAAAGTTCCCAACCAAAGATAATCGTGAGGACGGCCCCAGTAAGATACATGGTAATAAATACCGTTACCTCCTTTACGGGCACGCTCTTCCACCGTCGGGAAGTGACGGATATACCCGTAATTATCATCACACCAGATCAACGTTACATCATCAGGCACTTGTAAGCCGGCATTATAAATATCCAACACCTCTTTATAAGGAATAAATGCTTGCGGAATAGCTGTAACATCTTTATTGACATACTTCTGCAAGAGTCCGCGCTGATCTTTAAGCACACGTTCCAATACAGCTTTCTGTTCTGCTACGGTTTTGGCTCCCTGCATCTGTCCGTCGTGTACACCACGCATACCCAAAGTATAGATATTACCTTGTTGAGCAACCTCTTTCACCCGGTCTTCCCAGAATTTATAAACAGACGCACTATTATTCACATAGTCATAATCCCCCTGACCGCGACGGCGCCACTCACCGGCAGCACTACACACCATCGGCTCGCAATGCGATGAACCTATAAAAATACCATATTCTTCCGCAACTTTCCTGTTTCCCTCCGTTAGGAAGAAAGGCAAAGTACATTCGTGCATCGCAGGCCAATAGGTATTGGCACGTAAACGCAGCAACAGTTCAAAGATACGTGCATTCGTCTTCGGACCGATATGTCCTTTTATATCCGACGGTTCATACGTCTGACTACTCCAAGGCATCAATCCCCAGTCTTCGTCATTGATAAATATACCCCGATATTCCACGGAAGGCGATTGCAATGTCTGATACTCTGCCGACAGCACAAAAGAAGTCTTCTTCTCCGGTGTTACATCCGCCCACCATTCCCAGGGAGATACACCTATCAGGCGGGATAATTCCATGATACCGTAAGCCGTACCATGCGGATCACTACCTGCTACCAGCAATTTTCCATCCGGCAGAACCTGCAAAAGGAAAGCCTGTTTCTTGCCTGCCAAAGCACTTATGTCCGCACTCACAGCTTTCAGCAATGGGCTTTTTCCAACCGTACCTACTATGATATTCCCTTGTCGGACATCTACGGCGGCAGATGCAGAAAATACCGATTGATAATCACGTATAAACAGTTTCAATGCAGTTTGCACTACCTTCTCTTCCGCATTATCACAAGCCAACTTGATCGGTTGGTCGGAACGCAGACTAAACTGTGCACAACAAATCTGTGTCACCCAAAGAAAAACTAAACCTATAAATCCCTTCTTCATATATTTCAATTTATTTTTCAAAGATATATTCTATACATTTCTTCAAAAACTGATTCTATTATCCTTATAATCGGCCACATATACTTCCGAATCATCGTGCCGGACATAAGGTGCCAGTGCCGGAACAACCTTAGCTACAGCTTCCATAGCAATGCCAGCCACTATCTTTCCACCATAAATATTCAGATGCGTATTGTCTATTTTTCCTTTTGGACAAAAATCATAAATCCCCGCAGGTATCCACATAAAGAGGCTTTTTGATTTTTCTACGCCCATATTGACCACCAGGTCATGCGTCAGTTTATTCAGATCGACAAAAGGCACGTCCATTTCTTCAGCTACCCGGCGGGGAGAATTCAGATACTCTCCGTGTGTATCCACAAGCACATTCCCTTCCACCTCATAACTTCCTTTAGGCTCCGTCACCCCTTCGGGAGGAAAGTTTCTCCGTACAATGGAATTAAACAGTACAGGATAAGCCCCCTTTTCGCGGGTTTCTCTTACGAAACGACGCAGGTTATCATCGAATGTAGTTCCCGGATCGGTATGCAATTTTTTGGAAGCTTTCTCATCATTATGTCCGAACTGAATAAATACATAATCTCCCTTTTTCAATTGGGCAAGCACCGCATCCCAACGCCCTTCATTGATGAAACTCAATGAACTCCGTCCATTCATGGCATGATTGTCCACTGCGACATCCTCCGTCAGAAAACAGGGAAGCATCTGTCCCCAACCACGTTCCTGGTTACCATTCTTCAGGCTTTTGTTAGCCATAGTAGAATCGCCTATCATAAAGATGGTGATAACGTCCTTCTTTTCCGTTATAAAGGCTGAAAAGAGTAATATCACACAGAGTGCAAACAGTAGTTTTATTTTCAGATTTTTCATGCTAAAAAAATTTCAGTAAAAATAAGTAAGTTCATAGATACGGCGTATGGAGCTACGTACAATTAGATGTATTATCGTACATAAAGAAGTACCTTTTTTCTATAATCCCTTATTGACCAACAGATAATAGACTAACGCCCAGTCCTGATCATTCGCATAAGGGTCGTAAAATTCCGCCTTCACACCGTCAATCTTATAGGGGTACATATAAGCACAAGACGCCTTCCCATCTTCGAAGAAAAGACAGAGATTATTCCTCACTACATTTTCCGCACGCTTCTGATAAGAGCTATCACCGGTACATAACGCATAGTAATAATACACCGCACCGGTTATCGTACTCCAATAATGGGGAAAAGTATCACCAAACAGTTCACGTTTGCCAAACCAATGACCATCCCAATGACGAATCGCAACTTCATTCAGATGGTAGCTGGGTTGGAAACCATTGAATGCTTCCAGTACAGGCATTTGCCGTTTCACTTCATCCAGATATTTCTGACTGCCTGTCTCCAGATAAAGCTGTGCAAGGAATTGGATGGCAGGAGCCACAATGCTTTGCTCATAATTTACCTCATGCGCAGGGTAATTCAAACCATTTTTTACAAACACATCACCTGTCTTTATAAAATCGTTCCGCAAATCCGTGTATTCTTTCTTCATTCCGGCTTCTTTCAGGTTTTGTAGTCCCAACCGAACAGGAATGCCTATTGCATAAAAGCCATAACCAAACTGCTGGAACATAGATTTCAGAGTCTTATAGCCATCAGTTACAAATTGTTTGTCGCCAGTCACTTTATACATCTGAAAATAGAGTTCTGCTACCCACATATAATTATACCCACGGTTGCGATTCTTCTGGCCTACACTCGAATAGGTTACGTAATTATCCGTTTGCAGTTTCCGGCGTACAAAATTAGCGTACCTCAAAAGAGATTGCTTTAATTCCGGGTCTTTAGTCAGCAAATACTGTTTTGCCAGTAATACCCCCATACCCAGGCGTTCCGCTCCTTCATCGCGATCCACCGGATTACAGTTTGGCGTATCATTCAGATAAATGCTATCACCTTCATTATCATAAACCATATAAGCCCCATCACGCAAATCAGACGGATTGTTCATCTGTTGACGGGTACGAATAAAATCGACACGCTTTCGGATTAAATCAGCCATATTGCTGATGACCAGACAGTCTGCATGAGTTTGCTTATTTCCATTGTAATAGAAATCAAAACGTACCTCTCCAGCCTGTTCCATCGGTACTTCCACAAAACAAAGATTCCCTTCCTGCTTTACGGGGACAGGTACTCCATTCATTTTAGCGGTACACGCTTTCAAAGGTTCCAGACTCCGACATTCCACACGGACTTTCTCTCCTTTCTCAAACACATATTTATTACAGGATACAAGTACACTCCCTTTTTCCAGAAGCTTACAGCGGAAATCATCATTCCCATTGTGAGCAAAGATATGCCACTCTAATGAATAGCTTTCTCCCGGCTGCAACAACAAATCCGGTAGATCCAATGCAATGATACCTCTTGTCTGTGAGTTTGCCTTTTTACGTCCACGTTCCCAGATTTCATAGTTCCTGATAGCTCCGTTCGTCACCACCAGTCCCAGATGGGGAGTAAAAGCTCCCATACGGATAGCATTGACATAGGCAGCACTTCCACCTTTCCAAATATGCGTATGAGCACGGGAATTAATGCATTGTTGTGCATCCGGATAATTATCATTGAAAGGAGTATAGATAGCCACATCATATAAAGACACAGGTTCTTCTCCTTCATTGGTAAAAGAATATTCTTCTACCAAATCGCCCTGTTTTATTTCTCTTTTTACCAGAATGCATATATCACTTTCACGATATAAAACCTTCATTCCGTCAGGACTGATTTCCACAGGTATCCTCCATTCCCGCTTTACAGTTTCCCTTCCTTTAACCACCGTAAAGTATCCCAATCCCCAACCATAGTTATCTTTAACCCAGGGATATTGAGTCCCATCAGTTTTCACTACCCAGTTCATACTACGATTATCGCCCTTCAAGGTCAGTTCACTAATGGCACCGGTAGAGGGATTAATACGCATCTCCACAGGAAAATTCCCGGCAGATAAACAATTGACTGCGATCAACAGACAAACAAAAATTCCGATTCTTTTTATCAGTTCGTTCTTCATGGCAATAGTTATGGCTTTTAATAATTTGGCTCTCTATTCTTTTTTGACTTTTCAAAAATAATAAATACTATCGACAGTCACAAAACTATTGTCACTTCCATAAACAGCCTTTGTTTTATCAGTCCACACAGGCATAATACCTGTCACTTCTATTAATAAGGTATAATTATCTTCCGGCATTTCCGGAGTCATGATACGAATTGCCTTTTCCGGATATTTACTATAAAAATCCACTAAAGAAACATATACCGTATCCTTCTTTGCATCCAGCAAACTCACTCTTGCATATCCGCTATGAGGATTCGATTCCCCGATCACCGCAGTATGAGTCCCTTTAAAAGGAATACTCAGAACACTGCCCTTCACATTCGACAGTAACCGCCCGTTGTCTTTCTCCCAGTCGGGTGTAAATTCCATCTTTGAAACAGGAATCTGCTTTCCTTTGCGTAATGCATCTACAGGTTTCAGCCGGTTGATATCCCAGCATTGCCAATATTCCGGAATGGAAATATGCGTTCCATCCACTTGCAGAGGCATCCACACATAAGTAGCGGCCGAGGCCTGATGAGGATAAGACCAACGGTCGCCCATAAACATCGGGATTGTATCATTCCCTCTTTTCAAAGGAAAAACAAAAGTACTTTGTGAGTTATAAGTCAGTTTTCCTTCGGGACAAAATAGTCCTTGCTTCGTCCATGGGCCTTCAATCTTCGGTGCTGTAAAATAGAAATTATCATTTTTCTCCCAACTGGTCAGATTAGAGTACAGCATATAATACATGCCATTTTTCTTGAACATGGCAGGCGATTCACCCGAATCTTTTATATAAGCAGCTTCCGCCTCAACCGAACAATAATCGTCACTCAAACGATAGATAGGTCCATGATGAATCAGCAGATATCCCTTACCGTCCGTATCTTGAAATGTTCCCATATCCCAACGTTTCACAGGCTTACCTTCATAGAGCAGCGGCCCCTGCAATTTATATTCCCCATTGATCGTGCTACAGGTAGCATAGCCTATGTATGGGTCCATATAACCTAAATCATCAGCATGCATATACATGATATACTCTCCGGTAGAAGGGCATTTCATCACCTTCACACGCTCACCTACACGATCAGGCCCCAGTATTCCGTCAGATTGTACGGGTAACACTATCCTTTCGAATTTCCAGTTCACCAAATCATCCGAAGAGTAGCAACTAAATCCCGGAAAGGCATTGTTTTTGTCCGATTTATATTCCCCGAAAAGATAATATCTGCCGCCGTCTTCCACGATACAGGCACCATGTGCATTGACTATATTGCCTTGATCGTCAAACCAGGGGATACCATTATAAACAATTTTTTCAGAACCTTCATTGAAGGCGTCCGAACAGCCTACACAAAAAAAAGCTAATAACAATATTAATTTCACCATATCAATGTTGATTAATAAACCCATTAATTTTATCGTCTTTAGTGCTCGGAGAATGAATAAGTCACATTCCTTTCCGTCACATTTTCCGTATTATCTATCTTTTTCACAAAATCTCTCACTTCATTTACATGCACGTCTTCAATCACTACATTTCTGGCCGGCAGCTTCGCATCTCCTTTCAACTCATAGATGGCATCGGCCGAAGTACACACCACATTTTTCATGTAAATGCCATCAATGCGCGTAATGCGTTCTTCATACGTAGGCACAAGGTCTTTCCATTGGTAAAGCACATCCGTATCTATCTCAAGTACCCGCTGTACATGGCCGGCCCTGATATTCTCCATGTGAATATTTTCCACAAATGCTCCCCGGCGGTGGTTGGTTTTCACAAAGAAAAGTCGCCTGACAGATTGCGGCACCTTACAATCATGCATATACACATTCCGAATGCCTCCTGATATTTCACTACCGATACCCAGTAAAGTATGCCCTTCCACAATGTTACAATTACGGATCACTATATTTTCAGTTGGTATATTCAGTCGCCATGCATCCCGGTTGCGTCCTGCCTTGATAACCACCGCATCATCTCCCTGATCGAAAGTACAGTTTTCTACCAAGAAGTTACGGGTCATTTCCAGATCGATTCCATCATTATTGTGACCGTGTGCTTTTACATCCAGATTCCGTGCAATGCCGCCATCACACATGTAGATATGAATAGTCCAAAACGGGCTTTCCCTAATTTTAAATCCGTCAAGCAATACATTCCTGCAACGGTTGAAATGTATCAGATGCGGACGAAGATTGTTTTCTCCCACCGCCATTTGCCGCTTCTCTACGGGAACATCCGTAGAGGCCATCGTATAGAGCTCTTTCAATGCATTCAAATGGGCTTCCGGACGTGCAAACCACACTTTCCAAGTATCCATTTTAGGTTTCAGCATGCCTTTTCCGGTAATCGCTATATTCTCACAACCAATAGCATAGACCAGCGGAGAGTAATTATAACATTCCATACCCTCCCATGAAGTCATTACAGCAGGCAGATAATCAGATGGATTGTCCGTAAAACATAACGCAGCATTTTCCGATAAGTATAAGTTGACATTACTTTTCAAATGCACAGGACCGGTCAACCATTCTCCTTCAGGAATTACAACTCTGCCGCCACCTGCTTTATGGCAGGCATCGATGGCTTTAGCTATGGCAAAGGTATTATCGACTTTTCCTCCTTCTACAGCACCATATTCTAAAATAGAAAAATCATTCTGAGGATAGATAAACTCTTTTATCGGATCCATAGGAAAAGGAGCATCAACATTCACCGTAATATATTGTCCGAAAACCGGGAATAAAGAGGCCATAAATACACCTAACACAGATAAAGCCCTTTTTAAGAATTCTTTTTGCATTCTCGTCTTATTAAAAGTCATAAATAGCTTTTAAAAAGGTCACTTACATAAAGGCAAGTGACCTTTCTAGAATACTCATCTCACCTATCCCTATTTATTGTTCAGCAGGAGTATCAGCAGCAGTTTTCCAATAAGGATTTTGATAAATAGGAGAACTTTCAATCGTTACTCCATCAGAAGCCGTTATCAGAAATTGTTTGGCCATTATCGGCTCCAAATAATGAGCCATTTTCCACTTATAGCCTCCATAGCACTTTTGAGTACTGGTTCTACGATAAGGACGAAGATACTCACTATCCGACTTCTGTGATACAGTTGCATTAGCAGAACCGTCTGCCACCAAACCATTGTACCATTCTTCCATCGGTGTATTCCAGAGGTGCATACCTTCGGGAATATAAGGGGTTGAAAGCATCTGATCCATAGCTCTCCAACGGCATACATCCATATATCGTAAACCTTCTGAAAGGAATTCCGAACGGCGTTCGCGACGGATATTATACAATGTTTTGTCTGTCAAAAGCCGTCCTGCTGAATAAGCTCCCCAGTCATTTTCCGCTTCTTTTGCCATATCAGTAGCCATAATTGTCGCATCAATATCTTCGCTGACATGAGCGCGACGACGAAGAATCTGCCAATATTCACGTGCAGTACCATCCAATGTCCCATTCTTTTCATAACTGGCTTCCATATAATTCAATAATGCTTCTGCCGAACGATAAAGCACTACCCCTACAAAGCCAGCCCACACATCTTGATAGTGCTTAACATCGAAAGCACCCCCTTTTCGTAAAAGATAACCAGTGGTTGCACGTGTCTGATTGGCACCATCTGTGATTCCCGGATAAGGTTCAGTACGATAAAAAGTACTAAGTGGGCTTGTTCCATCAACAAGAATATTTTTCTGTCCCGGCTCTTTCAGGAAAACAGATAAGCGGGAATCTCTGTTGGCACGGACATCAGCTATTGTTTTGTCTCCTTTATAAACTCCATTACCATCGGAATAGGAACCGTTCTTATAAACAGGCGTACCATCCGCCATCAGGAAATTCTGCACGCAAGCACGAGTTATGCCTAAAGCCCAGTTACCCTGATTGGCACCGACACATATCCCATGTGTAGATACGCCATACGTATATTGCTTCCAAAGCAAAACTTCAGGATAGGAAGAAAGATCTTCCACTGCATACATTTCATAAAACGGGTTTTCTGAATCTCCTGAATTTTGTTGCAATGTACCTGTATTAGCAGTTAACGAATTCTTATACTTCTCAGCTACTTCCTTCGAAGCTGAGATAGCCTCATCAAGAAAGTAATTAATTTCATTTTCAATACTTCCACTCGGATACTGATAGTTGGCATTATATTCTTTTGATTTACCCGGCCAGCCTTCTCCATTGGGAACAAATGCAGTACCTTTAAAATATTTCAGCCATGTACCTTCATAAAGAGCTACACGAGATTTTATCAAAAGAGCCAGATCGCGGTTAATCCGAGTAGTTACCATATCTTTCCCATTCATCAAAACAGCTGCCTTATCTAAATCTGACAGGATGAAGCGTGCAACTTCGTTACGTGGCATACGCTTACTGGCCTCAATCAGTGCCGTTTCATCATCCGGCAGAGGTTCGGTAATGATAGGGAAGTCACCGAAATTTTGATAGCGTTTGAAATATTCGAGCGCACGCAAGGTATACATCTCTCCGATATAATGTTTGATACTCACCAAATCACCCGAAATTGTATTCTGTGAACCACTTAAATCTTCCCCGAAGCGAGGTAATACTTCCGAAAAGAAGAAATTCAATCTATAAATTGTTTCAAACGACCAGTTTCCTTCCGAATACGGAACCTTCCACTGGCCTTCAAAGAAACGGTCGGGAGCCGTCTCCGGTATCTGATTGTCAGTATACTGATCGTCGGTACCGTAATATCCATAATTACTGCCCGGAAGAATACGGGGATATATCTCGTCCGCATAGGCTTGCAACTGGGAAGCTTCCGTAAAATACTTATCCGGATCTACAGAAGATTTCGGTTCACTATCCAGAAAATCATCACAAGCCGTGAGACCCATAGTGAAGATTGCAGCTAAAGCTATTCTATATAATGTTTTCATATTACTAATCTATTTAAAAAGTTAAACTTAATCCGAATGACCATGTACTTGACAACGGATAAACATTTCCTCCGACACCTCCGGTACATGTTTCAGGATCAAACACATCAAATAAGGAAGTGAAAGTCAGCAAATTCTCACCTGAAACGAACAAACGACATTTTGAAATACCGGCTTTCTTGGTCCATGTTGCAGGCAGGGTATAGCCTAATTGCAAATTTTTCAAACGCATATATGCCGCATTCTGCATGTAACGACTCTGTACACGCTGGTTTTTACCACCATCTGCATAACTTAGAAGAGGACGGGGAAAATACGAATCTACATTTGCCGGGATTTCATACCCTTCCAGTCCAACCGACTCTGCGCGGAAATAGTCATTGTGTTGTACAAATCCGCGTATATGCCATTCACTTACATTACCGCGAGCACCCCAGAAGTAACCACCCGCATTATCATTGTTCGTCGTAGAGTCACCTCCAGCCCAGAAATCATGTTTCAATACTCCTTGCAGAAAACAACGGAAATCGAATCCTTTCCAATCAGCAGTAAGGTCAATCCCAAAGAAATAGTGCGGATTGGCATCACCCAGTACTTTTAAATCACCATGGTCATTCAATGTATTGGCTCCTGTAGAAATTTTGCCATCACCATTCAGGTCTTTATACATGATATCACCGGCTCCCCATTGTGTTCCGATAGCACTTTGTCCACCATTGGGCAACGAAGCAATATGCGCATCCATTTCAGCTTGTGTTTTAGCTATGCCAATTGTTTCAAATCCCCAAATCTGATTTATTTTCTGTCCGGCGATATACGACCACTTTATACCTGTATTGGAACTTCCCGAAGTCAATGATCCGGTTTTATTACTTGGATAACTGTCTATGTAGGTCTGTTGATCGGACAACGATACGCTGACACCATAATTCAATCCATTCTTCAGGCGATCTCTCCAAGCAAGCGAGACTTCCCAACCTTTTGTTTTAAGATCACAATTATTCGTTTGAGGTGCTTTAACTCCCAAAGTCAAAGGTAACTCCGGAGCATCGCCCACCATATCTTTCGTATAACGGATAAAGTAATCGAACGAGCCCGTCAGACGATTGTTGAAAAGACCGTAATCAAGTCCAATATCCCAAGTCCGTACTTTTTCCCAAGTCAAAACCGTACTGATCAGGTCACCGACTCTTGCCGTATTGGGTTTTGTCCCATTTTGCAACCATCCTCCATCCAAGATACCTAACGTCATAGTCCGGTAAGTAGGATACCACTGATTCGTATTTTGATTACCCAGCTGGCCATAAGAAAAACGAAGCTTTAGCAAGTTTGCCACATTTTGTATGGGTTGCCAGAACTTCTCCTGTGCAATATTCCAACCTAAAGAAAAGGAAGGAGACCACTGCCATCGGTTACCACGACGGAAACGGGAAGTTCCATCATAACGAATATTGG
The DNA here is from genome assembly GCF_000513195.1 of Bacteroides timonensis. GTDB lineage: Bacteria > Bacteroidota > Bacteroidia > Bacteroidales > Bacteroidaceae > Bacteroides > Bacteroides timonensis. The sequence continues at coordinate 75,530 of NZ_CBVI010000057.1, read as the reverse complement.
CTTCTGCCAGATAGCGCCCTTGATAGTCATAATTCAAACGTCCGAAGAAACCGGCAGTAGCCCATCTGTTACTATAACCATGTACAGTAGCATCTTTGGACAGGCCACTGTTCAATTGTCCGTTCGTCAGGTCAAATTCGGGCATATCTGCCATTATCAATCCATTCTTAAATACATTCAAATCGCTTTGTTCCATCTCTTCCGCCTGGAATCCAAGCATTATTTTTAAATTATGGGAATCATTGAATGTACGTGCGTATTCGCTATAAACGTTCAGATTCAGATAATTTTCCTTCTTATCCTCCTGATACAACCCCGAATCTTTTTCGCGATAGAGTTCGGTTCCGGTGGGTCCCAATTGATAGGAAGGCAAAGTTGTTTCTTTAACTTTCTGGTTCATGATACTATAGTTGAACTCCACATTCGTTACCCAGTTCTTTATAGGTTCAAAGATAAGAGCCGCCTGATAATAATGGCGGTCCGTCTGTACATCACGTTGCCCACCCTGTTCCAGTTCCACAGCATTATAACCGAAGATATTACCACTTGGATCATACATAGGAATATTGGGCCAGTTCTGACGACCAAACATACGATAAAAAGTATCATTGAATTTACGCGGGCGCCAAACATCATTACGAGTAAAACGTGCGGTAAAGTTAAACTTCAACCAATCAGTCAGTTCACTGGTGAATTTACCGGTTGCATTGTAGCGTTTCATACCGTCTTCACCTATCTTCAATAAACCGCCCTGATCAAGATAATTAAAAGAACCATAATAGGTCATCTTCTCACTTCCACCCGATACACTCACATTGTGTTCCTGAGAGAATACCGTACTTTTATAAAGCTCACCATAAATATCCGTATTACCATAAGCATACTGCCACACATCATTCCACGCTGCGGGATTACTGGGACTGGGATCCATACCAGCCGTTAGTTTGCCAGACTGATAGTCAAGCATCTTCTGCATAGTTTCATTGGAGAACCTGACTGCCTTACCACTGTTCTTGAGAGATTCATTCATAAAAACAGCAAAAGTATACGAGTCCATAGATTCCGGTAACCCTATAGGGCTGGCTATACGGAAACTATTATTATAATTGATCGTAGCTTTTCCAGCTTTCCCCTTCTTTGTAGTAATAAGTATGACCCCAAACGGTGCCCGGGAACCATAAATAGAAGATGCAGCCGCATCTTTCAATACCGAAATGTTCTCAATATCCTGCGGATTCACAGTGTTAATATCCCCTTCCATACCATCAATCAAGATGAGTGGAGATCCACTTGAAGAACCAATAGTTCCGGTACCACGCACGGAAATATCCATATTTTGGTCCAAAGCTCCGGAACTAGTGGTAATTTTAAGTCCCGGTACTAAACCTTGCAGGGCTTGTGTCGCCGACGATACCGGACGAGACTCTAATTCTTTGGCTGTAGCAATCCCTACTGATCCGGTCAGATTTACCTTCTTCTGTGTACCAAAACCCACGACTACAACTTCTTCAAGCATTTCCGTATCGTCTTTCAGAGTTACATCTATGACTTTACCTGTAACGGCCTGTACTTCCTGCGTTTTATAACCAATATAGGAAATAGCGAGTGTTGCGCCCGAAGTTACCAAGAGGGAAAAATTACCGTTTATATCGGTAATGATACCATTAGAAGTTCCTTTTTCCACCACACTTGCACCAATTACCGGTTCTCCCATTGAATCTTTCACAACTCCCGAAACCTTAATTTGTTGCTGAACGATTTCCAGACTTGTTTCATTGCTTCCAGCCATCATCGAAAGAGGATGTCCTGCAATGAAACCAGTACAAAGCAACAAGGCTGCAAGCGCCTTCCGATTGTTCCTTAAAGAATTTGATTTCATTGTTTTTCTTTAAATTAGATAATTAAAAAGGTTAATTAAATCTCTTGAGTCTCCCCCTAAAAGGGATATGCAAATGTATAGGAACTAATTTAAAAGAACCGATGACAAATATTGCTTCGATAAAGGACAAATTCGTCATGCCCATTTTGTCACTCTTTTCTGACCATTTTACCCCGATTCTTAGCTCATAGTCTCCGGACTGCATAATCTGAATGGTAAACTACAATTCGTCCATAATGAAAGGAGACAAACTATAAATTGCAGTCTCATTTATATATTCGTAATCTACAAATATAAATTCGTAAATTACATTTTTATATTCGCAGACTAAGAATATACTTTTCTATTAACTTTGACAGGTTTTGTATAAAGAGAAAATAAGTTTTGTACGAATAGAGAGCAGATTTCTTCCCTATACGGAGCAAACAGGAAACATATAACTACTAAATAAATCTATTTATGGCTGAATATGAAATGCAGGAGATGAACCTGCCGAACAAAGACAGGAACCCCATACTCTATCCCCGCCTCGTACAATCCAGACAAGCAAGTACGGATTACATCGCAAAGATACTGTCCGAAAAGAGTTCATTTACCAGAGGTGACATCAAAGGTTTGCTACAGGAACTGGCCGATGAACTGGCTTACCAAATGGGACAAGGAACGGGAAACTGGAAAAGCAGATAACACCCGAAGAAATGCAAGAAGCATCGTAGTAGGCAGCATCAACTTCAGAGCAGAGAAATCATTGATTCACAATACCAATTATAACTATGATCTGGAACGTTCACAGTAGAAATTCCGCCGTTCCTCGTAGAAATGCACACCGGAAGAACGCCTGGAACGGGCAAAGCAATATCTTACCGGACATCCTTATATGACGGTCAGGGATTATGTCCAGCTAACAGGGTTGCGGCCCACTACCGCCTCTGTAGAGTTAAGGAAATGGGCAGAGAATCCGGAAAGTGGTATTACAACTTCCGGACGAGGCACACATAAGGTGTATATACAAAGGTAAATTCGTCAAACAGCAGTGACAGATTGGGCAAAACACTTGTTTAAGATAGCTGCAATGCGAATTTATTGTATTTTTGTTGCAAAGACAAATTCATAACCAAACTGATTATGCAACGACATTCATCCCTATTGATTCTATTGTTTTTGCTGCTTTTTACAACAAGCGGCACAGCGCAGCCTTACATATTACAACACCTAAGTATAGAAGATGGACTATCGAATAATTATGTCCAGGACATTGCGCAAGATAAACGGGGATGTATCTGGATTGCAACCGTACTAGGGCTGAACCGGTTCGACGGACTTAAGTTCACCACTTACAAAAGTACCAATTCTAAATTAGGGAATGATGCGCTGAATGCGTTACTCTACGATGAAGAAGAAGATGAACTATGGATAGGAAGCAATAGCGGACTGTATATACTCGATTGCTCTACAGAGAAAATCAGAAGATGCACGCCCTCAGAAGGGATAGCGATCAACAATGTTTCATATCTAACTCCCGCTTCTAACGACGGAATATGGATTGTTGCCCACACGGGGCAGATAGTACACTATAACAAAAAAGATGAGAAGTACACCTTATTATCAGATCAAATCAAAGGAGAACTGAAACCGTCAAGCTGGTGCGCTTTCGATGATGAAGACGGGCATCTGTACATAGGGCATGCACAAGGTGGATTGAGCATCATTGATCTGGAAAACAAAACAATCCGCACTCTATCCAACATTCCCGAGAATCCCAACAGTCTGCCCGGAAACAGCGTTTATGCAATCTATAAAGACCATCTGGAGAATATCTGGGTGGGCACAAATCAAGGGCTCGGGCTGCTCAATCCTAAGACGGATGAATTTACCATCTTCAAACATGAGTCCAATAATCCATATTCATTGATAGCCGACCATATATATGACATAAAGGAAATGGAAGACGGCACCTTATGGATAGCCAGTGACATCGGCGGAATCAGTATACTCGATTTGCATAACATCACTTTCAAATCTCCCCAAAACGTACAGTTCTATAACATCACTGCAACGATGGATAAATATGGACTTTCATCGGGAAATATACGAAGCCTGTTACAAGACAAGTTTGGCAATATATGGATAGGTAATTATAGCAGTGGAGTAGACTTTATCAGTCATACCCAACCTATCTTTCATACACTTCCCTATACCACCCAGGGCAAAGATAAACAGAAAAACAAACCGGTTTGGGGACTATTTCAGGACAGTGAAGGAGAGATATGGCTGGGTGGAGAAAATGAGGCAGTCGTATTTAAAGACAATAAAAAATTGAAAAGTTTCGATATCACAAAGTATTTGTCCAGACCTTACGGGCAAGTATTTTCCCTCCATGAAATGATTCCCGGCACTTTTCTGCTTGGAATATACGATGACGGCCTGCTGAAACTCGATACAAAAAACAACCGAATAGAACGTATTAAGCTCGACATGAGCAACATAGACATTCTTTCCTTTTTCAAAGACAACGACGGAACCATGTGGATAGGTGCCGAATACGGCATATACACCTATAAAAACGGAGTCATACGGAAAGAGGAAGATATTATCCGGGAACTGTCCGATAAATCGATATATGGCATTTTGCGCGACCGGCAAGGAAGGTTATGGATGGGATCTTATGGTGGCAGAATAACAATATTCGACAAAGATTATAAAGTAGTTACGCGGTTAGATCACAGCAACGGATTCAAAACCAACGGAATCAATGATCTCTTTATGGACTCGCAAGGTGGTGTGTGGGCAGCAACCCGCAATGGAATTGGTTATATAAAAGATACCAGTAAACCGGAAGAGTTTGAACTCTATGGTTACAGCCACGGGCTTGAAGATACTTTCGTACGCAGCATCCAGGAAGATTTACAAGGAAATATCTGGATCAGTACCAACAATGGCATTTCTTTATGGAACAAGCAAAAACTGCAATTCGAGAACTATGATTACCGGGATGGGATACCGATGGGAAATTTCATAGAAGGTTCAGCCTGCTGCACACCAGACGGTACTCTCTACTTCGCCTCACTGAACGGTGTCTGTTACTTCAATCCGCAAAGCCTGACTACGGACCGCCAAGTAGCCCCTGTACAGATTATGGAATGCAGGCACCTCAATAACCAGATAGAAAGTCGCCGGGCGGAAGCATTGATTCCAATTACAAACGGGCACATTGATTTACCGTACGACCAAAATTCTTTCCGGATCACATTTTCCATATCGGACTATTCACAAAGTGGGCAGGTAGAGTATGCATATCTGATAGAAGGCTTGGAGAATACATGGACCAATACTTTAGGCGAGAGCCAGATTACATTCCGCAACATTTCTCCCGGTGAATATACCTTTAAGGTAAAGGCGCGTTTGAGAAATCAGGAATGGGACGACAGTCATGTGGCAACTTTGAAAGTATATATCCATCCACCACTATGGTTGACGTGGTATGCAAAGATTTTCTATATCCTGCTGGTATTGCTGGGCATCTACTGTTGGTTCCGTTTCTACAAACGCAAGTTGCTGTTGGAAAGTTCACTCGAACTGGAGAAGAAGAAGAGCCAGAACGAACAGGAGCTCAATAACGAACGCCTGCGCTTCTATACCAATATCACGCATGAGCTACGCACACCGCTGACATTGATACTCGGTCCGTTGGAGGATCTGATTAATGATCCGAAAATACCGGCTTTTTACGGTAATAAGATTAAAGTCATTCACAGCAGTGCACTACGATTGTTGAACCTTATCAATCAGATACTGGAATTCCGCAAAACAGAAACGCAAAACCGGAAACTGACCGTAGCGAAAGGGAATCTGAGTAGCTTGGTGACAGAAACAGGACTGCGCTATAAAGAACTGAACAGAAATGAGAAAGTGAAGTTCCGCATCAATATTGCAGCAAAAGATGCAAAGATTTATTTCGATACCGATGTCATTTCCACCATATTGAACAATCTGCTGAGTAATGCGATAAAATATACCTCAGAAGGAGAAATCAACCTTATCCTGCGTTCTGCCGATAATGGAGGAAATCAATATACGGAAATCATCGTAAGCGATACCGGATATGGCATAGATGCTGAGGCACTTCCTCATATCTTCGACCGTTACTATCAGGCAAAGGGGAAGCATCAAGCATCCGGTACGGGTATAGGACTTGCTTTAGTAAAGTCGCTTGCCGACCTGCACGAAGGAACACTCCAAGTGGAAAGTGAAATAGGTAAAGGAACTACTTTCACCTTCCGTCTTCTGACTGAAAACACGTACCCGAATGCACTACATAGAGAGGAAAAGGAAACGCTTGCACAGGAAGAGACAGAAATCGCGGAAACGGTGGAAGAAGAAAAAGAAGAGGCTGATACCCGCCCTGTAGTACTGGTAGTGGAAAATAATGACGATATACGCGAATATATTGCCACTTCATTCAGCAGCAACTACCGCATTTTAACAGCAACGAACGGTAATGAGGGCTTAGAGCAAGCGCAGAAATATATTCCGGACATCATCATCAGTGACATCATGATGCCGGAAATGGATGGCATCGAACTCTGCAAACTGGTGAAAGAAGATGTTTGCACCAGCCATATCCCCGTCATCCTGCTCACAGCCAAAGATTCCATCCAAGATAAAGAAGAAGGATACGAAAGTGGTGCAGATTCCTATCTGACTAAACCCTTTAGTGCCAAACTGTTGAACAGCCGTGTACACAACCTGCTGGAATCCCGCAAAAAGCTGGCACTTATAGTAGCCAACCGCACCAAAGAGTTGAAACCGGAACAACAGAAAGAAACCATCAAACTTAATAAGCTGGATGAAGAATTCCTGACTAAATTCACCACCATTGTGGAGGAGAATATAGACATGGAAAAGATGGACATGTCCTTCATGATGGAGAAAATGAACATGAGCCATTCCACACTCTACCGGAAGATCAAGAGCCTGACCGGAATGTCAGGCAATGAACTCATCCGGAAAATCAGACTGAAAAACAGTTTGCGGTTATTGATGGAAGAAGGGCATAATATTTCAGAAGCAGCCTATGCAAGCGGCTTCAATGACCTTGGATATTTCCGCTCCTGCTTCAGGGAGGAATATGGAATGGCACCATCGGAATATATCAGGTTACGGAAATCGTAAGACTAACGCCCCGTAGCCTGCAAATATTCGCACTTCTTCACCTCATACCGGGCATAAGACTCCACATAGCGGTCCTTACTTTGCTGGAAAAGCGTTTGGGCATCCAGTAAGTCATTCATCGTACAGGTTCCGGCCTTGTAGTAGTCCGTATTCAGGCGAAGATTCTCTGTGGCCTGTTCAATGGATCGCATGGATATTTGCATCTGTTTGTAAGCATCCGTCAGGTCGTTCCAATTCTGTAGCATACGGAGGATAAGCAGTTCGCTCTGGTCCGTAAGCTGATTCTCGGCATTGCGTACCTGGAGTTCCTGCTTCCGCACGTCATGCGAGCCGCCCCACCAACCGGATAAAGGGATTGAGACTGTGGCAAAACCCATCCAGAAAGGGTGGTCTTTATCCATCAGATTGTCATACATATATCCACCGCCAATGGCAACGGTAGGCAGATATTTGCCAACGGTTATGCGGCGTTGCAGCTTATTGGCTTTGAGGTTTTGCTGCAACAAGTGATATTCATTGGTCAGAACCAGGGAGGACTCAGGGCTACGGTAAAGTCCCTGCGGATGTTCCGGCAAGACTTCGCCAGCGACAGGAGGAACATCCACAATTCCGGAATCTTCTCCTATATACTGTGCTAGCACTTGTTGTGAAAGCGTCAACGCATTCTCAATCTGGCTGCGACTGCTCTCTATCTCGTTCTGCCGCAACTGTACCTGGAGCAGATCATTGCGCGTTGTCACTCCGGCATTTACCGAAGCTTCGACATCTTTCAGCAGATTAGCCAACTGTGCCTCGACCACGGTAATGGTCTGCAACTTCTCTTTCAACATCACAACCTGCCAGTAATAGTTCTCAGTAGTAAGTTTCACTTCATTTTCCGACTGGTTATGTTGCAACCGGTAAACCTGAATGTTTACCTTCGCCAACTTATTACCGTTTACAATCTGCCCTCCCGTGAAAAGCGGCATTGAGGCCGATACGCCTCCTACCACTCCTTTCTTCATAAGTGACATTTGCATTCCAGGTCCCATGTCCAACTGGAGTAATCCTTTATCAGCCATAAATCCCGTACCTGTAGCACTCAAAGAAGGGAAATATTTAGTGAATGCTTCCTGACTGCCTTGTTTGGCTATTTCCAGATTATTTCCGGCATTCTTTATCCGCACATTGTTTTCAAGAGCCCGTTGCAGGCATTCGCCCAGAGTATACACACGCTGGGCAGAAACCGGAATCAACTGTGTGAAACCTACTAACAAAAGAAATATATATCGATTCAATCTCTGTTTCATAATGCTGTATCTATTGATTGTTTTACTCATTTTCCATTTTCTCCATAGCTATGCATTTACGTGTAGAGCCACTGAACATGAACCAGTAGCAGACCGGAAGTACTGTAAGCAAAAATACCATTGTGATGAGTGTGCCGTAGCAAATAACGGTTCCCATTGGCATCCACAGTCCGCTGCCTCCCAGTATCATCGGGATGTCTGCCATGACAGTAATTGTATAAATGCCGTTGCGACGTACAATCTGACGCGGCTACCAGTGCCACACGCATAGGCAACAGGAGCATCACCACTATAATCACCGCTATAATAGCAACCAACAGTTCGTGCAGGAAATTATCCACACTATCTCCTACTACCTGGCTTTGATCGGTGATGCAGAAAAGGTTGACATCCGACGGTAATGACGGTTGGAACTCTGCAATCGTCCGGTTTATCTCCTCTCCCATTTGAACGACGTTCTTACCCTTCTTCATCTCTATACTTAGCAAAAGGCATTTTTTACCATTGTTAGTGATATAGCTGTCGGGGGCAGGATATTCTTTTACCACACGGGCCACGTCCTTCAGGCGAATGTTATTTCCCATCGGATTGGTATAAACGATTTGTTCCTGCACATCGCGTACCGTATTCAATGACTTAGCCACATAGACAGGCTGAACATATACAGGATTCTTCACCCGACCGCCTGAAGTAGTGAAACCTTTCGTAAAAAGGGTAACGGCGAGTGTCTGTTCAGTCAGCCCGTATTGCGAAAGTTTATGGGTATCCAGATATATGGAGACCTGTTCCTTTTGCATTCCGCTTACCGTCATACGCCCGATGCTGTTGATACGGCGCAGGCGGTCTTGTAGGGCATCCATATAGTCGTCCAGTTCACGATAAGTCTTGTCCACGCTTTCCATAGTGATGAGCAAGGCGGAAGTATCGCCAAAATCATCCATCACCTGTACAGCCAGTACATTCTTGGGCAATTGCGCCTTGAAAGTGGAAACACCATGCTTGAACTTGCTCCAGAACTCATCTTTGTTATTCAGCTCGTCATTGAGCTGTACCTGAATGTAGACAATGCCATCGCGGCTCATGGAGAAATTCTTATCTTTCTTCACTTCTTTATAGCTGAAAATATAATTTTCCAAGGGTTTGGCTACCTGTTCCACCATTTCCTCTGCCGTGTTGTCCGGAGCTACTGCCACTACAATACCCTGACGGATTGTGAAGTCAGGAAATTCATTCTTGCGCATATTCGGCAAACTGTAAATTCCAAAAGCAACAAGGCAACACACAACGAGAATTATAATCTGGCGATAGTGCATCGCCCATTCTACTGCGTTACGTTTCTTATTCATTATCTTAATATTTTGTCGGTGATGTGGCTCATCTTTTGATTGTTCCTCATTAAATAGTTATAAAACTACGGATGTATTCTCACATACCTTCTGCTGTCCTTCCACAATGATTTCCTCACTCTCCTCCAAACCGGACAGCACAACGACTCCTTCATTTGTAAATCCTCCGCATTGGATAATGCGTTTACTGGCTTTTCCTCGGGCATTCATCCAGACGAAGGAACGGTTCTGTTCGTCCAGTTGGACAATGTGGGCAGGAATAACATGAAGTGTTCCCATCCCCGTACCGGACAAGACCGCTTCCACCACCATACCCGGCATCAACTCGTTATCAGCATCATCCACCCGTATCTTGACATCGTATGAGCGTGAAAGCGGATTGGCAACAATTCCTTTCTCTGTTACTGGTCCCGCGAAGACACGCCCGTTCAAGGCAGAGACGGTAATCGTTGCTTTTTGTCCCGTGGCAATGGCGGCAATCTCTGTCTCTGGAATGGCAATCTTCACTTTCAGCTGATTGGCTGTCACTAATTTGACCACCGGTAAGCCCGGCACTATATTCTGCCCTACCTCTGCCATCTTTTCCGATATAATTCCACTGAAGGGCGCATAGAGTTTGCAATCATCCAGATTCTTACGAGCCACTTCTTTAATTGACTTTGCCTGTTGCAACTTACTCTGCACTTCCACCCACTTTATCCCGGGAAGGCTTCCTTTATCATACAATTCCTTCATTCTCCGATAGGCATCTTCCGCTTGTGCCAGTGAGGCTTTGGCAGCATCGTAGCTGCTCTGCATGGAAAGCTGATCGACCGTAGCAATAAGTTGGCCTTTCACTACCCGGTCACCCAAACCCACGTGTACCTTTTTCACCGTTCCCATGATCGAAAAGCTAAGCGAAGTGCTATTCGCTTCTTCCACCGTACCCGAAAAACGTTCCGTTCCATCTATTTCAGAAGAAGAAACCCGTAAAACTTTCACCTTTACCGGACTCATAGTAGTCTGTTTGTCTCCATTATTCTGGCAACTCGTCAGGCCAAATAATAGCAATAGCACCGTTACATTACAAAGTTGTCTCATACTTTTTTCCATTTTTAGTTCGTTATTTCCGGTGCAAAGGAAAATGATTTTTCGAAAGAGCTTAATTTCCATATTACCACAGAAGTGTTCTATTTTTCAAAACAAATATCAAATAAGCTAAATAGGACACTATTCTGGAAATATCTATCATCTACATCTACCGGATATTCTGTTTATTTGCAACCCAAAAGAAATATAGTGTATGGAGGCAAAACTGAGATCAGGATGTTTGGATGATGTCTTGGTAAAAAAGATATCTGTATATAATGACAACCGCATAGCTATCATTGATGAATTGCAAAGTTTAAATATAGAACAGGCTGTAAAATTGAGAAACTCTCAGAAGAGTATTAAAGAAATAGCCAATGAACTGAATTTCCCCAATCTGTCTTTTTTTGGAAAGTACGTAAAACAGCATTTGGGTACGTCGCCTAAACAGTACAAGGAATCTTCATATGGTTAATATAAAAGGGCAATCTTCTGATTCGAAGATTGCCCTCTCTTATAAATACTACCTACTGAAAACTGTGACTTAAAAAACTACCCTTTGTTTATTAATACCAATCTTATGTTAATCTATAACCTATTGTCGATGTTGCAAAGATAGGGTGAAATTTCTATTCAGTAGTAGCACAATTGTTTCATAAAAGGTGATAAATCAGTCAATTTTCAGTTTATCCCCCGATAAATCGACTTTAAACAGGTGCGGAATACGAATATATCGCCCGTTCACATCTTTATGACTATGAACCGACATCATCCACTCACCATCCAAAGTACGGAACAACATTCCATGTCCGAAGTTAGGCGGAGTGACCGGTTCTTTCTCTTGTATCCAGGGGCCATCCAGAGTTCCGCTTTCGGAATAGGCAACGCCTTGTGTATAGTCCTGGAATACCCAGCTTGTCCATATCATACCTAACCGACCTGTACCTGTGCGGAAAAGCCATGGTCCGTCGGTTACACGGTTGGGCAATACTTTGTCTCCCATCTTCTCGCGGCTCCAAGGAGAGTCACTGGCGCGGAAAAGAATCTTTCCTTTGCCGATGGAACCGCTTAAATCGGGCTTTAATTCGATCTTTTCCATCGTACCGTTCCAGTTTTGCAGCCATTCGTGGCAATAGACCATATAAGGCTTGCCGTCACTGTCTACCCAGAATGTACCATCAAGGGTAGGCATATTCTCGGGCAGGTAAGTGGGGTCTTTCATAGACCTATAAGGGCCATCCGGTTTATCACTGACCAAGATGTGGCTGGCACGACGGGGGATGACGTTTCCTTTTACGGTATCAATCTTGATGGCGTTGTTCGTAAAAGTGGCGAAATAGTAATATTTTCCGTTGTATTCGTGTAGTTCGGCTGCCCAAATTTCGGGTTTAGGGCCCATCCAGGAGTCAGGATCAGTTTCTGCTACACGATAAGGGCCTTCCCAATGGGCAAGGTCTTTGCTTTTCCAGAGGAGGCCGCCGGTACCGGTCATGTAATAAGTGGAGGTTTTCTTATCGGCCAGTATGCAGGGGTCACTCAAGTGGATGGAATCAAGAGGGATGTTGGTACGGAAGCGGTTTGGGACCTTCTGCTGCGCAGATACAAGGACAGAACACAAGGAGAATAAAAGGAGTAATAGTTCTCTTTTCTTCATGCTATAATAATAATGAGTATAATAAAGAGTATCTCAATTCCCCTCCTTCTGGGAGGAGGGGTACCCTTTAGGGTGGGGTGGTAGGAAAGACAAAATACCTTTGACTCATGCTAAATAGGTATTTTATTATCTCACCTACCACCTCCCCCTTCGGGTACTCCTCCTCCCAGGAGGAGGAGAATTGAGATAGATTTACTTATTCAATTTCTATACCGTGTTGTACCGGAGTAAGGATGAACGTAAATTCATAGTCACCATAAGGCAACTGATATTGTGGCAACGGCCATGCACCCCAACTGTTCACACATCCTAAGCCCATCTGAGCCTTGTCGATGCAGAGATTTGTCAGGTTAGCTTCTTTCACTTCGGGAGAGTGGCTCTGACCTTTGTCCCAACCATCATCCAGAGACTCGATAGTATAGTGCAGGGCTGATGCGGAGAATGGAGCGTCAGCTACAATCTGCAAACCGCGTCCGGCATCGTTCAGTTGCTTCCACCAGCGGATATCGGTCTTCGTACCTGTTTCCTGCGGACGGATATAAGAGTAGAATTGTTCATCTACGCTTTGGCGATACAATCCCAGATCTGTACAATGATTGCGGTCACTGTAGTTCTCTACCGGGCCACGACCATAGTACTCTACTGTTTCAAAAGTCTTGGGCATCTGCATCTGCATGCCGAAACGGAACATATGAGATACCTTAGCCTGCGGATCGGCAGTCATTTTCTGAGTCACCTTTACAGCCCCCTTGTTGTTGATTGCATAAGTGAGATCCAGTTTGGCGGAAACATTCTTCATTTCGTATTCTGCACGTACCACTGTCTGGTTGTCTACTGTCTCCCATTTGAAGGAAGTCAGCTTCAGACCCGGGTTCTTCCAGACAGCGAATTTCTGTTGCAAACCTGCACCGAAATCATTGTCTGTAGGTGCACGCCAGAAGTTAGGTGCCAGTTCGGCATCTTCGTTCATCAATTCCGTGCCTGCTACGTTGTAGCGATTCAGGTAACCGGTATGCTTATTGAATTCCAGACGGAAGTTATCACCGTTAATAATCAGATAACGCCAGTCGTTTTCCTGGATTTGAGGAGCAATGGTGGGGGTGTTCACAACTTCCACATTCTTCAGGTCCATGGCAGGAGCCTTGTAAGGGTTCAGCACAAGTTGATCTTTGGCTACGGCATATCCGGCAGGAAGTAGACCTTCGCGGTTCTTCAGGCGATAAGTTACATTCAGCAACCATTCTTTGCATTCGCAGGTTTTGCCGATGTTCAATTTCACTTTGGCAGTCTGCTGCGGAGCTACGTTGAGGTCTTCTACACGACCGGTACGGATTACTTTACCGTTAGCAAGCAATTGCCAATCCAGGCAGTAAGCGGAAAGGTCACGGAAGAAGTTTTCATTGTACACGTTCACTTCGCCGTTCTTCAGATCAGCGGGAGTTGTCCAGATGTTCTGATAGTAGTAACCCACTTCGTACATGTGCGGATTGGGAACACGGTCAGGGCTGATCAGACCATTATCACAGAAGTTCTTGTCCGAACCGTCGTAACGGTTGAAGTCACCGCCATAAGCGTAGATAGTCACACCGTCTTTACCTTTCCAACGAACGGACTGATCTACGAAGTCCCAGATAAAACCGCCTTGCAGGTTGGGGTATTTACGGATCAAATCCCAATATTCTTTGAAACCGCCCTGTGAGTTACCCATAGCATGGGCATATTCACACTGGATAAGAGGCTTCTTGGCATCTGTACGCTGACCATATCTTTCCATGTGCTTGTAATCGGCATACATGGGGCAGTCAATATCGGTAAATTCATTTCCGTGTGCCTGTTCGTATTGTACGGCACGACTAGAGTCTTCATTCTTAATCCAACGGTAGCAAGCTTCAAAGTTAGGTCCGAAGCCGGCTTCGTTACCCAACGACCAGAAAATGATGCTGGGATGATTGAAGCCGCGTTGTACGTTGCGCTGGTTACGTTCCATGTGAGCCTTGGCATAGTCGGCGCGTTTAGCCAGTGTCTTTTCACGATAACCCATACCGTGTGATTCGACATTAGCCTCAGCCACTACATACAAGCCGTATTGATCGCAAAGGTCGTACCACAGGTTATCATCAGGATAGTGACAGGTACGCACAGCGTTGATATTGAATTTCTTCATCACCTGGATATCCTGGATCATGCGTTCAGGAGATACGACATAACCACCATCCGGATCGAGTTCATGACGGTCGGCACCTTTGAAGAGAACGGCTTGGCCGTTTACTAATATCTGGTCACCTTTCAATTCTATCTTACGGAAACCGACCTTTACGGAGATCACTTCGTTGCTGCCTTGCAAAGTGGCACGCAGTGTATAGAGGTAAGGAGTTTCGGCTGTCCATTTATGCGGATTTTCCACATTCATCAGAATGGTGCCGCTACCTTTGGCTGTTTCCGTAGCTACTGCCTTGCCGGCAGCATCGAGTAATTCCAGATTTACGTTACCGCTGCCTTTCAGGTCGAGCGTCACACGCAGAGAACCATTTTTGTATGTCTCGCCCAAATCCGGAGTGATACGGATGTCCTGGATGCGTTTCTTGTTGCGGGCATAGAGGTAGCAATCACGTCCCACACCACTGTAACGGAAGAAGTCCTGATCTTCCAGGTAGGTTCCATCACACCAGCGGAATACCTGGAAAGCGATGAGATTCGTTTGTCCGGGTTTCAAATAAGGAGTCAGGTCGAATTCGGCTTCGAGCTTGCTGTCTTCGCTATAGCCTACATAGCGGCCATTTACCCAGAGATACATGTTGGAGGTTACAGAACCGAAATGAGCGATAATGTCTTTCCCTTTCCAGTCGGCGGGAACAATGATTTCACGACGGTAAGAACCTACATGATTGTTCTCTGTAGGAACTTCAGGAGGGTTGTTCTGGAACTGATTACGCCAGGCATAGCCGGTGTTCACATAAATAGGATCACCGTAACCGTTCAGTTCCCACACAGCGGGGACTTGCAGATTATCCCATCCTTTGTCATTGAAACCCAGTTTCCAGAAGTCGGTAGGACGCTGGTCGGCATTGCGTACCCAAGAGAATTTCCAGGTACCGTTCAAAGTCATGTAATTAGTAGATTGGGCTTTCTTGCCTTGCATGGCGGCATCCGCCGATTCATAGGCAAAGTAATTAGTGTGCATGGGAGCACGGTTCACGGCATTGATCTCCGGATCAAGCCACTCTTTAAAGGACTGTGCATTGGCAGTCAGAGCCAGGGCCGCAAAGAGTCCGGTAATAAGATGTTTCTTCATGGATATAAAATTAGTACATTTGTAGCGGTATGAAGAATATTTTCTGCATACCGCTACAAAGATAGGATAAATAAACTTTTTTAGGGGGAATAATAGTTCAAAAAAGGGGGAATAGAGTTCAAAGAGCTACTGTATCCGGTACACTCCAAACGAACGTGGTTCAAGTTTCAGTTTCAGAGATTGCCCTTCTACCTGCACCGGACGTACACGGGGAACAATTGCTTCCTGATCCAGCGTATTTACTGTGCGCCAATTGTCGTTCTGTAAGTAAGTGCAGGAACCGGCAACCAACTGACGTTTCTTCAAACCATTGAAATCGATCTGAACATCGGCAGGCCGACTGCTTGCATTCACCAGTTTCAGGATGATTTCTCCGGTAGGTGCATTCAGTGCAGCTGTTGCATAGAGACTGTCCTGCCCTGCTACTGCTTTGCCATCCATCTTCAGGCTGAGCACATCGGTACCGGCATTCATGCCGTACATTTGCTGAACGTAATAGTTCGGTGTGCGCATCATGCGCAGGTTATCGAACCAGATCAGGTCCGGATTCCACTGCCAGGCATCCACATGAGCAAACAACGGCGCATAAGTAGCCAGATGAACGACATCCGCATTCCGTTCCAACCCCGTCATAAAGGCAGCTTCGGAAAGGGCGGCGAGGAAATTGTTATCCTTCTTCGTGGAATGATCGTGTGAAGCATATTCTCCGGCGAAAACCTTCGGACCTTTACGGTCGTAATTGTCATAGCGTGACGCATTGCCAAAGAACCAATCAGGATTCATGTAATAATGTTCGTCCACCAGGTCTACACCGATACGCTTCATTTCGGGCCAGAGATAATCGAACTTATCACCGCCGGCACTCGGGCCGGAACTACCTACAACCTTCACATTAGGGTATTTCGCACGGATAGCTTTTGTGAAAGCTTCCAAACGTTCTACATAAACCTTGTCCCACTGTTCATTACCGATACCGATCATCTTCAGATTGAAGGGTTCGGGATGTCCCATATCGGCACGCACCTTTCCCCACTTGGAAGTAACAGGGCCGTTGGCAAATTCAATCAGGTCGAGTGCATCCTGTATGTACGGATCGAGTTCATCCATCGGAACCACTTCGTTGCTTTCGTACTGGCAGGAGAGCCCGCAACTGATTACCGGAAGAGGTTCTGCACCGAGGTCTTCGCTCAACAGGAAGTATTCGAAGTAACCAAGTCCCAAAGTCTGGAAATAGTCAGGGAAGGCCTTATGTTTGAAGGTGTAGTTCCAGCGGTTTTCATTCAGAGGGCGGTTTTCAACAGGGCCTACGGAATTCTTCCACTGGTAACGGGTTTCAAGGCTGTTACCCTCGATGATACAACCACCGGGGAAACGGAATACGCCTGGGTTAAGGTCATAAAGGGCTTGCGCGAGGTCGGCACGCAGACCGTTCTCACGTCCTTTCCAAGTATCGACAGGGAACAGGGAGATATGATCCATATCTACCGTACCCTGTGTTTCGAGGACGATACGCAGGCGGGCATGAGCGTCTGTGAAAGGAGATTTCAGCACCGCCGTCAGCTTTTGCCAGTTATTGCCGCTGACTTCGATTTCTTTCTTCAACAGATTCTGTGCATTGGAGTTGACGAGCTCAATGGAGAGCTTCATCGGCTTCGCATCCGGCGTGCGGGCATAAACGGAGAAACGGTATTCTTCGCCTTGCTTCACACCGATACCGCGATAACCTTCATTATCCAGTCCGGCACGCAGCAGGCGGCCGTCGTTCACTATGCGTACATAGTGAGGATTGCGGTCAAAACAAGGATTTGCATCCTGAATGGTTACATTACCGAAAGGTACCCAACCCACGAAAGGTTGTGGGAATTCAAACGAACGGTTCTTTACCAGTTCGGCATACAGACCGCCATCGGCACCGAAGTTGATATCTTCGAAAAAGATACCATACATTTCAGGTTGTATCTTTGCCGTCGGTTTGGAAACGTCGACGGTCATCACATGTTGCTGCGCCTGCATGCTCAAAGCAAGAGACAAAGCAAAAAGGGCAGTTAACTTTCTCATTATTATATCTTATTTTTTCTTTTCAATATTCTGATGGATACGTATCACTGTAAACGAATAAGCAGGCATTGAGTAAGAAAAGTCATTTCCTTCTACCTTGAAATCAGAAGAAGCGGGTTTAGCTCCTCTGTCTTTCGGATCACCTGTCAATATCGTTTTTGTAGCCGAAGGATTTACCAAAGTAGCTCCGTCCAACTTCACCTGGGAAGAAACTTCCACCGGAAGCATATTCACTAACTTCACGATATAATCTCCGGTATTAACGTCTTTCACGACTGATACTCCGACACGTTTCTTCACGGCATCCCAGCCATTATTCAGTTTTACCGTAGAAGACAGGTATTCGGTACCGGCGTTCTGACCATACATCTGTTGAGTATAGTAGCCTACCGTGGGTCTCACTTCCGTATTATTGAAATAAATCAAGTCCGGATTCCATTGTGTATGACCATCTTTAGCCAACAACGGAGCATAGGAAGTCATTTCTACCACGTCACCGTTACGTTCTACGGCCGTCAGATAGAGAGCTTCGGCAAGTGCAGTTTCTACATTATTGGGGCGTCCCGGCAAGTGGGCGGCGTATTCGCCCAAGTAAACTTTCGCTTTGCTACGGTCGTAATGATCGTAATATTCCTGGTTGTGAATCATCCAACCCGGTTCTACATAGTAGTGCTCATCTACCATCGGTACACCCAGTTCGGTAGCAAGGTCCCAACCTACTTCATAATCCGTACCTTCGTAGAACGGACCGGTAGTACCAATCACAGTAACTTCAGGATGTTTTGCTTTTACTGCATCGAATATCATCTTAAAGCGTTCCACGAAGACAGGTGTAATCATGTCCTCATTACCGATACCTATGAACTTCAGATTGAATGGTTTCGGATGTCCGGCTTCCGCGCGCTTCTTACCCCACACGGTCTTGCGGGCATCTCCGTTGGCATATTCTATTAGGTCGAGAACATCTTGGATGTATTGATCCATTTCTTCCATCGGCACGCCACCCTGCTGTCCCATGCAAGTCAGTTCATCCTTGGAATGGTGAGCACAGGTACCAGAGTTCTGACAAGGTACACCGGCTGCAAGCACAGGTACGGGTTCCGCACCCATATCTTCACAGAACAAGAAGTATTCGTGATATCCCAAACCGCGTGTCTGATGGTATCCCCAAAGATTGCGGAGCGGCTTGCGGGCTTCCAACGGACCGATAGAGCCTTTCCAATCATAAATATTATCTATTCCATCGCCATGAGCCACACAACCACCGGGGAAACGTACGAAACGGGGATGCAGGTCGGCAAGCGTTTGTGCCAGATCGGCACGAAGTCCGTTTTTACGGCCTTTGAAGGTCTTTTGCGGAAAGAGGGAGATCATATCCAGCGCATATTTGCTGACAGCTTGGGGAACAATGGACAAAGATGCAGTCGCCGCATCGCTTGTGGCTGTCAGGACTGCTTTCCGTTGTTTCCAATCTTTAGATGTTACGTTTACAGCAGTTTGTGCTATAATTGTTCCATCTTTATCAACCAAGTTCACAAGTACCTTTCCTCCTTTACCCTCAAGTACTTTACCAAAGAGTGAGAAGTCATATTTCTCGCCTTTCTTCAGGGCTATGCCATCGAAACCGGCATTCACCAATGCAGTTTGTTCAGCTGCATTCACGTCGAAAACGGCATAATGGGAGTTATTAGGATGAATAGGATTTTCCGTTGCAATGCTCAATGTAGCATCACTGCCCTGAACACTCCAGGAGTGAGTACTATTCCAGTTCTGATCGTTACCACGGTCAGTCGGAGTGTATTCAAAGTCGCGGTTCTGAACCAGTTCGGCATACAAACCACCGTCAGCTCCATAGTTGATATCCTCAAAGAAAATACCAATCAGATGCTTACTGATCTCTTTCGCCTGACCTGCATTCACCTGAATAGTAGCCTCTACAGGCTTGAGGTTGGCAAAACGTACAGGGTCTTGCTCGGTACGCTCGGCATTCAGTGACTGGCGATATTTCTTATGTTCGGCATAGCGGGTGATCTGCTGCACGGCAGTATAGGGAACTTCCTGCACCCAGCCTTCTTCTTCGGAACCATTCACCAACACCTTCTTCTGAGTGGTGGGGTACACATCTTTGGGTTCATACTTGCTACGTTCTTCGGGAGAGAAATAGCTCTGTGCTTCCCACTTCTGCAAGTCGGGAGAGGTTACATAGGCAAGTGCCTTACCGGTATTCGTAGCTTCCCAGATACAATGCCATTTGCCATCGGCACGAGTTTGCATCAAATGGGGCTTGAACATAGTCTTTGCCCGTCCCCACGGACCGAAGTCGGAATTCACATAGGAAAATCCATCGGCCACGCTAAACCATTTCTCTCCGTCGGGACTCCAGGCAAACTTCAGGCCGCTGCGTCCGTCACGGTTCGAATAGGAAAAGAGGTACACCTGATTCGGTTCATTCGTCACGCCCTCCACCTTTGCCTGCACAGGGAAGACAAAAGACAGAAGTAAACATACACTTAAAAATCTAATCAATCTGTTCATGGTATATAAGATTTATTGGGTTTATAATTTGAAGCGACAAATAATAATTTAGGGACGTAGCGCCCCGGCAAAGTTTAGCTTCGCTGACCGTTGGTTCCCTGCGTCTGAAAAATAAAAATCACACCGATAAATTCTCATTTAGCTTTCCAGTACTTTCTCAGCTTCTCAGCCTCTTTCTTAGTGATGTGGATTACTGCTCCATGTTTCGGTGAAGAGAAGTTAGTCGCCTTCATCACCCCCTCGTTGAAGTGTCCCAGATCTTTGAAGTTCACAAAGTCAGTAGTTTCACTGAAGCCGAAATTATGAGGATTGATACCATAGATGTCATACATTACCACCCATTTGTCTTCGCCAATACGCTTCCACATGTTAGGAGCTTCGCAGGCTTTCGGTTCCGGATCTACCCATTCCGGCAGGTAAGTATATCCACGGTTGATATATTTCGATACAGCTTGTTTGATGCCCGGTGTTCCGTCGTGAGCAACGTAAAACATGTGATACTTATCACCTACCTTCGTGATATCGGCATCGATAGCTGATTTGGTAGCATCAGGGTATTGGAACAATAGGCGGGGTTCTGTTTCCAGACCGTCGAAATCTTCGTTTACATAAGCATAGTACAACATATTCCGTGCATTGCCCATACGCATGGTGAAGTAGATCATTATTCTGCCTGCATGTTCATCATAAACCAGTTCAGGTGCCCAGGCACAACCGATCTCATCATATCCGGGGAAAGTCTTGTCAATACGAACCACATGGTGTGTCCAGTTTACAAGGTCTTTTGATTTCATCAGGACAAAACCACGGTTGTTGCCCCAGCCGTATTTGGCTCCGTCACGCTCCCACTCGGTGTTGCGCAGACCTTTCTGTTGGGCAAAGATGTGCAGGTCGGTCATGGCAATGTAGAAAGTACCATCCGGTGCACGATAGATATGCGGGTCACGGATACCTTTCTGTTCGGCAATCGTATCACCGGCAATAATGGGCTGACCGTTATTTACATCCGTAAATGTATATCCGTCATCGCTGACTGCGAAATATAAACTATGTGTATCGTCTTTGAAATAGGTAAACAGATAAGCTCCCATTTCCTTTTCATTCGTTTTCCAGTCCTGAACCAATACGGCACCACCTTGCGGTTGGAGGGTCAGTTGGAGTTTGCCGTCAGCTTTCAGTTTCAGAGTTTGCAGTTGGGGTTGCATTTCTTTATCATCATTATAGAATGAAAGAGTCTGTCCTGCCAGCATAGGCAATTCGAGTTTCAGTTTCAACGCTTCTTTTGTACCGTTAACGGCTGCTACATACCATTGCTTGCCATGACGACGTGCAACGACTGCATATTTTCCGGGATAACCATCAATAAAGCGCGTTTCATCCCACGTAGTAGGTACTTGTTTCATAAAGTCCAGGCAAACTTGCGGGGCATCCGTCAGGTTGTTGGGTGCCAAAGCATAGTTCTGGATAGGGTTCTGGAACAGGACAGCCGTGGCCAACTGGAAACAGTCTGTCGTCTTACGGGTGGTGCCACCGTCGTTGCCTCGGTTCAGGCGCTTGTTGAGGAAGGTGCCGCCAAACTCCATGCTACCCACGGTGTTGCGAATAAAGGGGTGCAGCGAAGCACTGAATGCCTCGTCATTGCAGGAGTTTTGGCTGAAGACAAGATTCTCCGAAGCCAGCACAGCTTCGCTACCTACGTAATTGGGATACATCCGTTCCCATCCGCGAGGCACTGTACAGCCGTGAAAGATAACCATCAGCTCGTTATCATTGGCATCACTCAGAATGGCTTCGTAGAGGCGCATCGTCTCCTGTTTGTCTCCGCCGAAGAAATCGACTTTAATACCTTTCACACCTTGTTCATGAAGCCATTTCATCTCGCGTTTGCGGGCAATGGGGCTATCCATCAGGTTGGTGGGGCCTTGTTCGATGTCGTTCCAATAGCCGCTGGAGCTGTACCACAGAAATACGTCTACGCCTTTGTCTTGGGCATAGTCAATGAGCTGTTCCATCCGCTTGTGGCCGATGTTCGTATCCCACCAGTTGTCTATCAATACGTATTCATAGCCCATAGCAGCTGCCAAGTCTACATAGCGCACCTGGTCATCGTAGTTGATGCTGCCGTCTTGCCACAGAATCCAGCTCCATGTGCCGCGACCCATTTTATAATTGCAACCAGCTTCGTAAAGCGGCTCCACTACATCCCAGATGACGGTGGTTTCTACAATTGGCTTCAGTGTCTCGCCCACCGTAATCGTGCGCCAAGGTGTAGCACCGGGCAGGGAGAAAGCAGGAGCCACCGTGCCGTTGCCGTTATTTTCTTCGGGCATAGGAAACTCTAGCTTATACAGATTCCCTTCGGACACATCGCCTAGGCGAGAACCACAATAGCGGCTGCCCACACCTGTCTCGCTCACCAGCACCCAACCGTCATCGCCTACGCGGAAGAGACATGGAAAGGTATATCCATGACCGTATCGGGAGCGTGCATCCATTGGAGCATCGGCTTTATATTCTTCTTCATAACTCGGTTTTGTGCGCTTCCACCCTATCATGGCGTCGCTCTGCGGCGTAAGGAAAGTGGTGGTTTGCGCAGGAAAGCGGAAACCGGTGGCTTCATCGCTGATGACTACGCTTCCCGTCTCGCCTTGCCGGGGCAGCGTGTAGCGGAAAGCTACATCGTTGTTGCTCACACGGAAGGTAACGCCCATCGGCTGACCTTTGGCGTTGGTAAAGTTGCACACCAGTTCGTTGGCCACATAGTGTATGCGGGAAGTTTTGATGCGCGATTGGGTATATACGGTGTCAATCTTCCTCTCCTTATGTCCGGTCAGTTTCAAAGCTTTGGCAAAGTCTCCCACGTTGGTTTGCATCCCAAGGGGAGATGGTTCCATCATTTGCTTACCATTGTAGGTTAGGGAGTAGGTAGCCGCACTTCCCTCGGGGCAGTTCACGGTTAATTGCAGTTTCCCGTCAGGACCGCTGACGGTTACATCTTGCGCCGCAAGCGGCAAGGTGACCGCCAGGCATAATAAGGATAATGTTTTCAGTCTAATCTTCATATTCAATTTATGTTTTTCAGGTATGTATCATTACTAAATAATCAATCATCTAAATGACTTCAAATTATCGTGTCGGCACCACCGGCTTAATGGTTCCGTCCGCATTGAATTCCATACGGTCAATGCATACCTCGCGGTGCACGCCCGGAGCATCTTTCAGGAAGTTCTTATTAATACGATGGTAAACGATATACCACTCATCCGTGCCGGGTATTTGTAGTACAGAGTTGTGTGCAGGGCCGTAGATTTCCTTCTCCGGATTCTGAATCAGTACAATCGGATCTTTAGCTACCTCGATAGGTCCCAGCGGCGATTTAGATGTACCGTAAGCCACATGATAGTTGGGTGAACCGGTGTCATCTACCGACCACATAAAATAATAAAGTCCGTTACGGTAAAATACATAAGGAGCTTCGCGGAATGCATAATCCTGCAAGGTTCCTCCTTCGGGAGTCATTACTGTAAGTGTCTTCTTCTTGATGGAAATCATATCTTTATTCAGTTCGGCACCGGCCATGTAGCCATTGCCCCAATACAGATAGGGTTTACCGGATACGGGATCGGTAAAGACATCCACGTCTATCTGCTGTCCGTGTCCTACAGGAGAGTCTGTAATGATGGGCTGTCCCAGATCGGTAAACGGTCCGGTAGGTGAGTCGGCCATTGCTACGCCGATTTGCTTTCCTCCGCCTTTGGCAGGATTGCCGCTATAATAAAAGAAGTACTTGTATTCTCCCTTGATGAGTTTTTCTTCAATACACGGTGCCCAGGCATTTCCATTCGCCCAAGGTACCTGTTCGGATTTCAAATCCAGCATAACGCCTTCATAGTTCCAGTTCTTCAGGTCGGTTGAAGAAAAAACAGTGAAGTACCATCCACCCCAGCCGGGTTGTCCGTCTGTTGTGGAATAGATATAATATTTCTTTGTCTTGTTTGAGTATAAGATTTCAGGGTCGGCATGGAATCCGGGCAATACAGGGTTATTCGGTATTGCACCCAATTCGGCAGGCTTGCCCCATTTATCCGTGATACGGATCAATTCATCGCGTGTGATAGGAATAATCGTTCCGTGGCGGGGATGGAAGTTCATCTTCACCTCACTGTCTATCACTTTGAAGTTCTTCAGGTCGGTAGTTTCCGTAAACTGATATTTACCTTTCATGTATACATCATACATTAGTATATACTTATCCTGATTTATCAGTTTAAATGTGCCGGCACCTTCCACAGCATCCTTTGTTTGCTGCTTGTAGTCCGGTTCTTCTTCCCACTGGCCGGAAGTCAGTGAACGGGTGGTTGCCACTTTAATGCCGTTTCCATGTCCTTCTGTCTTATAGAACAGGTGGAAAACGCCGTCTTTATAGACAATATCCCCGTCGATACATGATTTCTTATTCTCCGGAATGAAAAGTGGCTTCGGTTCACCAATCAGATCTGTGAAGTCGTCATTGGCATATGCATAGTAGATGATATCGGCTCCACCGGCATACTGCATAGACCAGTACACCATATATTTTCCGGCTTCAGGATCGAAAACCGTCTGCGGCGCCCAAACACGTTTCAGCTTTTCCTGGCCTTTATAACGTTTCTGCATGTTGATGATGGAATGCGTCCAGTTTACAAGGTCATTGGACTTCAGCAGCACCATCGCACGGTTCGAATCCCAACCATTGCCAGATACCATATCTGTCACCACCATATAAAAGGTATGACCGTCCTGGCTTCTCAGGATATGCGGGTCGCGCACACCACCGGTCGAACTGATCACTTTCGAATCAAGAACGGGCTTGCCGTCATTCAGTGCCCAATATGCATATCCGTCCATACTTACGGCATAACATACAGCTTCTTCACTGATGTGGTTACCTGTAAAGTAGGTAAACAAATAAGCCACATAATCTTTTTCAACGATAGGATGTTGTTGGGAAAAAGAAGGCAATGTCATTGCCAACATTAAACTAATAGCGACTGCAAAATGTCTCATAGTGTTCTTCATAAAATTCACGTTAGTTATTGGGTGTCAAAAATACACATAAAAAAGGGAATATACTACCACGAATCATGCAAAAAGGGAATAATTTTGTGTCATTTCATTAAAAAACAAAGATTTACCCGGGTTATTAAACTAAAATGGAGCTTGCCAATGCCGACAAGCTCCATTTTATATCTTCTGAAAAAAATAGAATAATCAATTCAGGAATCGTACCATTTCGCAAGCCGCCAGCAAGAAAGCCCCTACTCCAAAGTTAGCTGTTGAATTGGCATCTACCACCTGCCCCGGAATTGCCTTTTCTCCGATAGGCTGCACATAACCGATACGTCCGTCCGGTTGCAAAGCAACAGTCGTCAGATACTTCCAGGCTTTTTCTACTACAGGCTGATAAGTAGCCTTATCCAAAAAACCGTTATTCATTCCCCACAGCAGGCCATAGGTAAAGAAAGCAGTTCCACTTGTTTCCGGTCCGGGTGCATGTTCCGGATCAAGCAGACTCCGTGTCCAGTATCCTTCCGGTTGCTGGCAGGCAGCCACAGCTTTTGCCATCGCGCGGTAACGGTCTATATATTCCTGACGGTATTTATCCGTTTCAGGCAAATCTTTCAGGACTTTAGCCAAAGCAGCTAAAACCCAGCCGTCTCCGCGTGCCCAAAAGTCTTTCTTGCCGTTCGCACTCTTATGCTTGGGATAGATATATTTTCCGTCACGGTAGTATAGGGCATCTTCGGGATCATACATCAAACTATCGGCAAATGACCAATACTCATGCAGTTTTTCCAGATAAAGCGGATTACCGGTTATCTTATATAGTTTAGTCATAACGGGCATTACCATATAGAGTCCATCGGCCCACCACCAGTAATCGTTCTTATCCGTGCTCATCTGATATTCCATCACTTCGCGGGCACGGGCTATTTTCTGAGTATCCGGCTCTATGTTATATAAATCTGCATACGTCTGGAAGCAAATCTGGTAATCACCGAAAAGCACATACTCATTGCTTTCACCGTAGCTGTACTTCCACTCGGCTTTATTGTCCGATTTGGCGCCTTTCCATTCATTGTGCTCTGCCCAAGCCTTGGAATAATCCATGAAAGCGGTATCTCCGGTCAGGAAGAACGCTTCCATATTACCTGTATGATAGGCGGCATTGTCCCAGAATGAACGCCCATGCTTCGGATTCTGTTCCTGCCAATAGTTATTCACTTTATAAATGATATCCACAACTTCTTTAGCCTCATCTTTGGGAGCGACACAAGACGACGCTCCAATCAGACAAAAAGCCAGCATCAGAATATTTCCAAAATACTTTTTCATGCTAATATACTTATTCATTTAATTAATCTATTTACCTTATTCATATTCATATCATTAGGGATGCTTCCCGTTTCCCTTAATAGAAACGGCAGTTTCCTCTAATGGGAACGCAAGTTTCCTCTAATGGGAACTGTTATCTCACTTCCAGCACATACACCGGCTGAGGAGCAAAGTCCACCATACGTTCTCCATCCCCTTGCTTGGTATGCTGCACAAAAAGATGGAGCCGGCGTTTCTGCTTCCAGAGTTCCGTATCATGAGACGGTTCCCAAGCATCTACCGGAAAGTCAGTCAAATCAGTAAAAGTCCATTCGCCCGTCCCGACTGCCGACACATGCGCCATCGACACCCGGCTTCCCCGTTCTTCATCACGGAAGATGTAGAATATCTCACCACCATCCACCACGATACGCGGGCGGGCAATTGGAATCATCTTTGTACCACCACCTTTCAGAGAGAAAGGAGTATGACGATCGGAAACCTGGCGATTCTGCCACATTTGTCCATCGTACCACACAATACGGTATTGCGGAACATCACTATCAGGATCGCGCCAATACGTGGCAATATAAGGATTACCACTTGCATCCGCACTCATGCTGGTCTGGTTGATGAGTTCTGAGTTTTGTGGAATGCGGCAGGCATACTCTGCATTATGGTAACGGATAGGCAACTCATATTTCTTGCCATTCGCCTTATACCACGTCGCACCGTTATCATAGGAACGGGCATAACAAAGATCATGATTAGTCTCCACATGCCATGTTTCGCGCCATACCCACGACAGGTGTATGGTTCCCTGCTCATCTACATAGAGTTGCCAGTAGGCATTCCGCTGGTCTTCACCATCTATCAGGACATCTTGTACACGATACCACTTTTTCTCTTTCACAGAATAGCGGTTCATCACCAGATTTCCCCTGCCGGAAGAGCCGGAACGATAAACAAACAACAGATCGCCTCCATTCAACGGATAGAACTCCGGATAAGTCACATTTTCCTCATCCACTCCGGTCATAGGCTCTTTATCACCCAGTTCCAGAGTATACGGAGCAGTGCTGCGACAATAATTCAGTTTATGTCCGTGATGGTCAAATGACAGATGCAAATAACCATCCCCGTCCAGCATCATGCTGATTATATTATGGGCATCCTTTACATTTCCCTTGTATTGCGTCCGCTGTAACGTCCATTGGTCAGAGTTCAACTTCCGTTTGCCGATCACCAGATAACCGTCCCCGTCATAATAACTTATATACTGTTCATCTCCTTGCGTCACAAGCGAGTTGTTTCTGAATACAGTCGTATTGACTGACGTTTGGCTATATCCGCTCCCCACTTCCACAAGCCGGGACTGTTGTGCCCGGAGAGTGGAAAATATCAGGAGAATCAGAAAGAAAAAAGAATGCGTTTATTCATAATTATTATTCGTAATATGCGTGATCTTTCGGGAAATCTTCTCCTCCCCATGCTTTCTTTGATGTCCAGGGCTGTGGCGCATCTGTCCAGAAGGGATCATCAGCAGCCAAACCTAATGGCAAGAAAGCAAGCGAAGCCAGATAAAGGCTACCATTATTGGTATACCAGTCTGAAATATTGGGTTGAGAACCATTAAAGCCTAATGTCAGATAACCTTCCGCATTGAAATTGCGGTTATCACCGAACATGCGTTGAATAACAGCCGTCATTGCCGCACGCACCTGTCCGGCAGGCAATTCTTTCGGTAGCCAGCCACGTAATGACAACAAGGCAAGAGGCTGTAACACACCGGTACGATAAGTAATTGAACGGCCAAATACGGGGAAAGCACCTTCGGGAGAAACAAAACGTTCCAATATCATACCGAAACGCTGCATACGTTTCAAAGCTTTCGGGAAGTTTCCGCCTTTCACATTCCAGATGTTTCTTTTTCCTCCATCCGTCATCACGTCAAGGCATTCCACATACATGGGGTGAAGCACAAAACTGTTATAATAGTCAAATGCAAAATCTTCTCCGTCACTGTACCAACCATCGCCCACATACCACTCGTCTACTTTACGTAAAGCAGAAGTTATACGATAGTAATCGGTTTGGGCACCTGCCTTTTTCAGGAAACATTCAACGGTTGAAGAGAATAACAACCAATTCGTATAAGGGGGATCTACCCGGCGCAATTGTTGGAATTCAGCAATATATCGCTGCTTTGTCAAATCATCCAATGGGACCCATAAGGCATCATATCCACGCAAAAAGCTTTCAGCTATATAAGCGGCATCTACGAGAGGTTGTCCTTCCTTGCGCCATAGCAGGTAATCTTTACTTTCCGGGTCCACTGATTGGGCATAACTCTTCAATGCCCACTCACGCAATTGTTTGCGCTGCCGACCTTCTGCCGTGTCATCATCAGGCAATGACAACCACGGAGCCAGTCCGGCCATCAACCTGCCGAAGCATTCCATATAAGTCACTCGTTTATCACGGCCATCCCATGTAGGACTTAGCTCTACCAGCATATTTTCCTGCAATTTACCTTCGCTCATATTGCTCAGTACAGGTGCAGCCATCTGATAGAGAATGCCTGTCCATAATTCACGATCAGTCTTTACTTTTTCAGGTTTCTTTTTGGCCGATACATTAAGAGGTATCAGCAATGCTACAGTCAATAGTAGCCAAAGATATTTTCTTGTTTTCATGATATTCTATATAAGTTGTTTTTCATTGTTGCAAATATATCCGTTTCATAAGAAAACGAACTACTACAAATATTGCAAAAGAGGATATTTATCGGTCATTTCCGCTATAAAATGCATAGTTTTCAGGGAAATCAGGTCTTTCCCGTCTTTTCTACTGCTTCTGATATACCCGTACATAGTCTATTTCATAGCGCATGGGAATTCCTTTATCATCAATTTTTCCACCGTTTATGCCACCAAGAGCCAAGTTCAACAAAAGATATTGAGGCTTGCGGAAAGGATTCGTCCCCCCGCCAATGGTGCCGTTAATTGTTTCATCCAAAGGAATTTCATTCAGCAATTCATCATCCAGATATATTCTGATAGCCGTTTCATCCCAGTCCATACGCCAGATATGAAATTTATCTGCCCAACGGGGATCTTTGTCCGTGAAATGAGTAAAAGGGATTGCTTTACTTTTCCATTTTGCATTCCATTGCCGGTCAGTTCCCCAGGCGGCATTTGCCAGAATATGCGGTTCACCTTTAATGCGATAGTATTCCATGATGTCAATCTCGCCACACGAAGGCCACTCCATACCGCTACCCAATGTCCAGATAGCAGGCCATGCCCCTCCGCTCACGGGAATCTTGGCACGAACCTCGAATCTGCCATACAGGAACTCTTTCTTGCCGGCCGTAGTGATGCACGAGGAAGTGTACTCAATGAACTCCCGCTTCTTCCGCCAGTCGTTGCTTCCTGCCTCATACCAGGGATTTTTACGCCCTTTTCCTTTTCGCGCTTCAATAATCAGCTTTCCACCCTTGCAGTAAGCGTTGCCTTTCTGATACCACTGGGCTTCCTCATTGCGTGCAAAACCATTATCATAACTCCACACAGCCGTATCCGGAAGACCGTCTGCGTTGAATTCATCACTCCATACCTGTTTCCACTCTAATTGAGCGGACAGATTTACCTCGTCCGTCCACTCAATAAACGGAACACCCTGTTCATCAAACTGTATAGGCAGCCAAATGTGTCCGGAATACATCAGACTCTTCGGTTTCCAGACATCAGCCATAAATATAAAGCGGTTCTCCGGTAATTCCAATACAAATGTACTTTGCCCGCCAAAGGTTTTCTCACTGTTCTGTCCGCGGCACGGATTAGGATATTGCTTCCACGGTCCCCAAATGGAAGACGCTGAAAACATACGGGCTTCATTAGGATCCCAACCGGTACATCCGGAGGTAATCATCCAATACATATTATCTTTCTTGAATAGGGCCGGTGCTTCGTTATGTCCACCGGGGAAGATACGGATATAGCGTCCTGAATGCTGCAAATAATCATCTGTCAGTTCTGCAATATGCAGAGTCAGATTCTCTTCTGAAGAATAAATGTGATAAGCTTTACCATCGTCATCCACAAATAAAGTCATATCACGGGACATTTGTCCGCCTTCTAAATCGCGTTTCACAAACAGTCCCTGGTTAACAGCCTTGTACCACTCCGGAGTCCACCACTTTTTATATTTCTTCATATTCCATGTCAGCTTCCGGTCTGCTTCAGGCATATTCTCCGGATAGATTCCGAGGTTCACCCGCCCGGAACGGACAAAGCGGTAAGGTCCCTCCGGTCTGTCACTGACGGCCACAGCCGCACGGGCGGGTCCATAGCCTTGGCCTTTCAGTTCCAGATGGAACCACATTACAAACTTCCCGGTCTTCTTATTGTATATCACTTTAGGGCGCTCCATGATGCAACCACGTTCAATATCGCTTCCGGCTTCTTCGGATACGGCAAGCGCTACGCCCTTGTGAGTCCAGTTCTGTAAATCGGAAGATGCGTAGCAGTTCACTCCCACTTCGGTAGTGAAACCGTTTTCAGGGCGATGTTCGCCAAACCAATAGTACAGACCTTCATGGAACAAGATGCCGCCGCCATGGGCGTTGATATAGTTCCCATCGCTATCTTGCCACAATTTATTGCCAATATTCTGAGCCTGCACAGCAAGGCAACCGGTCAGCCATACTAATACTAGCAGTGCTTTATTTACAATATATTTCATCATCCTATTATTTATTACCTCAAAAAAAACAATATATCCCGTATTATCCAAAAGTTAATAAGACTTCCGACAATACGGGATATAACAGACTTCATTACCTACTCATGCTGATACACCCGTACATAGTCTACATGATATTCCAACGGGAATTGTGCAAGATCCGGAGTTCCACCATTACTTCCCAATGCAAGATTCAGGAATATCTGTTGGCCGAAACCTTCACCTTCATTACCGGCATCTCTAAATGGATTTCTCCAAGATCCTCTCCACCAGTCACTAAGACCTCCGGTACCATTACCCGTATTGTTCAGATCTATTTCGTTCATCAACTCATCATCCAAATAGAGTTTGATATAATCATCATCCCAGTCCATACGCCAGATATGATATTTGTCCCCCCAATTCCTGTCATTAGCTTCAAAGTCAGCCAAAGGACGATTATAAGAATCCCATTTACCACTCCAGCGAGTATCGCTACCCCAACAAGCATTGGCATGTATACTCTGCTTATCACCTACATAATAATATTCCAGTAAATCTATTTCACCGCCAAGAGGCCATTCCCAGCACCAGCTGTCCGTGCTTCCACCTGTAGTCCAAATGGCTGGCCATGCCCCCGATGCTGTAGGGATTTTCGCCCTCACCACCATCGTGCCTTTGCGGAAACGATAATTCTTCGTCACAATACTACTTGAAGTATATTCAGCGTATTCACGATTCTTTTTCCAGTCACTGCTACCTGCCTCGTAATTAGGATTCTTGATTTGTTCCTGCTTGCCTGTAATGACTAACGCTCCATCTTTACAAATGGCATTCTGATCATAATACCACTGGGCTTCTTGATTACGGCAAAAGCCTTCTTCAAATCGCCAAACCTCCGGGTCAGGGATTCCCGTGCCATTAAACTCATCGTGCCACACCAACTTCAAATCAGTATCTGCATAAGCATCGCCTATAGCGGCTTCATCTTCCACCGGATAATATTCAGGCCCGAACTCAGGTTCTACATACGTGACACTAACGAAGTACATCAGCGTACTTGTTTTTGGATTGATATCATAAGAAGATGATTCTGAAATTCTGACGGGCAACACATAAGATACATCCGCTTTCAGTTCATCCTGCACATAAGCAATCAAGTCCTCGGAGTAAATAAGCAACGAGGCATCCTCCGACTTGGCACTTCCCGCCGACAACACCAATTTGTCTGTAGACAAACGATAGAACTGTGCGGGCAGCAAGACTGCACCCGCATATTTTTCATAAAGTCCACCTTCCGATGACTTTGCAATGGCTTTGCCCAGCGTATCGGCATCAATCACAAGGTCAGCAGAAACATCCGTTCCCGCAGTACGTCCTTGATACAACGACATCCCTAATTTATAGGAATAGTTTGCTACAGTTGCATCCGCACTATATTTTAAAGCCGGAACGGTTATATTGCATTCTCCGCCCACCCAAGCTTCACGTGCCTGAGTAAGAACCAATTGGTTTAAGTCCAAGTTTCCCTTATAGCTGAAATCCTTACTATCATCACAGCCGGACAATCCGCCGATGAGGGCAGCTGCCATGCAGACAGCTACCACTATTTTGTTCTTTTTCATAATTGCATTCTATTTTAATTAATCCAGAGGCACTGTTTCAGGATCATACACCTCCACATCCACATCGTAGAAAGAAAATTCAGACATGTGGAAGTATTTGCTGTTCTGACTGGCCGCTGTCACATTGAAACGGAAATATTTAAACTTCTTGCCCGGCATTACAAAGGCAGACGTATAATCAGTAACACTGGTTGTAGGCAGTCCGCTCAATGTGGACAGCGTTTCCCAGTTCTCACCGTCATTACTAATTTGCAATTCGGCAACGGTCGGAAATCCGTCTTTGTTGCCCACATTTCGCGTGGTGTACTTTATAGCAAAGTCTTCATGCTCTTCATTAAAGCTCACTTGGATGTAATGCGGCAAATCCACCTGCGGAGACGACCAACGAGTGTGGAAGAAAGTCCCAGTGTTTCCGTCCAGCAAATCCTTGATAGGACCTTCTGTCGGTTCCGGCTGATTGGAACTAAGTTGTTCTGCCGTCAGCTCCACTTTTGTGCGTTTCACTTCAGTCAGAGTGGCCGGGGCGACTCCCGACTTTGCCTTCACTTCCGTAACGGCACTTCCCTGATGCGCAGCATTAAACGTCTGGAAGAAGAAAGAGTAATCACCGAAACGGGCACGTGTGCCTTCAATCAGCAGCTCGGTAGTTCCTTTCGAGACGATCTTGTACACATCCTTCTTCTGCAAAGGGTCGTTATACTTTATCTTCATATAGGCGAAGTCCTCCTGCGGAGCAGTCCACTTCAGTTTGATTTCTCCCGGCAATGCCTCTGTCTGAACAGCCGAGGCAGCTATGGCAACAGGAGCAGCACTCGCTCCCGTCACTTCAAACACTTCAAGCTTGTCATCACAGCCGGTCATGCAAGTGATTGCGCATGCCACGGCTATATATTTCAAATTCAATTTCATGTTCTTAGAATTATAGATTCAACATCCTATTTTATTTCCCAACCGGGATTCTGTATCAGCTTCGGATTATTCCGTATCTCAAAGTCCGGTATCGGGAAGAGATACATCTTGTCGTCCCAAACCAGTGACTTGCTCACCTTCTTGTATGAGAACGAATCATCAGCCTTCTTCGTAATCTCCATGCGCAGAATACTTGTGAAACCGCCTTCCTTCCAACGTCTGACATCCCAAAAGCGATGTCCCTCGAATGCGAGTTCCACCATGCGTTCACGCTTATACCGTGTCCAAAATTCACTTCCGCTCATCCCTTCAGGGAAAGCCGGCATCTTGACATCCGAACGGGAGCGCACTTTGTTCACCGCTTCCCGTGCTGTCATGGTAAGTCCTTCAGCCGTTGCATCGGAAGAGCCGGTATATTGGTACATTGCTTCTGCATAATTCAGGAAGAATTCGCCCAAGCGGAAAGTAATCCAACTATGACGCTTACCGCCTGTACCTTCACTGTCACTGATATCTGTAGAACCGTCAAGATACTTCTTCAGATAGTACCCCGTAGGCGTGGCATACGAAACAGGAGCCGCATTTCGTCCACCGATATAAGTCTCCAGCGGGTTAGGATTAGTGGCAGGCCACTCATCTCCATTCACGGCAATGGTCATCTTGAAACGCGGATCTCTTCCTGCATACGGGTTATTAGCATCCGGCTCTCCGCCGTTCTGCATTTCATAAGCATCAACCAAAGTCTGTGTAGGACAGTTGCCGGAATTACCGTTCTCCATTCCTACCGGGAAGTTATACCATTCCGGAGAATTGGTATCTCCCACCCGACGGGCAAAAATCACTTCCGACGCCTTGTAGTTGTCTGCTCCCCAAAGGGCCGTATATTTGCCAAGACTGATACCATTTCCGGCACAATAGTTAATCACTTGCAGGTTGGCCTCTGCAGCTTCTTTCCAGAGATTCTTGTCTTGGCCCTCGTTGAACAGTTTGCTGGCACGGTAAAGGGCAGCACGTGCCTTCAGTGCCAATGCCGTTCCGCGTGTCACGCGTCCGGTCTCAGGATTTGTAACCCCACCGGCAGCGTCACCATCCAGACCGGAATACTTGACCGGCAACTCTGCCGCTACAGCATCACATTCAGACAAGATAAAATCAAATATTTCAGAAGCCGAAGTACGTGTTATAGAATTGGCTTCAGCCTCCGTAAGCACCTCTGTTGTAAAAGGAACATCCCCGTAGGCACGAACCAACAAGAAATAGTAATAAGCACGCAGCAAGCGGACTTCATACTGATAACGGTTGAAGCGGTTCATCTGTGCCTGATAATCCTGCGTGAAGCGCAAATCATAGAAGTCCAGATTCGCCGTTTCCTTCAGAAAATAATTGGCAGCACGGATAGCCGTATAATACCCCCAATTAGACTTGCTATTTAGAGCAGACCAGTTTCCATTGGTATAGTCAAGTACCGAAGAATAGGTCAATGCCATTTCAGCCTCATCGCAAGCAGAAGCCAACGAAGTCAGCCCGGGCAAGTCATAATCCAGGTAAGAATAGATATTATTCACAAAACCCGCAGTGCGGCCGAAGTCGGCAAAAACATAATCCTTATCATAGTTGGTATATTCATGATAGTCCATCTTGTCAGTACATGCCGACAACATGGCTGCACAAACTATACCGAAACATATATTCTTTATTTTCATATCGTAGTAAGTTTTTTAGTTTCAAGATTAAACTTCCGGTTAAAGTCCTATCGACAGACCGACGTGTACCGAACGAACAGCCGGATATACATATCCCATAGCCTCCGGATCCATTACATCAATGTTGTCAATGCTGAACAAGTCAACGCCTCTGACGTAAACTTTCGCATTTGCCATCTTGATTTTGTCCAACCAAGCTGACGGAAGTTTGTAGTAAACCTCACAATTACGCAACTTCAAGAAAGAACGGTCAGCCAACCATACAGAACTCATCATATTTTGATTGTTATCTACAATTTCCGTGCTCAGGCGCGGGAAACGGGCAGACGGATTTTCCGGTGTCCAGTGATTTTCGAACACATACTGCGAAATAGATGTATTGTCATACAAAGGCATATAGAAATTATTATCAAGCCTTGCCGTATAATTTCCTACTCCTTGGAAATTAGCATTGAATCCCAATCCTTTCCATTCCAGTCCGACATTGAATCCATAATAGATTTCCGGACATGTAGATCCGTATCCCATAGCGACTATATCATTTTCATTAATCACATTGTCACCATTCACATCTTTGTATTTGATGTCACCCGGTTTCACCGGACCAAATTGTTGCGGTACGCTATTAGCAATATCGGCATCATCAATAAAATAACCGATGGCTTGCAATCCCCAAGCCTGACCTACCGGTTTGCCTGTACTGCGAAGATAGTCATACGCTTTCGGAGATTCCAGCATCTCAACGACCTTGTTGCGACTATAGGAGAAGTTGGCACCCGCACGAAGCTGGAAGTCTCCAATCTTTTTTGTATAGTCCAGTCCTATTTCAGTACCCCAACTGTCTACAATACCTGCATTTACATAAGAAGATGCGGCACCCAGTACCGAGGAGTTCCTACCTTCTGCACTCACCCAAATATCCGAACGTCTTTCATAGAATCCGTCTACAGTCAGTGTCAGACCTTTCAGCATAGATACATCCAGACCTAAATTATACTTATAAGCCTTTTCCGTTGTTCCGTTCAAGGACGGCAAACGACCTTCTGCCCAACCGCCATCACCATTAAAGTTCTCTTGAATGGGATAACCGCCGGCACTGCCCACTGTCGTGTTCCAATAGCCGTTGGACGGGATATTGTCCGTCTGAATGATGCCGAACGAAGCGCGCAGTTTCATGAAGTCGATGATATTCTGCTTTTTCATAAAATCTTCATTCGAGATGACCCACGCCAGTCCCAAGGTAGGAGCCACTCCCCAACGGCTGTCCGGATCCAATCGGTTGGAAGCGGAAGTAGTCAAGGTAAAGTCCGCAAAGTAGCGGTTGTTGTAGCCATAGTGAGTATACCATGCCGCATTCTGAGTATACCAAGTGACGTTTACGCCATTCCTATTGTCATACTTATAAGTATACATCAACATCGAATAAAGGTCATGTTTACCGAACCGGCGTGTCCAGTCCACATTTGCCTGAAAGTTGAATGAACGGTATTGCCAGT
Organism: Bacteroides timonensis; assembly: GCF_000513195.1. Taxonomy (GTDB): domain Bacteria; phylum Bacteroidota; class Bacteroidia; order Bacteroidales; family Bacteroidaceae; genus Bacteroides; species Bacteroides timonensis. Next base: position 38,425 of record NZ_CBVI010000057.1, on the reverse strand, counting down.
CCAGTTTGGCATTGTCCCCGGAGACACTACTCACCGAACCACCCTCAAAGTTACTGAATTCAACAGGTTCTCCATTCTCCCATTTGCTTACCGACTGCATGCCATACTTGGCTTTCACTCTCCAGTCTTCCCAGTAAGAAGCAATATTGTCATATCCTACACGAACAGCACCTCCCAATCCTTTGGTGATAGCAGACAAATCTTGCCTCAGTGTCATGTCGGCATACAAGGCACGAGTATGTCCTTTAGTATATCCATGTCCTTGCGCCAAATAAACCGGATTGTAGTTACCGTCCCAAGTGGCGTTACCTCCCCACAAGCCATTCTCTGTCTTTATAGGAAAAGCTGCCGAAGGGACTGAATAGACTTTATACATCAGATTATCTCCAGCCGAAGACGGACGACTGAATTCATTCAGTACTCCCATAATGTTGGCCTGCATACGTGTCTTCGGAGTCAAGTCAATATCCAGATTAGTGCGGAAGTTGGCCTTCGAATACTTGTCCTGAGTGGAATACCCCTCATTCGCATTGGCATTCTTGATGAACCCCCTATTATTCTGCAAATTCATCATTGTGAAATAGCGCATCTTTGTTGAGCCTCCACGGAAAGTCAAAGTCACAATATCCGAATTACCCTGGTCACGGAATACCTCGTCCGCCCAATTCACGTTCGGATACAGATAAGGGTACTTGCCACTTTGAAAAGCGTTCAATTCATTCTGTGAGTATCGGGCCCCTTTGCCATCGTTGGATAAGGCCTCATTGATGGCCGTAGCATACGTATAAGCATCAGCCATTTTCGGCATACGTGCCTGCGTATTAAATGAGTGGTCATAAGAGAACTTGATTTCTCTCGTCTTATATTTTCCACGTTTGGTTACAATGTTCACCACCCCATTAATTCCTCTATATCCATAAAGAGCCACGGCAGCCGCATCACGCAAGATACTGACAGATTCCACCTCTTCCGGTGTAATATAGTTCAGGGCTTGCCAAGCATTGTCTCGTTCCAGTCCGTCCACTACAAGCAAGATACCGTTATTGCCATTTAAAGTCTGCTGACCGCGGATATACATCGAAGGTATCTGATCCCAGACAGTTCCGGTCTTCTGCAAAGTAGTCAGACCTGTCACATTGCCATATAACGAATTGCCGATGTTCATGGCAGAGCGATTGTCAATCTGGTCAGCATATACAGTAGACACCGCTCCAGTAGATTCTTCATTTGTCTGTGTCAGTCCGAATCCATAATTCACCTTTTGCGCAGAGTGGTCCATCACAATGGTCATGAGCCTTCCATCCTTTACAGCCACCGTCTTTGCAGCATCATCACCGGTTTTCACCCTCAGTACACTGCCTTTATCAGCTATAATCTCGAACTGTCCGTTCTTGTCGGTAGCCACTCCGACTAATGGGTTATTCTCGATATAGACCAATGCGCCCTCTACCGGATTTCCCCATTTGTCAACCACTTTGCCAATCACATTGTTATCCACTTGCGCCAATCCTTTCAGACTAACACAAGCCAACATAGCCAAAGCTATTATCTTATATTTTTTCATATCATTCTTTCTTTATTAACCGTATGTTTCCATCAAACATTAGTTCCAACCCGGATTTTGAGTCAGTCCATATCCTTTGTTCACTTCCGAAGGCGGAAAAGCAGCCAAATACCATTTCGGACTGAAGTTCGTCCACCAAGAACGTGAACTGTTGCCGAGCGTAAACACCTCATATCTGAAAGCAGAAGGCTTTTCGGGAAATGCGGAGGCGTTTCCGTCTGTTCCACTCCAAGGCTTGTCACCCCCTCCGTCATTACGATAGATGCGCAATCCATGCAAGGGTTTTCTGAACAAATCATCCCGTTTATAACGGATCATGTCGAAGAAACGTACATCCTCCAATCCCAATTCACAAGCCCGTTCCCGAAGAATTTCTTCGAGCAAGGCATCCTTGTCGGACATCAGATGCTTGTCAGGATTACAAGCGTTCAAGTCACCCAAGCCTACACGGCTACGTACCACATTCACGTTTTTAATGGCACCAGCCAAGTCATTCTTAGCTTGCAGGCAAGCTTCCGCATAAATCAGATAGAGTTCAGCCAAGCGTAAGTAAGGCCATTCCAGATATTTGCCGGCCAAGCTATTTTTACCTTCTTTAAAGAACTTATAATTACGGAATCCCGTAGCAGTCTGTCCCGTTTCAAGGCGTGTCTGGTCTATGTTTTCACGGCCTCCGATCCACAACTCTGCAGCATGGTCGCCATAAGCAGCCCCATTCACCAGCATGGTTTCATAGAGGCGCGGGTCACGTACCGGCTGGTTGTAGTCATTCTTCTCAAAGAAAGGATAAGCGCCCTCTTTCAAGTAGTCATCGGTGAAAGGCTTTCCATCACTCATAGGGAACATCTGCATATACTCCAAAGTCGGTGTATATCCTCCAAAAGTCACCCATTCGCCCCAATAGTACCACCATTCCCAGTTGTACTTGCCGATGATTCGCGTAGACATCAGCAACTCAGTATTGCCGGAACGTACAAAGTAAGCATTATTAAAGGCTGAGCGATATCCGGAAGATGTGGCAGCATTGGCCTGCATCAGTGAGTAGTAACCACTCCTATCCAGTTCCTGGAAGAAATCGACACAAGCCTGCCAGCAACGGTTCCACCATTCGGCATTATAGCTGCCATACCACACCTGACGGTTCTCCACAGCTACCTGCGGATTCTCCGAACAGTAGGCCTCGTTGTCATTGAACAGCGGGCTGGCTGCAAACAGCAACACTTTACACTTCAATCCCATGGCCGCAGCTTTCGTGAAACGTCCCTGCCAATTGGCATCATCCGTTCCCAAGTCCCAAGGCAAAGTTGCAGCCGCCTCATCCAGTAATTTCACAATAAAGTTTGCAGTCTCTTCCGCCGTAGCACGCGGCAATTCATAACTTATCTGCACTCCATAAGTCTGTTCCACTAACGGCAGACCTCCAAAATGGCGGAAAAGGTCGAAATAGCGGGAAGCGATGATAGCCTTTGCTTCCGCCGTCAGACGGCTCTTCTCGGCATCATCCATATCAGGCACACGCCCCACGTTTTCAATGAACATCCATGCAGAACGGATAGCCTCCCAACACTCTTCCTTCTTGTAATTGAAGCGGGTATCAGAATCATTGTCTTCATCACTGGCCTTGTATGCTCCCGAATAGTACTTACGATTGATGCCGTCCCAAGAATTGTGGCTATGCCAGCAGTCGGACAAAACCTCGAACATTCCGGTATTCATTTTACCGTCAACGTCATTCCAGTTCGTGGCAAGTCCATAGTACATCTTAGAATAGGTATTCCACAAGAAAGCCCGCGCATAATCGGCTTTGCCAAAAATAGTGTCTTGATTCATATCACCCGTATCAGGTGCTTTCTCCAGGAAACTATCACCAAATTTTATCTGATCGACACAAGATGTGGTAAGAGTTGAGACTCCCACAAATGCCGCTATAAACCATTTAGTCAGATTTTTCATATTATTCAATTCCTTAATTTATATATGAAGCGGATCAGAATCCTACTTTCAAACCAATATTAAACACACGAGTCAACGGATAATTGGGGCGGTCACTCTGGCGCGATTCCGGGTCTCCCCACATGAAGTCCGTAAAAGTCAGCAGGTTATAGCCGTTCACGTATACGCGACAATCATTCAGTTTCAGTTTCTTCATGAAGGGGAAGTCCAGATTATAGCCGATTTCCACACTCTTCAGGCGCAGGTAGCTGGCATCAATCAGATACAAGTCAGACCCTGCATAATTGTTGCTGGCATGAAGGCTCGATGCACGGGGGAACTTTGCTGTGAAAGTGTCGGCGGAAGAACGCCATGTGTTATCATACTGATAGAGCAGCAAGCCTTTGTTGTTCGTGTCACCCAGCGGACGACGGAACTCACTCAACATACGGTCAACATTCCATGCACCCGTCCACTGCATCGAGAAGTCGAACTTGCCCCAAGTGAATCCGGCATTCAGTCCGGCAGTATATTCCGGTATGTCCGTATATCCCAAATTACGCGTAGCATCGTTACCGTCCAATTTGCCGTCACCGTTCAAGTCTACATAGACAGCATCACCTGCTTCCAGCGTGATACCATGATTAGCAATAGCCTGACCAAATTCTTCCTGATAGCGTGCATCGGCAGTTTCATCATAGAATCCCCAGAACTTATACATGGGCCGGGAATTGATTTTACGTCCGGTCTGATACATCCAAGGTTCATTTTGTGCCACCTCGTTCATGTACACAATCTTATTGTGGGCATAAGACATATTTGCCGTAGCCCAATAGCGGAAATCTTCACCTATTTTATCACTCCATTTCACCTGCAGTTCAAAACCGGAATTTTCAGTCTTACCCACGTTGACAGGCGGCAGAACCATACCAAGAATACTGGGCAAATAATCCGGAGTCTTCAGGATATCCTTGCGTTTTTCCATGAAATAATCGGCAGAAACGTTCAAACGGTCACCCAACACATTGAAGTCGATACCGTAATTCTGTTTTACGGAAGTTTCCCATTTGGACAAGGGATTGGACTGGGAGGCTTCGTATGCTCCCGGCTTTATATTGTTCACGTCCTGCCCAAAGAAATAACCGGGAGCACCGTTACCGCCAGATGAACTATAAATATACTTACCCGGCAGGTAAATGAAACGGTCTGAGCCGTTTTTGTCATTGCCGACAATTCCGACTGACGCACGCAGTTTCAAGTAACCTATCACCTTCTTGATAGGAGCAAAGAAAGGTTCTTCACTAATCACCCAACCCAAAGAACCGGCAGGAAAAAAGCCGTAGCGGTTTCCCGGAGCAAAGTTTTCAGAGCCATTGTAGCCAACATTGAATTCTGCCATATAGCGAGTTTTCCAGTCATACGTCACACGTCCCACAAATCCTACATATCCTGAAGGTATATAAGTATAGACACCACCCGGATAATATTTCTTCGACTGATTGTATAGCGCAAGTGCCGATACATTATGATCACCGAATTTGCGGCTATAGCTCAATGCCAACTCCATATACCAGTCACGCGCCTTTCCGAAGTCACCGTCACTGTAACTCAACTGGCTGTCCGAACCCGCTTTGCGGAAAGAGATGGAACCATCATCACCAACGATGGGAGTATAGTTGGCAACCGAAGCTGTCGACCTTTTTACATTAGAATAGGCAGAGTTATAAGAACCCTTCAGTTTCACCGAAAGTCCTTTGGTGATGAAGTCCAGTTTCTGGTTCAGCACCAAGTCCAAGTTCAATACATTAGTAGTCTTTATACGAGCACCCTTGCCATAGTAAGAGGCCAGACCATCGGTACCGGTAAAAGGCAGGTAGTCACCGTTGGACTTTATATACATGTCGTTTACAATCCCCGCACTGGCAAAAGGCACCGCCCAATAAAGCTTGCGGAACAACTGGTTCTGATCTTCATCCGATTCGGGGGTACGCTTCGTCTCCACACGGCCACCAATATTGACAGAGAGCAAGGTACTCTTGGTCAGGTCAAAGTCCAGATTAGCACGATAATTATATCGCTTGTAGTCAAAGTTGAAGTCATCCGAAGCCTTGAACTGCTTGAACATACCATTCTGCGAAAAGAAACCGGCAGAAACGAAATAACGCATATTGCTCGTACCGCCTGATATGTTTACATTGTGCTGTGACTGCAACGCTGCCTTGTTCATACAGTAGTCTATCCAGTTGATGTCCGGATAAAGCAGCGGATTGGTATGGTCGCGGAAAGTAGTCAACTGCTCCTCCGAGAAAGCAGGCGCACCTCCATCGTTCATCAACATCATGTTGTAATAATCGGCATACTGATAGGAGTTAGCAAATTCCAAGTCCTTGGTACGCACATTCACACCCAGCGAAGTAGAGAACGAAATTTTAGCTTTCCCTTCCGCGCCGCGCTTGGTCGTAATCAAAACTACACCATTGGCACCACGCACACCGAACACAGCCGTTGCCGAAGCATCCTTCAACACGGTAATACTTTCAATCTCATTCGGGTCGATTTGGGACATATCACGTTCCACCCCATCTACCTGTATCAGCGGAGCAGCATTTCCCCATGTCGCAATACCACGTACATAAAGGTCGGCAGCATCCGCACCCGGTTCGCCCGAATACTGAACGGAAGAGATACCGGTCACTTGACCGGAAAGGATGTTAGAGATAGAGCCCGCAGGCGTTTTCAACAAATCATCTCCTTTCATGGAAGAAATGGCACCTGTTACTGATACCTTCTTCTGTACACCGTAAGCTACAACTTGAACCTCGCCCAGCATTTGGGCATCTTCCTCTAATACTATATTTAGACTAATACCTTTTTTAATAGGAACCACTTGTTCCTTGTAACCTATAAAACTGACTTGTAACTTACCCCCTGCAGGGACATTTAGCGTAAACTTACCGTCCAAATCGGTAATTACCCCGGTAGTAGAACCTACCACCATTACATTTGCACCGATAATCGGCTCGCCATTGACATCCTTCACCGTACCTGTCACTTTTACGGTGTTCTGCTGAACAGCGTCCGGAAGAGCTTTTTCCACACTGTACCCCTTCAAAGGTACCGACAAGAACAAGAGAAGCAGAACCACTGCAAAAAGCAACCGGCTCTTTATTCTACACTTGCTCTGCTTGGAATTTCTTTGTTTTTCCATTAGCAAAAAATTAAGATTAAACATATATTTATTTGTAACAATCATAACTAAAAAATCTATCGTTTTTTATATTTTTGATTGTGGTACAAAAATAGAGGGGCAGAAAGCAATATGCCTTCTACAACAGCCCAAACACATGCTAATTTGTCTCATGACACAATTTTCTACATGAAATGAAACATTATTCTACATAAATTTTCAAATGTGAGAGAGTTTTAAAAGAAATGTATAAAACGAATAAACGGGTAAGCAACACAATAAGACAGCAAAAACAACATTCCATTTTCCGGAAGTTGTTCTTGCTGCATAAAAGACAAGATAGTTAACAAACAAATACTCTATGTTTCCGGAACATCATCTTCCACTGTGCCATTCGAAGTAAAGCGCTCCATATATTCGGAAGGTTGCATACCAAACTCTTTCTTAAAACTATTACTGAAATAACGCGGATCATTATATCCCACAGCATACGCCAATTCTGAAATACGAATATTCTTCTTCTCTTCCATTATACGACAAGCTGCTTTCATACGAATATTCCGGATAAAGGAAACATAAGTAAGGCCGGTCAATGACTTCAGCTTCCTGAAGAAAGTCGATTTAGCCATACACATCTCCTCCAACAGCTTCGCCTGATCAAAATCAGGATCATCCAAATGACGATGCACACAATCAATAGCCCGTTGCAGAAAATCCTCATCAACACTGGTGTAGTTCAGCTCTTTGGCTTCAAACACCAACTGTTTCTTGAAGTCCTTTCCCATACGTTCGCGGCTACGGAGCAAGTTGGAGATACGCGCATGGAGAACACTCAAATTGAAAGGTTTACTGATAAAGCCATCGGCACCGGACTCATAAGCCTCAACCCGGTCTTCCTCCTTATTCTTAGCCGTCAGCAAAACTACGGGAATATGGGACGTTTCAAACTTATTTTTAATATACCGGCAGAACTCAATGCCATCCATCTCAGGCATCATTATGTCAGAAACAATCAGATCGATCTCTTCCTGCTCTACCACATCTATAGCTTCCTTACCGTTATTAGCCGTGTGGACCATATAATCCGTCCCCAGCAATTTCGTCATTAACCGCAATAGCTCTTCATTGTCCTCAACAATCAGTATAGAGTATGAAGACCGGATAGCAGCCGTTTCGGCTTGCTCCTCAGTATCATCATCAGAGGTATTTTCACCAAACTCATCTGATAACAGTTCATTCTTTACGTCTTCCGCATCTACCGGCAGACTTTCTTCTATTTCTTCTTCAGCATACGAATTCCGAAGGACTGGGAAGTTCACAATAAATAATGTACCTTTCCCTTCTTCACTTTCTACCGTAATAGTGCCATGATGCAACACAACCAAATCGCGAACCAATGACAAACCGATACCGGTTCCAATGGTCCTGAACTTCCGGTAATCTCCTTCATAGAAGCGTTTGAAAAGGTTCTTCTGAGCTTCCGCTGATATACCGGGTCCATTGTCTTTCACCACTAAACGTGCTGTCCGATCTTCATTTTCAGACAGTTCCACACCGACCATGCCACCGGCACGATTATATTTAGAAGCATTAGACAGTAAATTATAGAGTATCTTATCTAATTTATCCGAATCAAAATAAGCGTTGAAAGGATCGGGTGAACATGAAATCTGGAACTGAATATCTTTCTTCTTCATCAAGGGGCGGAAGCTATCCAGACTGCGATGTACAAATTGCGTGAGGTCACCTTCAGAAACCCGCAGCTTAAGATTCCCTGTCTCCGACTTACGGAATTCAAGGATTTGTTGCAGCAAGCGTATCAGGCGATTGATATTGTTATTCATCACTCTATATTGCTCCTTATACGCGGGTGCGGTCCACCTCAGTTCATCCACCGAAGCAGAAAGAATAGTCAACGGAGTCAGTAGCTCATGAGTAATATTAGTGAAAAATTGCAATTTGGCATGATTTACCTCTTCTGCCTTAGCTTGTTCCATCTCACGTAGATGCAGAGCATTTCGCAAACGGATTCGATTACGTATCACCCGGAAAGTATAATAGATAATAGCGCAAACACATATAATATATAAGGTGTAAGCCCACCATGTTTTCCAGGGAGGCGGCAAAATAACGACTTTCATCCGGAGCATCTCATCATCCCAAATGCCATTGGCATTAGAAGCTTTCAATTGGAAAGTATAAGTTCCGGGCTTCAGATTATTATAATAAGCAAAACGCTTGGACCCACCCGTATATTGCCAGTCAGAATCGAAACCCGCCAACTGATAAGCATACTGGTTTCTATCCGGATTGGCATACTCCAATGCTGAAAATTCGATGCTGAAATTATTGTGCCAATAGTCCAGCTGTATCTCATCTGCAAAAGCGGGTGAAAGTTGTGAAATCTCCATTCGCTCTTTAGCTGGCAGATTTCCCCATGACTGATTGAAAATCTTAATATCAGTCACTATCACAGGAGAAGAAAAAGACTGTTCCTTCAGATTCTCAGGATAAAAGCTATTGTATCCCCGGTGTCCGCCGAAGAACATTTCACCGTCGGTTGCAACCGCCTGGGCACTACGAATAAATATATTATCCTGCAAACCATCCACTGTGGTGTACAAACGGAAAGTCGCACTTTCCAAGTTATCCGATAGGGTAAGTTTTATCAATCCGGCATTCGTACCCAACCATAAATCACCCTCTTTATCACTCCTGATACTGACAACCGCATCTCCCGGAAGATTCCATTTCGCATGTACCGGAAGAAAAGTATCGGTTGCTTCATCATATAGATTCAGTCCGCTACCCCCTGTCCCTACCCAAATACGTCCTTTGGCATCTGTGTAAAGACAATCGGCATACACACTGTTGAGCTTTCCATTCGTAGCAGAATAACATGAAACGGTATAACTCCCTTTTTCATCACAATGAAGCCGAAAAACTCCGTGTGTATTGGAAGCCACCCACATATCTCCGTCATTTCCTTCGGTCATATACATAGTCGGAACGTTTCTCATCTGGCTGTTTCCAACTTGCAAAGTATCCAGCCGCACCGCTTCTCCATTCACTGTACGCATTGAGACTCCATTACGCGTAGCAAACCAAAGGTTGTGCTTTGAATCTTCATAGATATGAAAAACGCAGGAACCCGCCAACCACGGTACATCCTGAGCATAGTAGTTCTTCACCCTCTGTGCCACAGGCGCCTTCTTATCCACCTCATAAACTCCTCCGTCATAGGCAGCAATCCAAATATGTCCCGTAACGGAATGTTGCATCATAGACATTACCGTAGAAACCCCACGATAACGATTGAATTCAGGCATTTGGGTATAATAAGTGAAATTTCCGGTTTGACGGTCCTTCACCCCTACCCCATAAGTTCCTATTCCCAGCCAAAGCAATCCTTCATCATCCAGCAAAATACTGCGGACAGAAGTAGTCTTCAGCATCCGTTTGACTTCCAACAACTGATCCCAGTAGAAATCAGCCTTCCGGGTATTCACCTTATTAACACCACCGCCAATCATGCCTACCCACATCAGTCCCTGGCGATCACGCAGGAGGGAAGCCACTTCATCACTGGCTATAGAACTATCCGATTCACTGGGATAATAATTACTGAAAGCCTCAGTACCTGTATAATTCTCTGCCAACGGAAGTACACTAAGCCCTTTACGGGTTCCCACCCATAAAGAATGAGTATTAAGATCTTCGGATAAAGCATAGATAATATCATCTGAGATACCGGCAGGATTCTTTTCATCATACCGATAAGTAATCCAAGTGGTCTCATCCGGCTGGTAGGCATCTTTCAACAAAACCAAACCGCCACGCCAAGTACCTACCCAAATATTCTTTTGACTGTCCTGGAAGACATAATGGGCAGAGTTTTGTTCATTCAACCGCGGATATCTGAAATATTTGCCGGTTTTCTTCTCATAACGATACAATCCGGCATCCCATGTTCCAATCCAAATATCTCCCCGATCATCTTCAAACAGAGATTTTATGGCGGTCCTGGGCATCACATTCCCTGTATTTTCGCCACCATGGCACAAGAAATCATCTTTATCTTCCTGATACTCATATACTCCCCAATCTGTTGCAAACAGAATACGCTCATCACTGGTTATCAGGACTTGAGGGATACTATTACCATTCATCTCCGGATGATCTATTTTCCGTATCGCACCCGTTTTCTTGTCCAAAACGTTCAGACCACTGTAAGTACCAATCCAAAGACGGTGTTTTGCATCCTCCGCCACACAGAAAACATTATTATTAGTCAGCAAATCAGTGCGAAAAAGATTGGATTTATAAGTAGTAAGAGAATAACCATCATATTGGAAAAGTCCATTACGGGTAGATATCCAGATATATCCGTCGCGATCCTGATAGACAGATTGCACATCTTTACTGGGCAAACTGTTCAATATGGATGAAGACTTAAACACCAGAGTATTTGGTTTAGGTGTTGTGATAGCCTGACATACCAAAGGAAAAAATATTCCAAAGCAAAAAACAAAACTCCAGATTTTTTCTTTCATAGTAAGCATTACCTTCATGGTTTACTCAGTTTAGAATATAATTAATAACGCCCGACAAATATACGTAAATATATCTAAAAGTATCTTATCCATTGGTAATATTATATTCCAATAATTCTATGCCGGGATGTACCCGGAATGTACTTGCTCCGTACTAAATCCGTAGTTTCTCCGTCCAGAGGTACTTCTGATCGAAGAACGTACGGAGCAAGTACGGTCCAAATACGGTTCGGGTAAGGAGCAGATAATCCAAAAAAGACAATATTGATCTAAATTTCGCCCTTTTTGGCACTAAAGTAGCCGTTTATATTGCAAAGAATACCTTTTCTTTGCTGAGGAAAATAAATAAGAATATTTTTACCATGTAATACACACGCTATGATGAAATTTGTATTTTCTAAAATGACCAAGGGATTATTGCTGTTTGTTTTTTTAGTATCTCTAAGCGCAAACGCATCCTTATCACAGGCTAAAAATGATTCCGTATTTCATTTAGTACAACCGGACTACAAGTTAAGCCCTCTCACCGGTATGACTCGCCACCATTGGCTTGACGCTGCAACCTATTTACTGGACGGAGCATTCAGCTACATCCGCACACTGGATGATCCGATGCGTTTCCCCAAACAACCGGGAAAGAGCTATCCAACGGATGGAAAGTTCAACAAGACAGAAAATCTGGAAGGACTTTGCCGCACTATGTTTGTAGCAATTCCTCTGTTAAAAGAAAATCCGGATCTGGTATTGAATGGAATCAAAGTCGGAAATTATTACCGGCAACAGTTGCGCAATATGAGTGATCCGTCGAAGTCCGGATATATTCAACATCTCAAAGGTGGCCCAAGCCAGACGCTTGTTGAGTTCGGAGCACTTGCCCTGTCGCTTACCGTAATGCCCGAAATTATCTGGGAACCATTGACTCAAAAGGAGAAAGACGATCTTGCCGCATTGATGCTCAGTTATGGCAACGGACCTACAATCGGTTCTAACTGGCGCTTCTTCAATATATTCGTCATGTCTTTCTTCAAAGACCAGGGTTATGAGGTAAAAGACGGGTATATGGATGAATTGCTGCAAAAATCACTGGCACAATATCGTGGGTACGGATGGTATAATGATAGCCCGGCATACGATTATTATAGTATGTGGGCTTTCCAGATGTATGGTATGATTTGGGCACATTATTACGGTGAGAAATTTAATCCGGAAGCCGGACGTCAGTTTGTCAGCAACTTCCGTGACCTGGTTCCCAACTATCCTTATATGTTTGCCGAAGATGGTAAAATGAATATGTATGGACGCAGTATTACGTACCGTATAGCTGCCGCTGTACCTTTCCCGCTGATGGGATGGCTCAATGATCCGTCCATCAACTATGGCTGGATGCGCCGCATTGCCTCTTCCACCTTGCTCCAGTTCCTTGAAAATCCTGCATTAATGGAAGACCGGGTACCAACACTGGGATTTTATGGGGCTTTTGAGCCTGCCGTACAGATTTATAGTTGCCGTGGCAGTGTTTACTGGATGGGGAAAGCGTTCCTTGGGTTATTATTGCCTGCTGATAATCCGTTCTGGACAGCTATTGAGAATAACGGAGCTTGGGAAAAAGAACTTCAACCTGGCAAAGTATACAATAAGTTCATGGAAGGCTCTAATACTTTGGTGACTAACTATCCCAACAGCGGCACTTCGGAAATACGTGCATGGTGTCATGAAACAGTTGCTAAAGACTGGCAGAAATTCCGTTCTACCGAGAATTACAATAAACTGTCTTACAACACGGCATTTCCCTGGATGGCAGACAGTCCGGATGGCAAGGTATCCATGAACTATGCTGTACTGAATGCCAAACAAAAATGGGAAGTACTACGCCTCTACACTTTCAAGAAGTTTGAAGACGGAATTTATTACCGGGATGCAGAACTTGAAACAAACCCGGAAATCAAATTCCGCCTGGCAGAAATTCCACTTCCTAACGGCATTCTGCGCGTAGACAAAGTTTCTTTCCCGATTACGACAGAATTACGTTATGGACACTATTCATTACCGGAATTAGATAGTCCCATTGTTACAAAGGAGCAAAAGGCCGGAGGATACACCGCCTACTGCATGGATAATGGTGCCTATCAAACGGCTCTTATCAATCTCCAGGGTTGGTCGGAAGTGGAATTCGTACAGACTGAAGGACTGCATCCGGTAAGTAACAGATGCTCAGTAATCAATGCTGCCGCTACTCATTCCGGTGACAAGATCTTCATCACACTGCAATTATGGAAAAAGAGTGGCAAGCCATTTACCAAAAAGGAACTGGCACCTGTAAAGACCTTCAAACAGACCGGAGACACTATAACCATTTATTTCTCCGACGGAACGGTAAAGACGGTTTCTCTCTCCTGATGTAAGTTTCGGAAGGAATAGTTATCTTTGCCGCCAAAGTAAGAACTACAGAAGTTCTTCTACAGAAACAATATAATTATGGCAGGCATCTACATACATATTCCCTTCTGCAAGACACGTTGCATTTATTGCGATTTCTATTCCACCACACGTTCGGAATTGAAATCGCAATATATCCATGCCCTTTGCCGGGAGTTGACGGAACGCAAGGAATATCTGAAAGGAGAAGCTGTTGAAACCATTTATTTCGGTGGAGGTACACCGTCACAGTTATCGGAGGAAGACTTTAAGGAGGTTTTCAAAACGATTGAGCAGGTTTACGGAACGAGGGAAGCAACAGAAATAACTCTTGAAGCAAATCCCGATGACCTTACGGAAGAATATATCGGAATGTTGCGCACTCTACCGTTCAACCGCATCAGCATGGGAATACAAACTTTCGATGATGCAACACTACGATTATTGAACAGGCGGCACAATGCCGCACAAGCAATAGAGGCAGTACAACGCTGTCGGCAAGCAGGTTTTCAAAACATCAGCATCGATCTGATTTATGGTTTGCCCGGAGAAACGGACCAACGCTGGGCACAAGATTTACAACAGGCTGTCAGCCTTAACGTGGAGCATATTTCAGCCTACCATCTGATTTACGAGGAAGGTACACCTCTTTACAAAATGCTGCAACAACAATCGGTATCTCAAGTGGATGAGGACAGTAGCCTGAACTTCTTCTCCACATTGATAGACACTCTTTCTGCTGCCGGATACGAGCATTATGAGATTTCTAACTTCTGCAAACCTGGAATGTATTCCCGACACAATACTTCTTATTGGCAAGGTATCCCTTATCTGGGATGCGGTCCGTCCGCACATTCCTTTGATGGAAACTCGCGCGAATGGAATGTAGCTTCACTAAATCAGTATCTTTCATCTGTAGAACAGGGGCAACGTCCACACGAAACAGAACAACTGGACACACGAACCCGCTACAATGAATACATCATCACAGGTCTGCGCACAATGTGGGGAATATCCACAGAGGAACTGAAAAGCAAGTTCGGCGACCGACTCTGGAAATATTGCCTGGAACAAGCCAGACCTTATCTGGAAAATGGGAAATTAGAGTTGCATAACAATCGGTTAAAGCTAACCAGGGAAGGCATTTTCATCTCAGACGGTATCATGAGCGACCTCTTGGAAATAGAATAATTACATATACAACATGCCCGGTCCTGATACTTTTCAAGACCGGGCAACTTAACAATACAAACCTTTTTTACAGAGAAATAGTATACTCCAATCCTTTATCAGGAGCCACTATAAAATTCGTCACTTCAAAATTCACATCTCCTCCTTTGATGCCATTATCAAATCCGATACGGACACTATATCGTGTATGCGGCTTCAGCGTCATATCCCGAAAATAGACCAAAGAAGTATCATGTGCAGTCTTTTCCAGTTTCAGGACTAAATCTGTAATATTGGTTACAGAGAGCGTCACTCCTTTCTCATTACGGCTGATCTCTTCTATTTTTACACATTTTTCAAAAAATAGACGGAGCAAGTCTTCATGTCCAATCACCAACTCTCGATAATAAGCAGCAGTGCGGCGATTGTCCAATGCCTCACGGATGCCTTTCAAGGAACGTTCCTTCGCAAAGACGAATGTCATGGTGCGATGTTCATCTTTAGAGAAATCATAATCAGTCTGAATAGGTTGATGGATATCGGAAGTACCAATCATTGTCAGATGCTTATCCAAACACCATTGAATGGCTTCGGGCATATACAGAGGGCCATTTGCTACTTCAATACCATGCATACAATCTTCATTATAGAGTTCTGTGTGCTCGGGCCACCACTTAGTAGTATCCGGTTGTTGGGCAGCCCATCCGGGATGATTCCAGAAGATAAATGCTCCCTGCTTTTTGGCTTCATTGAAAGCGTCTTTATACTCTTTTTGTTCCAATGGATTGGAATCAGTCAGAAAAATGGCATTAAAGTGCCCGGGAGCCATCGGACGAGTAATCTCACTGCCTCTGATTAAAAGTATCCCCAGCTTTTCAGCCTGTTTCTGACAAAGATCGAACGAACGGTTATGATCTGCCACAACATCTTTTTTGTGAGGACGATATTCGATGTGTTCTGTCAGAGAAATTGCATCCAATCCTTCGCGATAAGCCTCATCTACACGCACCGTAGGCCAAACCAGACCGTCAGAGAAGACTGTGTGCATATGAAAATCGCACTTCAAAGTAGTGTATCCATCTAAATCGGGAACTTGAATTTCATTCCGGCGTTGCGCCTGTACATTCATCAGGCAGGTTGCCAAAAGGAACGTACTTACTAATACTTTATTTACTTTCATGTTATCTATTTATTTTTATCATTAAAGTTACTATCACCAACCTGGGTTTTGAGGCAATAAAGCCGGATTTATCTGAGTAGCCGTCAACGGTATCGGACGCAAGTATTTCTTATCATCCCATTTACGTCCCTGGCTAAAGCCAAATTCAATATATCCGTGGTCACCTTCGGACAAACGATTGGTTTTGCCAATTACCACATATTGTACACCCTTAATCTTATCACCGGCCGCCGGTTCTTTATCTACCACAGCTACATCTTTTACACCATCGCCGTTCAGGTCATACGCTTCACCTTTCCGGGGAATGTAAATACCTTGCCATACATTTTCAATCAGGTCTCCTTGTTTCCAACGCATGATATCATCATAGCGAACTCCTTCAAAAGCCAACTCTACACCGCGTTCACGACGCACTTCCAGCACCCATTTATCCGTTGTTTGATTTTTAAAGTAAGCGGCTACATACGGGTCATAGGTTGCAGGGACCTTCCCTTCTACTCCGGCACGTTCGCGTAATGGTTTGACCGTAGCATTCCACACCGTTTCATCACATTCACCTAATTCCGCTTTCGCTTCTGCATAATTCAGCAATATTTCCGCATAACGGAAAATAGAAATAGAGTTATTGGCCGTAGCCTTCCCTACATGCACATCATCATCTATAGCCCATTTGATAAGCTGATAACCGGTGGATGTCATAGAGAAATTAGGTGCATCCGACTTCACCGTACCACTTATTTTTCGCTGGTAAGACGGTGAAATAACTGTTTGCATCAAGCGACAATCGCGATTCTGGAATTCATCCATATACTGCATGGTAGCATAATCCGTACGGTCGGTGAAACGGTTACCATCGCGCATCAGATACATATTTACAAAAGGCCGTACCAATGACCAGTTTGCCCCAAATGAGGCTGAGAATAGTTTCCAGGTAATGGAGTGCATACGCAAATCTTTTTTGAAGGCAATACCCCAGATTACTTCCGTTGTATTCAGTTCTTCCGAAGTAAACAGAGAACGATACTGTGTCTCCACCTCTCCCGTATTCAGTAATTTATAAGGACCCTTCGTCATCAGTTCTTCGGATGCGGCAATAGAGGCACGCAAGAATTTTTCAGCCGAGCTTTGCAATCCTAACTCCGAATGATATTTACGGTAGGTACCTTCGAACAGACAGATACGGGATTTGAGTGCTAATGCCACCCATTTCGTTATCAACGTGCTACTTTCTGTCAAGGTCTTATCTGTGGAACAATTGGTACAGGCAAAATCGAGATCTTCCAATATCTTATCCATAACGACCTCACGCTTATCACGTGGTTTGTATAGTTCATCTCTATTATCCACATCCAATGTCGTTTCATACCAGGGTACATCACCGAACGTTCTGACCATACCATAATAGAAATAAGCACGCCAGAAACGTCCTACACCTTCATTATGTAAATAAATGGCATCCGTTACTTTGCCTTTAGCATTAGGCAGATTATCGAGAAAGTAATTAATCTGTCGCAGATCTCCCCAGTCGCCGGTTCCCCAACCGCCTTGTTGGGTATCATCCCACGTGTCACCGATCAAAAAAGTAGTGGACGAACGGGTTGCACAAAAGTCTGCATACTGGTCTCCACCCCAGGCTATTGTTTCTTCGCCAGGTAGGAAACTTTGCAGGAAACCATTTGTATAAAGCCGTAAGTCCGACTCCGACTCCAGAAAGCCTTCGGAAGAAAAACTGTTCTCGGGCTCACAATTCAGAAAACTATCACAAGAGGTCAGAGCCAAAGCATACAGACCTATCAACCAATATTTTTTCATACTCATCTTCTGTGTTAAAAGGTTACATTAATGCCGATTGTATAACTGCTTAAAATAGGATAACCATATCCGTCTCCATCCTTATCGGCAGTGGAGCGGAAGTCTGCATCACCGGCACTGATACCTTCGGGGTCATACATCTTGGTATGCTTGTTCAGCGGTGTCCATGTCAGCAAGTTCTCACCGGCAAGGTAAATCTTCAAATCCTGTAAGTGCAGTTTATCGCAGAACTTCTTATTGAAAGTATAATCTATCTGAAGATTCTTCAGACGGACATAAGCTATATTCTGTAAATAGCGGTCATTGGCCTGGATACCCAACGCCTTTGTAGAACCATTTGCCAGATAGCCACGGTAGCGGGGCCAATAAGCATCGGTGTTCTGGTTTTCTTCTGTCCATACATTATTTCCGGTATGTTCCTTCAGCATATAGCTGTAGGGACGATCATATTGCCCCCAGAAGAAAGCTGACTCACGATGCGGATACCAGTTTCGCTTGCCTACACCCTGAAAGAAAGCACTGATGCCAATACCATTCCAGTTGGCACTCAAATTGAGACCGAACTGGTAGCGAGGCGTAGCATTTCCGATAACCTTCAGGTCACCGTGATCATCCAATGTATTCTGACCATTATCCACCGCACCGCTTTTATCGAGATCGGCAAATTTCAGATCACCCGGTTTCAGAATATTCGTAGCGGATACTTTTAGTTTGGACTGGTCTGCATGAGCATCTATTTCAGCCTGATCTTTAAATAATCCTTCGATATGATATCCCCAGATAGTACCAATCTCCTGTCCCTCATAATAAGTGGAGAGTAGTTTCGTAGGATTATTGAATTTAGTAACCCAGGTACGGCTATCCCACAACATAGCTTTTACACTGTAATTAAACGGCTTATCAGCCAGTGTAAAGTTGTCACGCCACATGATCGAAAGTTCCCAGCCCTTGGTTTTCATCTCTGCATTGTTACCTTTAGGCGTAGCGGCTCCCAGTACGGCAGGTAAAGTAGGACCTACTGTATACATATCCGTTGTATAGCGTTGATAGTAGTCGAACACCATCGACAAACGGTTAGACAGCATATCGACATCCAGACCAATATCATAAGTTGTCGATTTCTCCCAAGTCAGACTGTTGGGAACGATATTCGGAGTAGTGGCATACGTCTGCAATGCATCCCCCAGAATAACGGATGTTTTCTTAATGGGAATTGTAGAAAGATAGAGGTAAGGGCTTACATTACCATTGCCCAAACTACCAACAGAAGCACGGACTTTCAAGTTATCCAGCCAATTGCGGGTAGATTTCATAAAAGGCTCTTCAGAAATACGCCAGCCCAGTGATCCGGAAGGGAAGAAACCCCACTGTTGATTCTCGGGAAACTTGGAAGAGGCATCATAACGCCCACTTACTTCTGCCAGGTAACGACTCTTATAATTGTAGTTCAGACGATAGAGGAAACCTACATAAGCCCACTCATTTCCACCTTGTCCCGTAGTATAATAATCACCATCCATAAGAGCAAAACTCGGTTTAGTGGCACTAATCAGACCACGGCGGTAAGTTTGTATCGTTTTATAATCCTGGTGCTCAAGATTCCAACCCAACAGTACATTCAGATAATGATCGGAATCAGAAAATTTAGGAATATAGTTACCAGTAATATTGCTTGAGAGATATTCCTTGTTATAATCCATATTTTCCAGAGAACTGAACGTATTACGGGTTTTCATTATTTTCGGTCCCGTATAGTAGTTGTACTGATTCTCGGCCCTTAGACGGGTGGACTTGCTGCTGTAATAAGTAAAGTCACCTTTAAAGATCAATTGCTGTTTTATAGGTGTATACGTTAAGGTCGTCGTATTGCGTACATCCAGTTTATTGTCCTTTTGCCAGGAAGTCCCTTCTACAAAACCTGCCCATCCGATATATACGGCTGCTTCGGTCCAAGTACCGTCAGGGTTCTTCTCCATAGTCACCGGATATCCCTGATGTTGTGCCTGGCGGGTTATATTCTGACGGTCGTACATCACCATAGGCTGGTGGGAACGGAAAATCATGACATCCGTATTATTCTCCAACAAAAGAGATTTATTGATTTGTATTTCTCCTTTTGAACGGATATTATACTGCGTATACTTTTCGTCTCCGGCATTGTAAATGCCATCCTGGTTGTAGTAACGTCCTGACACATAATACCGGGCACGCTCATTTCCCCCACTAATGCTGACATTGTGTTCAGTGGAATAGTTCTGATCTTTATAAATGATATCCAGCCAGTTGGTATTACCAAAGTATTCATATTCCCCCTTATCATTGACACGCACTTTATCCAGTGAAGGATCGGCATCGCGTCTTACCAATTCATTATACCAGTCGGTAGAATACTTAAATACATTATTGATACCTCCCGGAGGCGCCTCCTGACCTTCCAGATACGCCGTATACCAGCCATCGGTCCACTGCAAACCATTACTAACGATGCCATCTTCTGTCTTCACCGTACGCTGATGCATGGAGAAACTTCCGTTATAATTGATTTTTGTCTTTCCGGCAGTAGCATTCTTGGTAGTTACCAATATCACCCCGAAAGCACCACGCGCACCATAGATAGCAGCCGAAGAAGCATCCTTCAGCACAGATACACTTTCCACATCCGCAGGATTCACCGAGTTGAGATCGCCTTCCACCCCGTTTATTAACACAAGGGCACTACCACCCGCACCAATGCTTCCTGTTCCACGAAGATTAATGGATGGCGTACGCGAAGGTTTACCGTCACTGAATGTAATGTTCAGCCCCGGTACCATACCTTGCAACGAACGAGAAATGTTGCTGTTGCCGCGCTCTGCAATCTGCTTGCTATCAATCTGGTCCACAGCACCCACCAGATTTACTTTCTTTGCCGTACCGTAACCTACGACCACCACTTCCTGCAACTGTTGCGCATCTTCCTTAAGTACGATCTGCATTTGCTGGTCATCTTTTACCAATACTTCTGTTTCTGAGTATCCGATATAGCTCAGTAACAGTTTTTTCCCTTTCTCTACATCCAAGACAAAATGTCCGTTCACATCAGTGATTGTTCCCGACTTTCCGTCTTTGATTCTCACCGTAACGCCGGCCAACGGTTCTCCTGAGGCATCTTTTACGACACCTTTCAGTGGAACAAGATTAGCAGCAAGCAACATTCCTCCCCCTAAAACAAAGGTGAGGGCAACGGCAAAACGCCTGCTTACCAAACTCCATTCTAAAAAACATCTTTTCACTTTCATACTGTTCAATTGATAAAATAAATCAAGAATCCTTTCGGGGTGCAAAGGTGGGAGGTACAGATTTCAACTATGCTACAAGAAAGTGAAGTTAGGATGTCAGTGAAATGATTAGAACTCCATCTTTTAATCAGCATTTTAGAAAGACAAGAAACACACAGAATAGGATATTTAATTTGAAACCGCTACCTTTGTCCCCCATAGTTATATGGAACGGCAATATGACGGAACAGGAAGTCAGAAGATATCTACGGAAAATGAGCGAGCAGGATTCCCAAACTGCTTTCCGGGATTTTTATGACATGACATACGACCGTCTGTTCCGTATTGCTTATTACTACACTCACCACGAAGAATGGTCGCAAGAAATTGTGCTTGATGTTTTCATGAAACTCTGGGAACACCGTAAGCAACTATTAGAAATTACCAATATCGAAGATTACTGTTTCATACTCGTAAAGAATGCCTCTCTCAACTATATAGAAAAAGAGGAGCGCCGCCCCACCCTATCAACAGAAACTCTACAAGAACACTCCGGTCAAGCCGTATCTCCTGAAGATACTCTGATCAGTGAAGAGCTTTTTGCCCGCTATGTAAAAGCTCTCGACCGACTACCGGAACGTTGTCGTGAAGTCTTTATCCGCATCCGCGAAGAAAAACAAACCTATGCACAAGTAGCAGAAGAATTGGGCATCAGTACAAAAACAGTGGATGCACAATTACAGAAAGCAACGATTCGATTGAAAGAAATACTGCTCCAATAAGTAGAGATTGTCAAACAATATTCATCAACCTCCGATGTTAGTAAACCGTCCTCCCGGCAGGGCTACACCTTCCCTCCTGGATGGCTACACCCTTTGGAGGCGATGGCTACACCATCCGAAGAAAAGGGTGTAGCCTTGCAAAAGTAGTACCACAGCTATCTCCTGAGCGGATACAGACCGGTTTTACCATATTCCGCCTCGACATCGTCATGTAACATTTTTACACTTCCGAAAGTTTTTAAACATACCCATGCCTGAAGAACTCAGCCTGGAAGGGGCGATGAAGATAGGAGGAAAAGGGAATATGCATCCACAGTAATTATCACATGATTAATTAACACTTTTTATTTCTATTTCCATAGGGAGTTTCTTTTCTGCTCCTGTCTTTACTCATGAACTATATAAACTAAACTAAAATTAAAACGACATGAAAAGATTTTGCAAACAAATGGCAGGAGTCGCAGGGCTTCTCTTCATCCTCTCCGCATGCAGCAACAACAGTTCCAGTTATCCCGAAGAATATGTAGGTTTTGAGAAAGTCACCCAAAACTATTCGTTCGATAAAAACAAAGATACGGAAGAGTTCAACGTAAAGATTATTGCGGCTGAAAAGAAAAATGAGGATAGGGAAGTTCTTATTAATGGCATAAACATGCCGGGTAAAGCAGTTATCTTCAGCATTGAAGACAAGACAGTCATTATCCCTGCCAAGAAGAAATCAGCCAATTTACGGGTGAAAATCTATCCGAAGAGAGTAACAGACAATGCTCAATTCCGTATTGTTTGTACCCCGAAGGATAAAGAAGGTAAAAAGACACAAATCACTATTCATCTAAGTCCACAATAATCATTTAGCTCATAACCCGAAAGAAATGAATTAAATTAAATGCTAAGCAATACTATCTCAATTCTCCTCCTCCCCGGAGAAGGAGTACCCGTAGGGGGAGGTGGTAGGTGAGAAAAGAATTCCTAATTGATATGATTTATAGGTATTTATTGCTTTACCTACCACCCCGCCCTTCGGGCACCCCTCCTCCAACTGGAGGAGGGGAATTGAGATAGTCCATTTAACTCATAACCCTACAATAATGAACATAATTTAACTCCTGATTCGCATGATTAATACATGTATAGGACTATGATGGAATATTTCTGAACCGGTTAACACTTTTTCCAGAAAAAAGTAATTTCGGCATAGGGAGTTTTTACGTTTTACCTGTCTTTATAGAAAAGAAGAATAGGAACATGGAACAAGAATTTGAAAAAATACTCGATAAACTCGCAACCTCCACCCGTTCGCCGAGAGGAAGATTCTCGAAAGCCAATAGCTGGATACTTCTTGAGAAACGGTTGCCGCATCTGCAACGCCGCATCCTTTCATTGCACACAATGGCTGGTGCAGCCGCTGTCGCCGTGCTTTGTGTACTGGGCTGGTGGGCATACTATATGTTCGCCCCAGTACCATTGCAAACCGTATCCACATTGGCAGAAACACGTACCGTAACACTGCCCGACCAAACAGAAATTGTACTGAACCGCTATTCTTCTCTGACTTATCCCGAACGCTTCAGAGGAAAAGACCGGAAAGTACAGTTACAAGGAGAAGCTTATTTCGAAGTCAGCAAGGATGCAGCACATCCTTTCAAAGTGGAAGCCGGAGCAATTATAGTACAGGTTTTAGGTACACATTTCAATGTCGAAGCCTATCCCGAAGATACGCAAGTGAAAACAACTTTATTGGAAGGTTCCGTTTCTGTCAGCCTCATCGGTAAAACAGAAAAGAGCCTGATTCTCTCACCCAATGAAAGCGCTATATATAATAAGGATAAGAAAAGTCTGACCCTACATACCGAAAATAACGCATCCGAAGAGATTATCTGGAGAAACGGAACACTGCTTTTCAAAAGCATTCCTTTACAAGAGATTATCCGACAACTTTCTAACGCTTTCCACACAGATATTCGTATTGAAGACACCGACTTACAGAACTATCGCATGACGGCTACTTTCTCTGATGGCGAAACACTGGAAGATATTCTTTCGCTGCTTTGCCGCAATCAAAAGTTTGAATACACAAAAACTAATGACATAATAATGATCACACAAAAATTAAACTAGAATGAAATCCTCTATCTGTTCACCCCGCACCATCAGGAAATTTTTCCTGGTGGGAGCGGTTCTCCTATCAACCTGTACACTACAAAGTACAATCGTATTTGCCACCTGCGTTCTACAGAAGACAAATCCTTCACAAACGCGTTTCAGCATCAAACTACAAAACGCTACACTGGAAGAGTTCGTGAAACAAGTGGAACAAAAAACCGGGTACAGTTTCATATATGGAGAAGAAGTACGCCTGAATGGACGCATCACACTGGCCGTCCGTGACCTTACTATTAACGAAATTCTCCGGAAAGCCTTTGAAAACCAACCGATAGGTTTCGAAGTCTCCGGAAAACATATTTTGCTAAACAAGCGGCCCGTGCCGCAGAAAACCGTAAGCCGTCGGTTCACTATCAGCGGATATGTGACGGACGGGGTGTCTTCCGAGACACTGATTGGTGCCAATATCCTCGATAGTCGTCAGCGTGTAGGCACTGCCACCAATCCTTTCGGTTTCTATACTCTTACTTTACCGGAAGGAGATGCGGATTTAAGTTTTTCGTATTTAGGGTACGAAACTTGGCACAGTTCGTTCCCGCTGAATAAAGACACCGTGCTCAACGTCCGCCTGGACAGCAATAATGAACTGGCGGAAGTGATAGTACTTTCGGATAAGAAAGAGGCCGGCATTCAGTCTACTGCTATGGGAGCACATGAAATTCCAATGGCACAGATACAACATACTCCGGCTGTGCTGGGAGAGGCTGATATATTGAAAACTATTCAGTTAATGCCAGGTGTACAAGCCGGAACGGAAGGCTTTTCCGGTTTATATGTACGTGGCGGAGGACCGGACCAGAACCTGATTCTACTGGACGGTATCCCTATATATAATGCAGACCACTTATTGGGGTTATTCTCTATCTTTACACCTGAAGCCGTAAAGAAGGTAACTCTGTTCAAAAGTTCTTTTCCGGCACGTTATGGCGGACGCCTTTCATCAATTGTCGATGTGCGCACCAACGACGGAGATATGAAGCACTATCACGGCACACTCAGCATCGGCACGCTCACCGAGAAACTGCACTTTGAAGGTCCCATCGTGAAAGACCGCACATCTTTTTCCATCAGTGGCCGCAGCACGCACACCGCTTTTATGGGTAAAGCATTCAGCAGCGACGGTGATGAATTCAACTATTACTTTTATGACCTCAATGCCAAAGTAAACCATAAATTCAATGACCGTAGCCGCCTTTTCCTTAATTTCTATCACGGAAACGATCATTATCACTTTAATTTTGAAGAGAAATACAATTATACAGACAATTCTTATAACAATATTTATGAAAGCAAAAGTAGCCTGAATTGGGGAAATACCATCGCTGCAGGACGCTGGAATTATGTGTTCACCAATAAACTATTCAGCAATACCACCGTAGCCTTCAACAGCTATCGAATGATTGTAAAGGGCCTATCAAAGGAACAAAAAAAGTATAGCAGTCAGCAACCCCGCTCCTACTTTTATCAGTTCGATTCAGAGTATCGTTCGGGAATCCGCGATTGGAGTTTCCGCACTGATTTCGACTATACACCTGTTCCTTCGCACCACGTGAAGTTTGGAGTGGAATATCTCTATCACACCTTCCGTCCCGAAACCAGCACTTCAAAAATGAAAGAGGAAGAAAACGGTATGACGGAACAAGACACCTTATACCACAGCATTTCAAACAGTTACTTGCACGGACATGAAGCCTCTGTATATGTGGAAGACAATTTCGACATAGGCAACCGTACCAGCTTAAACGCGGGAATACACGCCTCGCTCTTCAATACCCAGGGAAAGAATTATTTCTCGGTACAGCCGCGGCTTTCCGTCCGTTACCGGTTCGATCATGGTTTCTCGATAAAGGCATCATTCTCACAAATGGCGCAATATGTGCACCAACTTTCGTCCACTCCACTTGCCATGCCCACAGACCTTTGGGTACCCATCACCAAGAATATACGTCCTATGCGTGCCAACCAGTACTCTATAGGCGGATATTACACAGGAATTCCAGGCTGGGAGTTCTCTATAGAAGGATACTATAAACAGATGCGCAATGTACTGGAGTACCAGAACGGAGTCTCTTTCTTTGGTAGTTCTACCAACTGGGAAGAGAAAGTGGAAATGGGTAAAGGGCGTTCCATGGGTATGGAATTCATGGTACAAAAAACTTTAGGCAAAACCACAGGGTGGCTGGCATATACGCTGGCAAAAGCCGACCGTCAGTTCAAGAATGGCAGCATCAACGATGGTGAACGCTTCCCCTATAAATATGATCGCAGGCATAGCATCAGCCTTTGTGTCAACCATAAATTCAGCGAACGTATTGATGTCGGCGCTTCCTGGATATTCAACAGCGGCGGAACAACGACCATGCCTGAACAGCAAACGGTTATCCTCAAGCCTGACGGTACCATCGTACAGGCTAACTATATCTCTAAACGCAACAACTTTCGCCTGCCTGCCAGTCACCGGTTGAACATCGGGGTGAACTTCAACAAGAAGACCAAACATGGCATGCGGACCTGGAACATCAGTCTCTACAATGCTTATAATTCCATGAATCCGACACTGGTTTATGCGAAGCGGAAAGATGATAGTTATTTTGCATATGTAGATGAATATGGCAAATATACAGGAGGCTACAACTCTTCAAAACTTACCTTGAAAAAGATAACTTTGCTGCCGATTATTCCATCCGTCACCTATACATATAAATTCTAATATTATGAAAGTAAGCAACTATAAAACCGGAAACAAGAACATGAAAACAAAGATTTTCCCTTTATACCTTATTATATATATAAGTACTGCTTTCTGCTCCACTTCCTGTGAAAATGAAATTCCTTATAATCCGGCCTACAGTGAGCCGCAACTCATAATGAATGCCCTTCTTGATGCCGGAGAACCCGAAAATTATGTCTTTCTGAACTTGAGTGGCACATATGGCCTCTCACATGTTGAAGAAGCAACCGTAAATCTCTATGTCAACGGGCAACTGGCCGAGAAAGCACAAGAGCTTCCTCCGCTTAAGCCCATTGGCAGTCTGGATATGGTCTACGATCCTAATGCCCCTCTTAACAACCTGCCCGAAATCGCAAAGCGTAAAAAGTTTCGCATCACTACCACTTTGAACCCTGGAGACGACATCCTTCTGGAAGCTATAGCAGAAAATGGCAAGTATCATACAATGGCAGAAATGACCGTACCTCATCCGGTAAATCCAATTCAAGTGGATACATGCCTTGCCAAACTCAGAGTATGGAATGGCTGGGAGACCTATCGCCAATATAAGATCACTCTTCAGGATCGTCCCGGCAAGAAAAATTTCTATCGCTTAGACATACGCAATGACATCGCCACCTACGGCTTATATGATAACCATAAAGATACCATCATCCATTCCCGCGAAACGGAGATAGTAAACAGGGAAGATATTGTACTGACAGATGGCAATCCCAGCAGCAGTGATGATGATGAAGACGATTTCTTCGGTACCTACATTGAAAACAAATACAATGTTTTCACAAATGACCGCTTTTCCGATACGCACTGTACATTGAAAGTATATACGAAACTTTATAATAATTACATTCCGGGAAATCTCTATAACATCACCCGCCGTACCAGAAGCATCACCGTCCGCCTGCTCAGCATCAGCGAAGCGGAGTTCCGCTATCTGAAAGCCTTAAATCTCCTTGAATCGGATAACTACGAGGAGGCACTCATGGAGCCCATCATCATACCAACCAACGTGAAAGGCGGACTCGGCTTTGTAGGTATCAGCTCGGAGACAAGGACAACGATACAGTTCCCCGATGAAATAATAGATCCGGATGAGATGTACACTAAAGAATAAGGCCGTTTACTATCATTATGATCAACCGTGTTCGACCATCATATTACATTTGTATTCCAAATGAAAGCCATAAACAAGCAAAATAATACCAGATAATTGATCTATATCAAGAAATGCTCCCTTAAACAGCACTTTCCTTCTTCTTTGCTTTTATGTTATAAAACATATTTCTATATTTGCATAGGTAAAAAGAAAAAGCTAAGCGCTTAGAGCTGTTTTCAATAGGTATTAGATTTTTAGAGTTAGAATTGTTTTTAGGTATAACAAATTAAAAGTAGGTATTATGAAACGTTTAGGATTAACATTAATGGCAGCAGTCTGCCTGACTGCTACGACATTTGCAGCAGGAAATCAACCTACAACTGCAAAATGGGATGGTAACATCAACGTAACCAAGTTGAGTAAATATTTAAAATTGTCGGCTGACCAGCATGAAGAAGTAGCAAATATCTGCGAATACTTCTCTACACAGATGGGACGTGCCACAACTGCAAAGAAGGACCAGGAAAAGAAACTCCACAATGCAGTGTACGGAAACTTGAAGTTGATGAAGAAAACGCTTACTGACAAACAATACGCTGATTATGCGAAAGTATTGAATGTCACTTTGCAGAATAAAGGTATCGAAGTGAAATAATAAGAGAGGGCACTGAACATCACGTTTTGTGCCCTCTTTCCTTTATCAACACTATTCAAGTGTCGACTCCCTAACCAATATATATTTCATTTACAAACAATATCTGTCTTGTAGCTCCTTTTTATATTTCTTAGAGACCAGCAGCTCATCTACATTCTCAAATGGCGGATACAACACACATTTACCATCCTTGATAATCATCAGATAATCAATATTGATTATGAAAGACTGATGAATCTGCACAAAACAAGGAGCATATCTCACGATCTGATCGGCCGTGGTACTCTTCTTCAGAGGTAACGGCCTTTGTCCACTCAATACTGCCTCCCACTGTTTCTGTTCAGAGCAATACCGGAAATATCCAATCTCGGCGGGCCGCAATGCCCGCATGTCATTTGTCGGAGTAAACACCATAAATGTCTGACTGGTGTTTGCTAATGCCACAGGAAAAAATGCAGCTTTCCGTTCTAATTCTATTCTTTCCATAAATCGGGAAATAATAAGTTCCAGATCTTTGTCCTCAAAAGGTTTCAATAAATAATCAAAAGCAGATTGACGAATGGCTGACATCATATATTTATCGTATGCCGTATAAAAAACGACTTTCATGCCCCAAGTCAGAGATTCGCGAATACTATCCAGCAAATCCATCCCCCTCATATCAGGTAGCTCTACATCTAAAAAGAGCAAATCGGGACGCACTTTAGCTATCAGTTTCTTCCCGGATACTCCATTGCGTGCAGTGCCTTCTAAATGGAAGTTTTCAAATTTCTGTAACCCGAATACCAGATTATCCAAGGACAACTCATCGTCATCTACTATTGCAACCTTATACCTGTCCATACCTCTCTTGTTTCTGCGAAATTAAATAACTGAAAGCAATTTAAAAAATCAGAATATGTCATTTTCAGGATATTCGATCAAAACAACGGATATCCAATCAAAATTGAGGATTATTCAAAAATCATTAAACTGAATAATCATAATTCAACGGTAAATGGAAACTTACTTCACATCCGGTCTCGCCATCCGGCAGAGGAATATTGTGTACCGCAGTTTCAATCATTTCCTTATTTTTAGCATTCAAAATCTGAATAGCTTGCATGATTACCTTCATTCCGGTCCCTGTCCCTCTGTTAGCACTGTTCAGTTTGAATCCGCCCCCGTTATCCGTAATCCGGACACAAATATAAGTACCGGAACGATGAACATCAATCCAAAGGCGCCGTTCACCTTCTTTGCCCCGAAGAGCGTGCTTGATGGCATTCTCCACCGGTATCTGTATTAACATGGAAGGCAGAAGCAACTGATTGGTGTCCACATCTTCACCAACTTCAATAGTCACCTTAAATTCCGGTCCCAAAGAACGGCGTTGAAGATCAATGTAGGTTTGCACAAAACCTAATTCTTCTTTTAAGGTAACACACATTTGCTCAGCTAATTCCAAATTCCGTCGCATTAGTTTCACCAATGAGGAGAGCTCTTTTTTATTCTCCCCTTCCCGACTGCCCATTTCCTGGTTCAGCACATTGAAAATAAAATGCGGTGACATTCTGTTACGTATATTCTCCAAACGTAAAGAAGATATGGTACGCTGACTTTGCGCTAGCAGAAGGGCCCGTCTTTTCTTTTCATACAGATAGATGAAACAAGCAATAACCAATACCAAAACGCAAACTCCAATCCAGAAGAAACGTCCCTCGTGCAACTTTTGCATCTCTACCTTCTGCTGCTCAATCAATATGTTCTTTGCCAACAGTGTAGAGTCCTGTTGATATCTCAATGACATATCGGCCGTACGCATTTTTACATGTTCATTCCGGATAGAATCGTCCAGCCGACTGTTTTCTTTCTGATAAAAGAAAGCATTTTTATAATCTGCCGTCTTCTCGTAAAACTCCTGCAAATACTTATTACGAATATGCAGCATGTCCGGCTCTATATGATTCGGATTGGTAGCCTTACTTAGCAGATTTCTTACGGTTGCCATATCATTTCGCTCCAGAGCCAGACCGATACGCTGGGTATCAATATAATAAAGCGCTCCTGCTGCCCCTATTTTCCGAAAAAAAGGTTGGCATTCATTGATATATTTAGCCGCTGAGTCAGGTTCATTCATTTGCAGATAGACATCCCCCAGATTCACCATGCACAGGTTTTTCTCAAAACCCATATCGGGATGAGAAACCGCCAGCGAGAAACCTTTCTTGAAATATTTTAAAGCTTCCGGATAATCCTCACGATAATAATATGAATTACCACGATTATTCAAATAGATATATTTCTCGTAAGGAAGCATTTTATCATAAAACATCCCTGCCAGATTATAGTAATAGTCGCACTGATCAAAGTCGTGTAAAGCCATATACACCTGAGCCAGCCCATAATAAACAGGATGACGGCGCCCCTCCGATATTCCTAAAGAATCTCCGATTTGCAGCGCTTTACGATACCAAAATGCACTTACATCATATTTTCCCTGCCGGCTGCATGCATCAGCCAGATTGATAAGAATATCCGGGACTGATTCTGTCTTCATTCCCTGCAAACGTTGTTTGTAAGAATCTGTAAAGCAGACAATAGCCGAATCCATAGCGCCTACACGCACATAAATATTACCTTTTGTATTCAGATATTCCGAGCGTAAATCAGCAAGGTAGGGTGAAGATTGTTCACGGGCACAAAAGTCTTCTATCCGTTTTATTAAATAGCGGGCTGAGTCCACATCCGAAGTGAACATATACGTTTTTAATACTATAGCAGAGTAATAATACCATTCCAGACTATCAGTCGACTTCTCCATCTTTTGCTTTGCCAGCGCACGTATCTGTTGTGGATGAGTAGTCAAAGAGTCTGTAACCGAACGATAAAAAGAGTCGTATTTTTTTTCCCAGGAGGAATGCTGCTCAGACTGTTTACACGAAACAGCTAAGAATAGTAGTAAGAGAACCGGAAGAGAAGTTCTCCACTGAATTTTGTCATATATCGTGTTCATAACTATTGACATTTATATAAAGAATAAAGATATCCTTCATGCATTGCTACAAATATAATAGTTTTTCCCATTTAGTACAATTTTAAGACCACTTATCCGCTAAGATATTTATTTATCCTGTTTTTACTTATTATATAATTTGGGTATCACAAATACTTATTTTAACTTTGCATAAACAAATTGAAGTAATCATTAACAGTAACCCACAAATTACGAGACACAATGAGAAAGCTTTTACTTTTGGGGATTTGTATCTCCTTTCTTCTCCCCACAGCTATGCAGGCGCAATACTTGCGTTCATCCTATTTTATGGAAGGTAGCAGTACCCGCATTCAGTTAAATCCGGCGTTGCAGCCCAAACGTGGTTATGTCAATCTCCCCGGCATCGGTTCCGTGAATGCCGAAGTAGCCACTAACTCACTTGGCATACAAGATGTCATCGACGTTTTCGATTCCGATGGTGAATTTTATAACAATGACAAGTTCTACAATCGCCTGAAAGGAATGAATGAAGTGAATATCAGTGCGAATACAGATGTTATATCTTTCGGATTCTATAAAGGAAAAGGTTTCTGGTCATTCAATGTAGGGGCACGGGCTGATGTGGATGCCACTATTCCTAAAACCATGTTCGACTACCTGCGCGCAACAGACGCTGATAATTTCAGCTGGAGCGGTGAGAGTTTTGATATCCGCAATGAAAAACTACGTTTGAACGCTTACATAGAAGTCGGAGCAGGATATTCACGTGCCATCAACGAGCGCTTAACCGTAGGCGGTAAAGCCAAATTGCTATTAGGTGCAGGAAACATAAACTTGAAAATCAACCAGCTCTATATGTATGGAAAGGATGCTGGTATCGACTCGGAATTCCAACTAAAAACGGATGCATATCTGGAAGCTTCTGCAAAAGGACTTGATCTGGAAGAAGAAAACGGATACATCACTGACCTGGATTACAATAGTTTTGGCATCAGTGGTTATGGAGCAGGTATCGATTTAGGAGCAAGCTATCAAGTGATGAAGAATCTGACTGTTTCTGCCGCCATTCTTGACTTAGGATTTATTTCCTGGGGCAAATCAAGTACTCAAATAGCTGAATCAGATAAGAATACTACTATTGATAAAAATAACTATAGCGAATCATCCGATGTGCTGGACTTTGAATTATTCGGTTTGAAGAAGAAAGAAAACAAATCACGCACCACCTCCTTATCACCGACTATGGTTATCGGAGGGGAATACGGATTACTGAACAACAAACTGGGATTAGGATTATTATCAACGACCCGTTTCGGCCAGTTAAAAACGTATTCAGAATTGACATTCTCCGCCAATTATCGTCCCAATACTTTGATTAATACTACGTTGAGCTATTCCATGTTACAAGGTGGCGAGACATTCGGTATTGCTTTCAAAATAGGTCCTTTGATGCTGGGTACTGACTATATGTATTTTGGAAATAACTCCAAACATGTGAATGCCTTTATCGGACTTTCTATTCCTTTGGGAAAGAAGAGAATATAATAGTTATGAGCTACGAGCTACAAGCTACGAGTACTATGCAGAATAATAGCGCAGCAACTCGTAGCTTGTAGCTATTGTAGCTTGTAGCTTTTGTAGCTCGTAACTATTTTATCGTTATCATCGTTGCCCCGAAACCATATTCCTGGAAAGAGGCATCCTGATGCCGGAAAGTAGGATATTTACGTTTCAGTTCATCCAGCAACGCTTTACGAAGTACACCGTCACCTTTTCCGTGGATAAAGACAATACGCTGTTCACGTTTATTCTTATACTGTTCCAGCACCTCACGGAATTTATCCAGCTGATAATTCAGTATCTCACTGTTGCTCATTCCATGAGTATCATCCAGCAATTCACCAATATGAAGGTCTATCTCAATAATGCCACTTTGTCCGCCACGTTTCACAATCGGCTGAGATTTGGGTTTGTCCACCACTGTTTTCTGAAGCAAAGCTGATTGCAATTCTTCAGCAGAAACATACACTTGTTTAGTGGGAACATCATCCTTTACTATATCGTAAATCAATGCAGGCGTTTCAAAGAACTCTGACTCCTGGAATGTGTGCAGTTTATAAAACTTCACCGTATCTATGCGAAGTTCCACACTTACCGCCGGCTTCATCGCAAACGAACGCCCCTCTTTAAAAGCAATGAACTGTACGGCAACATGTTCACGGTCATTCAGTTCCACCTTCTCAAATTCCTCCAGCAACAACTTCGTATTCGGTTCTACTATTCCATTGGAACGGACATTCCATGCTTTTCCTTCCGCACAGAGGTAGGTATAATACAGATAGTAATTACTATCATTCACCAGATAAGATTCGAAAGGAGTAGTGCTGACAGCCTTAATATCTTCCGGTACAAAAGCCAGAAAAACATTCAGAATATCTCCACCACGCATTTCCGGCTGACGGTAAACAGATACCTGCGGTTTGGACAGGCGCCGCACTTCAGTATCTTCCTGAACCGGATGAGAAATAGAAGAACGTACCGGCTTCTCCTCCGCTTTCTTCGGAGCCGCTTTCGGCACCGGCCGGGTCATATTATAATCATCCGTATCAATTACTACGCACTCACGCATGGGCATCGGGATATCAAAACCATCGGCATCTTCCACCAACACAATATCCTTCCCCCTGAATCCTTTTACGATTCCCCCACCGATTTCATTGAGGAAGCGCACTTTATCACCAATTTTCATCATATCATTTACAATTTAGCTATTTATGCGAATCAGAAGTTGAATTATATTCATTATTGTAGGGTTATGAATCTTTTCACCACAGAGTAACACAGAGTATCACGGAGTTCTATTATTCTGATTTCAAATCGATTAAGCTCTGTGATACTCTGTGTTACTCTGTGGTGAATAATTCATTTCTTTCGGGATATGAACATAATTCAACTACTGATTCGCATTATTTACAATTTATGATTGAAGTTGCTTAAACAAACAATCGCTCTACAAAGATACGGCAACTCAATAAAAAAAGATAGAAAAAAGAGAATAAATATCCGTACCTTTGCAGCCCGTAAAGAAGTTTATCATGAAAGAAGATCCAAAACATATCCGTATCAGTGAATTTAACTATCCGTTACCGGATGAACGTATCGCAAAATTCCCTCTACCAGTGCGCGATCAGTCCAAACTCTTGGTCTACCGCCATGGTGAAGTATCCGAAGACCGCTTTACTTCACTTCCATCCTATTTCCCGACGGGAAGTCTGATGATATTCAATAATACAAAAGTGATACAGGCACGCCTGCACTTCCGTAAAGAAACCGGCGCTCTCATTGAAGTCTTTTGTCTGGAACCGATTGAGCCGAACGATTATGTGCTTAATTTCCAGCAAACCGAACATGCCGCCTGGCTTTGTATGATCGGTAATCTGAAGAAGTGGAAAGAAGGTACGCTGAAACGGGAAATGACTGTAAAAGAGCAACCGATTACTTTGACTGCTACCCGTGGTGAATGCCACGGTACCAGCCATTGGGTAGATTTCCGTTGGGATAATCCGGAGATAACTTTTGCTGATATCCTCGAAGTATTCGGCGAACTTCCCATTCCGCCTTATCTGAATCGGGATACACAAGAAAGTGATAAGGAAACTTATCAGACTGTTTATTCTAAAATAAAAGGTTCAGTAGCCGCTCCTACTGCCGGACTACACTTTACCCCCCGTGTACTGGATGCATTAAAAGAAAAAGGAGTAGATTTGGAGGAATTGACATTGCACGTAGGTGCAGGAACTTTCAAACCTGTAAAGAGCGCAGAAATCGAAGGACATGAGATGCATACCGAATATATATCTGTTTCTCGCGGGACAATTGAAAATCTGATTGCTCACAACGGAAAAGCAATTGCCGTAGGCACTACCTCCGTACGAACACTGGAAAGTCTCTACCATATCGGTGTCACCCTTCTGAAAAATCCGAATGCAACAGAAGAAGAACTTCACGTCCGCCAATGGCAACCTTATGAAACAGTAGAAGAAGCTGCGAATATCACGTCTGTAAAAGCCCTGCAAGCTATACTCGACTACCTGAACCGTCACAATATGGAAGCCCTGCACACCAGCACGCAGATCATTATCGCACCGGGATACGACTACAAGATTGTATGTGCCATGGTCACTAATTTCCATCAACCACAAAGTACATTGCTATTGCTTGTCTCGGCTTTTGTAAAAGGTAACTGGCGCAAGATATATGACTTCGCATTAGGTCATGACTTTCGTTTTCTGAGTTATGGAGATTCTTCATTATTAATACCGTAAAATTATGAACAGCGATAACAACCAAGAAATGTTTCCTATCATCGACGAACAGGGAAATATCACAGGTGCCGCTACACGTGGCGAATGCCACAGTGGTAGCAAACTCTTGCATCCGGTCATTCACCTTCACGTTTTTAATTCCAAAGGCGAACTGTATATGCAGAAACGTCCCGAATGGAAAGATATCCAGCCGGGAAAGTGGGATACTTCCGTAGGAGGGCATGTAGACCTGGGCGAAAGTGTAGAAATGGCGTTGAAGCGCGAAGTACGGGAAGAGTTAGGTATCACCGACTTTACTCCCGAAACCATTACGAGTTACGTCTTTGAATCCGCACGCGAGAAAGAACTTGTCTTTGTACACAAAACGGTTTACGACGGCGAGATACAACCAAGCGATGAATTGGACGGTGGTCGTTTCTGGACCATAGAGGAGATTAAAGAGAATATGGGGAAAGGTGTGTTTACACCGAACTTTGAGGGGGAGATAGAGAAAGTGATCGAACCACTTTAACCTTGATACTAACTGTAATTATGCAGAACTTTATCAAAGCATCTATTTAAAATAATCCCATTAATCTGCAACTTCTAATACAAAAAATCTCCTAAACACTTGACATCGCCTCCTCTATGTCGTATATTTGTATCGGTAAATCTATTTAAGATTCAATTTTAAATTAGCATAAACGGAGAGGCATCGCTTCTCCGTTCTTTTTTTATATCTACTGTCCCCATTTGAAATGCCACATGTCAGTTCCCCAAATGCCACACCTCAGTGGGTCAAATGCGACACCTCAACAGGTGAGATGGCTGGCATTTAGGTTGTTGAGGTGTGGCATTTCGGTTATTCAGCCCTGCGAAACGGATGATGCAATTGAGGCAAACAGATGATGCGTTCGGGGTAAACGGATGATGCGTTTGAGGTAAACAGACGGTCTGTTCCGAAAGCAAAAACGGGAGGTTTGAGCCTCCCGTCTGTTAATCTTATGTAAATCTGCTCTTGACAAAAAAGCAAAGTTACACCGTCATTCCTTGAACAAATCGTCCAAAAGCACCTGGCTCTGAGCGCAACCGGAATACATATTCTCTTTTAACCCGTAAGTGGTGACAAAAGTCAGCATCAACGACTTTCGTGTATTTGTTTCTTCTCGAAAAGCGGCAATCTTGTTTCTTAACTTTTCTTCATAGCCTTTGTCTATCGCAAACACCGTAGAGTAATATTTCATCTCACAGAGATTTACAGTTTCATCCTTGCGATCAATTACCAAGTCTATCTGTGCCCCTTTATCTACAGTAGAACTACTCCACGAACAAACCAACGTCTGCACACCGGCTATTCCGAGTGCCGCCTTTATCTGCCGCACATGGTCCAGACAAAGCATCTCGAAGGCATAACCGCTCCACGAGGCATGTAGTGGAGTGTTCTGCGAAGTAGTCCAGAAATGTTCATCGCGATAACGATTGGTACGTATGAAGCGAAAGTAAAATAAAGTGTAGAAGTCCACCAATTGAAACAAAGCATCCCGCTGCAACCTTCCTGTCGGGCTCATCCTCGGCTTTCCGAAAGGTTCATACCGGCGAATAAAACCGCAACTCTCCAATTCTTCAAGGGCTATGCTGAAAGCTCCGTTATTGGTCAGTCCTGTGATCCTGAGCAATTCTTTACGATTCAGCCCTTTAGCCTTCGTGGCAAGTGCAGTTACTATCTGTATATGCAAACCGGCATTCTTGAACAAGGCACGATAGAGGTTTTCAAATTCATCGGACAGCTCTGCCCCACTTTCAAAAAACAACCGGTCAATATTCTGCGCCAAACTGCGGTCTTTCCGCATAAAAGAAAGATAATAAGGAATGCCGCCCATCACCATATAACACTCTGCAATGTCTCGATGGGAATAAGAGAAACCATTCGCCATGAAGTACTGCTCACATTCATTAAGCACAAAAGGTTCAATAATCATCCGGTGCGTAATGCGGTTGTGCAAACCACCGCGATTCTTTATCAACTTGTTTATCATCCATGAAGTGGCAGAACCGCAAACAATCAGCTTCACATCCGTGCGAACGGCTGCCCAGCTATTCCAGAAATTCTCGAGTGCACTGACAAACCCCGATTTAGGCGTGTCCATCCACGGCAGTTCATCTATAAAGATCACCTTCGGCCCATCGGGTAATGTCTCCAGATAACGGGCAAGTTCATAAAAAGCCAAGATCCAGTTTTCGGGTACAGACAAGGAAGTCGATCTTTTATGCCTTTGAAGAGCAATGCCGAAGTTCGTCAACTGCTCTTTCATATTTGCATTGTCCATCCCTGTTACATAAAAAGCAAAGTTGTCCGCTGCCATCTGACGGATAAGAAATGTTTTTCCTACACGACGACGACCATAGACCGCTACAAACTCCGACCTATTGGAACTGATGTATTCCCTCAAGGCTTCCAATTCCTTTTTACGTCCTATCAACTTTACGTTCATCAGTCTTTCCTCCATTTATAACTTGCGCAAACATAAGAAAAAACACCCGTTTGCGCAAATTATAAACTTATAATCTGCGCAAACGCATATTTTCAACCCCGTTTGCGCAAATTATAATTCCATCGGCTACGTTAAGTACTGTATCATAATTAAGT
>NZ_CBVI010000056.1 GCF_000513195.1 Bacteroides timonensis | reverse complement strand
ATTTATAGATTTGATATTTCTGAATATAGTAATAATAAGGGTATACAGATTGCATAGCTGAGCTATGTCCCATTTTAGAAGGAACAATCAGTTTAACGCACGCACCATCACGCACATAATCCAACGGCACTAGCCAACCGGCAGGGACAGCAGGACCATAATAATTGAGCATAAATCCCTGTGTAAACTGGCCGGCAATAGAAGAACTTGTTACTCTATAGTTAAATTCATCGACTACCTCTGCATAACCCAGATTAGATACTGTTGTCACTTTATCCATAAGGCTATATTCTGAGAAACGAACCAATATCTGGCCGTTCGGCTTTACGGTATCGGCCAAATTAGTAGAACCTTTGTTTACGATATTCATATATACACCGCTGGCAAGCTGCACATACTCATTCTCCTTTGTAGTCGAGTCGTTTCTGTAAAATTCAGTCTGAGATATAACAGTGATACTACTGTCCCGTATAAATGCCTTTATAGCATCTTTTTCGTCCTCCAGCATTTCTGCATAAGTCTTGGTATTATCACAAGCCTGGAAAGCCAATCCACATGCCAGCAAGGACAAAAAGAATAATGTAAGTTTCTTCATTATCTGTTATTTAGTAATTCCGTACAAAAGTATTCGATTTCGTCGAAAGTTGAAAGCTCTACGAGGAAAGTTCGTATCTTTTAACCTTTGTGCCCCTCTTTTTTTATCCTTTCGCATTCAATAAAGGCTTAAACTTCTCTAAAGCACGCTCCAAAACTTTCTTTGCTTCATCCATTGTACCATAGAATTCACCGCCGGAAGCATTCAAATGTCCACCTCCATTGAAGAATTCGGCAGCCAATTGATTACAGGGAAATGTGCCTACCGAACGCAACGAAACTTTAATCATTGGCTTTTCAGTATCTTCGCGCAAGAAGCATGAGAAAAGCACATCCTTTATGCTCAAAGGAATATTTACAAATCCTTCACTGTCACCCCGGATATAGTCGAAGCGTCCCTGTTCGTTCTTGGTCAGTGATATCAAAGCAGCATGGTAGTCAGGATACACCTTCATTTGCGAAAGCACATACCCCATCAGTCGCAGGCGACTTTCGGAATAAGTATTATAAACTTTTCGGTAAATATCGTCTTTGTCAATGCCTTTAGATAGCAGTTCTCCGATAATAAAATAGATTTCCCGATTGTTAGAGTTGTAAGTAAAGCCACCAGTATCAGTCATCATACCGGTATAAATACACTCCGCTCCTTGTCTGGTTATTTCGCTAAAGTAGCCCATGCGGCATATCAGACGGAATACGAGCTCGGAAGTGGAAGATATAGTTGGGTGCGAAATAGTAATATTGCAGAATTCTTCGGGATACAAGTGATGATCTATCAATATTTTCTTTCCTTTGGCAGCCTTTATGGCACTTGCCATCGCATCTATACGGCTCAAAGCGTTGAAGTCCAGGCAGCAAATGATCTCCGCCTCAGCTATCAGTTTGTCAGCAAACTCTTTGTAGCGGTCGTAAAGCAACACATCTTTACTGCCCGGCATCCACTTCAGGAAATCGGGAAAAGCATTCGGCACAATGACGTTGGCTGTCTTATCTTGTGAATTAAGGAAGTGCCATAATCCTAATGAAGAACCGATAGCGTCACCATCCGGTGCCACATGGGCTACAATAACGATTCTCTCCGCATGTCCCATCCATCTGGCAAAGTGGTCTATCTTGGCTTGTTCTATTACTTTGGTCAACATATACTTTTATGATTTAGATATAGACAATCGGAATAATTCCATTCATCTACTCATAATATGAGGCGACAAAAGTACGAAAAAGTTCGGGAGTTGATGGAAAGTAACGAAAGTTTTATTTAGTCTTCGTATTCCACTATCTTCCTTAACGGAGCTAACAAACGCTCCAATACATTCCTGTCCGCCAATATAATATCCGCTGTCCCTTTCAATTCGCGTACTGTGGGAAGCGTTCTGCCATAGTTTGTATGTAAGCCATCCGGCAAAGCGACTTCCACAATGTATACTCCGTCTTCTGTCGGAACCGGAGAAATACTTTCCACCCTTCCCTTTACATAACCAAATTCCTGATCAGGATAATTATCCATACGTACATGCACTTTCTG
The DNA here is from genome assembly GCF_000513195.1 of Bacteroides timonensis. GTDB lineage: Bacteria > Bacteroidota > Bacteroidia > Bacteroidales > Bacteroidaceae > Bacteroides > Bacteroides timonensis. The sequence continues at coordinate 56,835 of NZ_CBVI010000056.1, read as the reverse complement.
TCCTATCTGTACCTTTCCTGAACCCTGCAAAGGAAGTTTTGCCTTTCCAACGACTTTCGAATCTTTCGAAGGTTGTACCACAAAGACTGTCTCCCCTGATTCCACATTCTGATTACGGCTCCAAACCGTCATAAAAGTTACTTTGCCACAAATCGGACTACAGAACAAATAGCTCTGTTCCCACGAACTCAATTGAGCTTCAAGCTGTTCCACTGCATTCTTCAATTCAAGTCTGTAGTTTTGTTCTTCATCATAAGCCTGCTTGCCCAAATCCAACAAGTTTTCTTCCTGCTGCTCCAATTGCATTTCAGCTTGCAACAAACTCATGCCGGAAGTTTCCCTGGTACGCAGACTCTGCAAATAACGACTACCCGACTCTTCAAATTCTACTGCAATCATAGCATCTCCTTCAAAAAGGATGGAATCCCGGTCATACATACTTTGCGCCAATTTCATTTCTTTTTCAGTCAATGTATGTTCACGCTGCGCCAGATTGAGATAAGAACGTTGCCCGTCCAGCTGCTTTCTTCCGGCATTCAATTTCTTTGTGTAATAGTCCTGCTCAATAAAACGGACATAATCCGAAAGAGAAATTATGAAAGAAGCGTACACCGATTGCAGTTCCCCTAATTGCAAGCGTTTACCTATAAAATAGTCCGCTCCCTTATCCGGTTCATAACCGGCCTCTTTCCATTCTTTCATACAATCTGTCAGCCACAGTACATCTTCAGTAACAGAAGTATTCTGAATTACCCCCAAACGCTCGCCTGCCTGCACCATGCCACCATTATTTATATACAACGTATCAATCTTTCCTGCTGAACGTGCCAAGATAAAAGCCGGAGGTTCTTCAGTCGTCAGAGTTACTTCCGCTTGCAGCACATCTGGGTATCGAAAGACCCAGCACCCAACCAATATAACAAGTAGAATAATAAATAGCACCGTTATCCCCCACCTCACCACCCAAGGTGAAATGTGATTCATAACTTCCTGCACTTCTTCACTACGCAGTTCTATCTCCTTGTATTTCTTCTCTTCTTCCACAGTATTGAGTTACAAATTTCTAATTACCCAGTTCCAATTGATTTTTCACCAACTGATAATACAAACCTTTCCGCTCAGTCAGTTCCAGGTGAGTTCCCTCTTCCGCAATCTTCCCTCTATCCAGCACTATTATGTTGTCCGCATCTCTCACCGTACTCAACCGATGAGCCACCACCACGACCGTCTTGCCCTTATAGAATTCGTACAAATGTTCCATAATCTCACGTTCATTATTGGTATCCAAAGCATTAGTAGCCTCATCAAAAAACAGATAATCCGGATTCTTATAAACGGCACGGGCTATCAAAATGCGTTGTCGTTGTCCCTGACTGATACCATTTCCTTCCATACCAATTTTAGTGTTATATCCTAACGGTAGAGAATCTATAAAATCACGAATATTTGCAATAGTCACCGCATGCCGCAAGCGTTCAATATCAATCAGCTCTTCGCCCACTGCAATATTCTGGGCAATTGTTTCAGAAAAGATGAAACCGTCCTGCATCACAGAACCAGTTCGGGCACGCCATAGATGCGGATTAATATTTTCCAACGGAGTATCCTGTATTTTGACAATTCCTTTATTGGGAGTATAGAAGCCGAGCATCAACTTTATCAGAGTGGTTTTACCGCTTCCACTCGCTCCAACAATAGCTGTCACCCTATGTCGGGGAATATGAAGAGAAATATCATCCAGCACATAATCCCTGTCTGCACCATCATAACTGAACGACAGATTCTCGATCCGAATATCTCCCTTTTCCGGCAACACCGTCAGTTTCGATGAGATATCCTGTTCTTCATCCCTTTTGCTATGTATCTCATTCAGACGTTCCAAGCTAATCTTCGCATCCTGAAACTGCTGAGCAAAACTGATAAAAGAAGAAACCGGAGAACTCAACTGCCCGATAATATAAGTAAGAGACATCATCATACCCAAAGTCATCTGCCCATCTATCACCGCCTTTGCCGCAATGAATGAGATTACAATGTTCGTGGTCTGATTAAAGAAAATAGAGCCCACTTGCTGAACCTGTCCCAATGCCAACCCCTTTATACTGATTTTAAACAATTTCACCTGTATGCGCTCCCATTGCCAGCGTTTTTGCGTTTCACAGTTGTTCAGTTTGATTTCCTGCATGGCAGTCACCATCTGTATCAGACTGCTTTGTTCTCCGGCAGCTTGTGCAAAGCGTCGTATGTCCAGTTCACGCCGATACTTCATGAAAACGAGTATCCAACAAACGTACAAAATATTGCCTAATAAGAAAATACCTAATACTGTGAGATTATAATAAGCAAGTACAAAGGCAAAAATAAAGAAATTGACAAAGGAAAAGAGTGTGGTAATAGATGACCCTGTTAGGAACGTTTTAATACGTTCATGATCACCGATACGTTGCATAATGTCACCTACCATTTTTGAGTCAAAGAAGTGCAATGGCAATTTCATTAACTTAGCCAGAAAATCAGATATTAAAGAGATAGTAATACGTGTATTAACATGTAACAGTATCCAGCTGCGAATAAACTCTACCGAAAGTTGCGATACAGATATTATGATTTGTGCTATCAGTACCAGAATGATAAAATTCAAATTACTATCACGGATACCTACGTCCACCAATGACTGCGTCAGAAAAGGGAGAATCAGTTGCAACAAGCTGACTGTTAGCATCCCCAATATCAACTGTATCAATTGCTTTTTATAAGGGGTGAGATATCTCAGAAAGAAAAGCAATCCTCTTTCTCTAATTTCCGGTTCATCCTCACGATGATAAAAGTCCGGTCCGGGTTCCAATATCAATGCTGTACCGACATCTTCTCCCTCTGTCCTTGTCGACAGCCAGCACTTCTTAAATTCCTGTTCATTATAAGTCACCATCTGTTTTCCGGGATCAGCAATCTGAAACCAATACTCCCCTTTTCTTTTTTTAATGCCATAGCAAACTACAAAATGGTTTTGGTTCCAATGTAAGATGCAAGGTAACGGTACATCCGTAATAAATTGTTCAAATGATACATAAACTCCCGACGTCCGAAAACCAATAGCCTCTCCCGCATCACTAATCCCCAATAGTGATACTCCCTCACGGGATATAAATGAGCGTGCACGCAATGTCTGTAATGAATAGCTTTTACCATAATATTTAGCAATCATCCGCAAACAGGTAGGACCACAATCCATTGCATCCGCCTGATGATAGTATGGAAATGAATGTTTCATCAATTGATATTTAAATCCCCCAAATACCTCATATCTTCAATCTTATAATTATCCGGCAACTGGTAACCGTTTATTAAAATAGTGGGAGTTGCCGTTAACCTGTTTTTATATTGCCATTCATTATGATTACCCAACTCTTGAGAAACTTCCGTAGTTCCCAAATCATAACCAAACGTCATGATATAGGTTTCACCCAAATACTTCTTTCCTGCAAACCACTCATTATAAATCCTTTCAGCCTTATCACGTTTTTCCTGTTGATAAACGGCAAGAAGAAACCGGACGCTGTTTTCAAGCTCTTTATTGAAAGATGAAAAAATATATTGCACACAAACCTTGTCCCCCATTTGTTTCAGTAATATGCCAATACGCTTATGCATCCGTGCGCATGGATTACAATGCGGATTAGTCAGGATCGCAATACGCAACTTTGCTTGCGGACATCCCCAAAGAATTTGAGAAGTGACAGCACCAACCTCATAACGAGGCTGTTGTTCTAATTGAGAAAGAAAAACATTCTCTGATGCTTTCAGATTACTCAATTCATACTTTACACTCTCTAATTGTTCTGAACGAAACCAACGTTCAGCCAGAAGGTGTAAAGCTAAGAAAGGGAGTAAATAAAGTATGACAACAAACAGAATCTCCTGTATTTCAAAAGCCGGCCACTGCCATCCTACACAAACATTGACAATAGCCGTCAGCCAAAGCAGCAACAAAACAGACAAGCACAACGGACACCATTGTTTAGCCACCTTATACTGATACCAAACGCTCCAAACCGTGTAAGGTAAAGACAATAAATTGACAAGAGCCAAGTAGGGTCCCCATTGGGGATAAAATACTGTCATGATAAGACTTGATACAAAATAGCCAAGTCCTATTTCACTCCAACTAAATACTCCCCATAGCTTAGCCGCTTCAGACTCCAGCACACTATTACAATCACCTTGTTTAAATAAAGAACAAATTTTATCAGTATACTCGCTTTGTACTTTACCCTGTTTCAGCAATAGTAAATAAGTTACCCCTACACCTGCCAAATTAATTGGTAACAATAAGCTACCTACCACAGAAGAGAACAACTGATGTTGCAAACATCCCAATAACAATAAAATAGCTAAAATCAGAATCATAGCTATTTTCTGAACTGAACTCAAAAATTCCGCTTTCCAATGTTTTTTATATTCCGGTTCTACTGATAACTTTCCCGGTTCGGCAACAAGTGCGATGCCCGACCATAATCTTTTAAATTCATCTGCAGATACAAATATTTGTTTCCCACGCCAAATATATTCCACCATTTGTCCGGATAAATGTCTCACGACTACAAAATCATTACCAACGTGAGCCACGAACGGAAAAGTCAATTCCCCCAAATTCTTATCTTCCACTTGTACTCCAGCATTCTCTATTTTATAGACAGACAACATATCCGACAAGCCATACAAGTTATAGCGATGCGGATGCTCTGCAAAAAGTTTATCGGCAAAACTTCTTGTAAAGGGGATATGTAATTCTCTTAGATAACTCGATAAAAGTGTTTTCATTGTATATTCAGATATCTATGCTATTAACTTATTCATCTTATTTCTTCAGCCGAATCCGTATCAATACATTATTACCTTCTTCATCTATGTTCTCAGCTAGTTTCCGTATTTCAGAATTATCAGAAACCAACCAAGCATCTAATAGTTTATAAGTTGGATAGCCACATTCCAAATATTCATAACCATCCATCACGTAATAGTTAGATGGAATTACAGAAGAAAGTCCACATAAATCATCGACGATTCCCTCTGAATTAAATAACTTCCCAGATGTTTTATCATAAAAACAATAATTCCATTGGTTCTTCATTATGTCATAAGGACGCCATATACACAAATAATAATAAACCGTTTCTATTATAGTATATATTATCATAGATTGATAATATTCTTCCTTTTCCACTTTGGCAGGAGTCAGTCGCTTATCCCACTTACCCCATACAGCAAGAACCTCTTCCCCTTTTTCTGAAATTCGATAGATGGTATCACTATATTGATTCCAAGCTAACATAGCATCACCAAAAAGTCCGATATGGTCAGAAGGGAAACTCGGATAATTACCTGAAGCAAAATATATACTTTCGTCTTGTTTAAAAGATAATAAATTCCCTATTGTATCTGTTATGGCATACATACAAGAACGCAATTTATCATCAGCTTCTACACTATAATAAAAGTAAAGCTTGCCTTTCAAATAATAAAACTTCCATGCCCACTTTTCAGGAAGTTGAAGAGAATATTTATTTAGAAAAGTCCCTTCATAAGAAAAAGATAATAATGTAGAAGTATCCATACGATAAACATAAATAATCCGGTCTGTTTCATTTATTGCCATTTGATAAAGTCTACTATATTCACCCGGCCCTTGCCCTATTCCCCCTATCCTATTCATAAAATGCCCTTCTTTATCATACCTCAATATACCCTGCTCCGTTCCAGCCAAGAAAAAAGATGAAGCATGCACAATTCTAGCCCCCTTATAATCAATAGAATCGGGTTGAATGATTGTTACCTTGTCCGCTATATCAGAGAGTTTCACATCTCTTTTTATGAAATCATCATAATGCCAAACCATTAGATTACTGTCAGACTGACTATGGCATGAACACAAAAAAATATATATTATACAAACTATCTTTTTCATACTTTATAGTTGTGAATTACATAGGAGAATAAAATTCTGTTCCCCTATGCAATCAATCAAAACTTACGTACAACGAATACTTGCTACATCATCTTTAACACCTTGATCATAATAAATCAAGTTTACGCTCGTGCGAGCCATTGCTCCGCTTGTAGCACAAACGGAGCCACTAGAACGGCCTCCTCCCACCCAAATGGTAGCACAAGTATATAGTGACTCACCTTCACCGCACATACTTGAAGGAACCGCCCCTCCACGCACCTGCTTCATTTCCGAGACATTCAAAATCTTTTTCATAAGCATAGATTTTAATAAAACAATAAGGAAACTTCCGTTTTATCCATCACAACAGCCAGCTACTCCGTTACAATTAATACTATACGGTATCAGTATCAAAGTTGGAATGCAGCTAACATCCCGACTTGGAATGTAGCAAAATTAGGCAGGATACTACACTTAAACAAGAAAAGATACCGGACAAAAATCAAATCAGATATAGCACTATAAATCAAAATATTACCTCTGTAATAAAGATAAAAAGAAGAACCTCAACCGGACAAGACATTCTCTTTATTCTCTACAACTTCCGTATAAAATCATCAAAAGCATCACCACCGGACAACAAAAATTTACTCTTCATACGCTGCTTTGACTTCGCAATAGCATCGGCAGTTACGTTAGAAACAATGGCAATCATGCCATTCGTGAACCCGGCTCGGATAAGATAACATATCCTCCGCTCCTGCATACCCAGTTTATAACCGTCCAGTTTCTCCGACATATCACCATAAAGAGTATCGATTACTCCAAATACCTCCATCCATTCCTCATCCGACTTCACCAGCCCATATGCCGGTTGGCAACGCAACTGACACAACCGGCTTAGTGCAAGCGTACGCTCAACAGGCAATAAGGAATGAATTTCCTGATATTCTTTCAATTGCTTTGTATAGGATACATTCAGTTTCTGCAAATAAGAGTTCAACTCATCCTTATCTTTCTGCCGGACGAACAACTTCTCTATCCTCCGAGACAATTCATGATTTTCTTGTAATAATTGCTGCCGTTTTTCTTCCGATTCCAGTCTTCCTTCATCCAATTGTTTCTCATTCTCTTTCAGGCGAGTAAGCAAATGTTCAATCCTCCTCTGAACATTCCGTTTGTATAAGTGAAAAGCCACAAAGCCAACTACAACTAAAAGCATGGCTCCGAAACCGATAGAAAGCAACCATACTTTACGATTTAACAGCTCATTTCTTATCCGCTGATTCTCATTTTTCAAGATTTCACTATTGTACTTCTCCTTTATTTCACGGTCTAAAGCCAATTGATCCTCATTCATTTTACACCAGCTTGCATAAAGTTCCTGATATTCGGAAGCAAACTGCCTGTAGTCTTTGATTTTAAACTCTTCGCCCTGCAACAGGTTCAGATTTCGATTCCTTCCTCTCACAAAATTCTCTTTCATCAGAAACATCCCATTGGAAACCCGCCGCATCGGAAGTTCGTCCGTTGCCGATATTCTCCGGTATTGAAGCATTTGTTGCTTTCCTTCTTCCCAATCATCCACATTATGGCAGACAATGGATAATTCAGTAGAAATATCCATAAAAAGAGTCAGGTCAAAGTCCGCCACTGCCTCCTGCGCTTGAAGATAATAATACAGGGCACTGTCCGGACGCGAAGATAAAAGATGAACCCGCCCCATATTTCGCAAGGTATTGGCATAAGAAGCGGTCAGTGATTTCTTTTCGAATATGCCGGCAGCTTGTGAAAAGCATTGCAGTGCATCCTCATAGTTATGTCCATTCAGGTATCGACGGCCATAGTAACAATAGATAGAAGCTTTCAGAGACGGACTTTGCACTGTGTCGGTAGCCCGTAAGGTGGTGGTACTGCAAATGGGAGCTTCCTCTATAGGATGCTGGCAAGATGACGCAAACACAATCATCCCCCCAAAAAGCAATAAACAGAACAGCATTTCCCGTAGTAATAGCAATCTCAGTATAATATGCATAGGTTATCATTCATGTATGGTGCAACAAATATACTGATTTTAATAAACATCTTCGACTTTATGCGCGCATTTCTGCCAGTGCCTTTGAAAAGAAAGCCAGTCCGTTCCTATCCTGAAGCCCTCTTTTCAAAAAATCAATTATCGAATATTTTTTTTCAGTGTCCATTTTATAGAGCTGCTGCAATAAAAAATGTAGTATTGACTACTTTAAAAAATAGTATTAACTAAAGATTATTTTTAGTGTCTACTTTTCTAGGCTGGTACAAAAAGATTCGTAAAACAGTGCGCATTGCAGGTAAAACAATGATTTACAAAAATGCGTATTGCAGGGTTTTAAGACTATATTAAGTTTGCGCATTGCAGAAATATCACTAAATTTGCGCATTGATAGAAGGATTAATATTGAACAACATGATATTTAAACGTAAATTGTACAACAAATTGCTTGTCTGGAAACAGCAGGCGGCAGGCACTAAGGCACTTCTGATAGAAGGTGCCCGACGGATAGGCAAGTCCACCCTTGTGGAAGAGTTCGCAAAGAGTGAATACCAGAGTTATCTTTTGATAGACTTCAACAAGATAAGTGACTCGGTTATTTCAGCCTTCAACAATTACATGAATGACCTCGACACCTTTTTTCTGATTCTATCTTCAGAATACGGTGTGAAACTTTACCCGAAGGAGTCCATTATCATATTTGATGAGATACAACAGTTCCCGAAAGCCCGGCAAGCGATAAAGTATCTGGTAGCAGACGGGCGATTCGACTATATAGAGACAGGTTCACTCATATCCATAAAAGAAAATGTAAAGGATATAACTATTCCATCAGAAGAGAGAGCACTGTCCATGTACCCCATGGACTTCGAGGAGTTTGCCTGGGCAATGGGTGAAGAACCATTGATGGCATATATCCGCCAATGCTTTGATAAAAAAGAGCCTTTGGAACAGGGGCTTCACGCCAAGGCTATGTTGCTGTTCCGGCAATACATGATTGTAGGTGGTATGCCAAAAAGCTTGTCGGCATACCTTGAGAATAACCGGAGCTTTGAGATGGCCGATATGGAAAAAAGGGATATACTGACACTGTATCGGAATGATATAATGAAGATAAGGTCTGGATACAGGTCGAGCGTGCTGAGCATCTTTGACCAGATTCCAGCCTTTCTCTCGCGCTCGGAAAGACGGGTGCTGATGAACCGCATTGAGAAGGGGGCAAGCTTCCCCAAATATCACGATACCTTCTTTTGGCTCTCCGATTCGATGATTGCCAACGAATGTTTTAACTGTTCAGATCCCAATGTAGGGCTCTCACTGAATGAAGACAGGACCTATGTGAAGTGTTATATGGGTGATACCGGGCTACTCATCAGCCATACATTTGACGAGAATGAAATCTCCGACGGAGAACTTTACCGGGAAATTTTGTTGGGAAAACTATCAGTGAACGAGGGTATGTTCTATGAAAACGTAATCGCGCAGATGCTTGTGGCTGCCGGACACAAGCTTTACTTTTATACCCGATACAATGAAGAGAAGCATCGCAACGACATGGAAATAGACTTTATTCTCTCGAACCATAGCAAATTAAAATATAAAATCTTTCCAATAGAGGTGAAATCGAATGACAAATATACCATTCGTTCACTCACCCGTTTCAACGAGACCTTTCATCAGCGCATAGGGGAGAGTTATGTGATCCATCCTAAAAACCTGAATGTAAAGGAAGAAGTAGTATATCTGCCTGCCTACATGACTTTCTGCTTGTAATACAGTTTCCACGAGAGGGAACGAGCGTTCCCATTAAAGGAAACGACAGTTCCCATTAGGAGAAACGCGAGTTTCTATTAGAGGGAACGGCAGCTCCTGCCTGCAAACTTCTTTTTTGGGGCCTTAATACCTTTTTTATGGTATTTGCCAACCTCTTTCCTCTTCAAACTAAACACCGGCAAGAAGAAGAAAATACCGATAATAGACATAACCAATCCGCCAATAGTACCCGCAGCCAACGGAAACCAGAAAGCTTCCTTATTCGTCCCCACCATAAACGGAATGAAACCCAGAATGGTGGAAACTACCGTAAGAAAAATAGGCAGTATCTTTGCATTCCACGCCTTTGTATATGCCCGAAGCATAGAAAGCCGGGGAAAGCGGCTACGGATGCTGTTATACTCATTCAGAATATAGATGCTGGCATTTACCGTAATACCACAAAGCAGCACAAACGAAGCAAAACCACCCTGATCAAAATTCAGGCGGAACCAATAGAATGTAAGGAACACTCCGATATAAGATACCGGAATAACAAAGATAATAGCCAAAGGCTGTTTCAGAGAATTGAACAGAATACTCGTTGTAAAGAAGATAATGGCAATCACAACCAGCAACAACAGGTATTGCTTGTTTTCTTTCTTACCCCATGACCACGATTGACTATCCGATTCAGCAGTATACCCCATCGGAAGCAATTTATTAAACTCTTCCAAGTCCCGCTTCTGTATTTTATTGCCTTGCTCGTACGAGCCGATATACTCATATTGCAGACAAAGACGATATTGCTGATTCTCTTTGGCTACCTGTTGCGGCATCTGCCCCTTCTCTACCGTAGCCAATTCGGAAAGTTTATAATGCTTTCCGCCATCCACACCGTAAGGAAAAAACTGCATGGCCCATACATCATAGTCGTGAGACTGCCGGGAAGAAAGTCGAATACTTTCCGTACCGCTTTCCGTCACCACCGAACCCACCTGCATATTCTTGCCGAATATCGGCTGGATAGCGGAGAACAAGTGCTGGGCATTAATCCCCTCCTGAGCCATACGCTCCTTATTCAGATTAAAGTAAAACTCTTGATAATCGTCTTTCCACCAGGAAAATTCCGACTTGATAAACACTTCCTTGATGCGACGGTGCGAAAGCAACACCTCCTTCAGCTTTTCGGCCCATGCATAGAGTTCATCATAATTGTAGCCATACATCTTGATGCGATAAGAACCTGCGCTCTCACGAACATCATTACTAAAGCCCTGATCTTGCAAGCCATATACATCCCAGCTGCCACCTCCTAACTCAGATACTTTACCAATCAGATTCGCCTTTAACGTATAAGGGAAACCACTATGCTGATACTCTTTCTTGAAATAAATCTGAAGATTAGCTCTGCGTGCATTATAGACAGAAGCATGAAACTGCTTAATCTCCTTGAAGCCGCTAAGATAAGTTTCCACACGTTTCACCAGCGTATTCATCTGTTCCAGCGTACTTCCATTCGGTAAGTTCGCATTCGCATAGAGCACCACTTCTTCGTTGCGACTAAAATAACTGCCTTCGTACACTTTCTGCACAAACAAACGAAGACTACCACCTAAAGCCTTATCCACCACAGGTTTCACTTTCTCTTTATAAGTAGAGGAGCCCAACGTCTTGTTATACCGTTCTATCCATTTACCTTCACCCTCCAACTTCTCAGGAAGAAGGAAAACGGGCAGCCCGAAACCAAGCAGGAGCAAAATGCACACCGCCACCCTCCAGCGCAGAAGAAAACGGATGAGCAACTGATAGAAATGCGTGAAGTAAACAGTCAGCCTGCGAATACGTATATGACTCCGCACCCAGTGTTTCACACTCTGCATCCATCTGTAAAGACGAATCTTCTTCCACCAACCCAGTCGAGAGGCCTTTTCCGAAGACTTCTTGACAAGCTTTATTCTATCAATCATGGCCGGAACAAAAAAGAGAGCCACGAAAAGAGATACCGCCAGATTAATAATCACCACAGCTGCGAAGTCTTGCAGGTTCAGGCGGATTTTCTCATCCAGAAAGAAGATAATAACCAAAGCCCCCATTGTGGTCAAGGTAGCCGCCAGCACGGACATAAAAGCTTTCAGATTACGCCTGTGCAAGATGTGATCCGTCATCACAATGGTACTGTCTATCACAAGATTCAAGGACACAGTAATCCCTGCCAATGAATACAGTTGCATCTCCAAACCGAAAAGATAATAGAAAATAACCGCCACGGAAATGTTGATAGCCAGGCTGGTAACGATCAGCAACAGATACTTCAGATTCAACGTAATAATCCAGACAAATACCAATAGGATCAGTACTGTCAGCCCCGTACGGAAATAAATTTTATTCAGTTCCTCGCGAATATACTCCGTAGCATCATAGCTGGTATGCACCTCGTAGCCGGGCGGCAAAGTCAGACGTATTGCTTCCATTTCCTGCATCACTTCATTACTCAGTTGCAATTGGTTAGCAGTCTCTACGGCCGTGACAGACATATAAATGGAATTCAGACCATTGATACGGTAATAGCTTTGGGGGGCTTCTTCCATACGCGCTACAGTCACCAACTCGTCCAAGCGGATAATCTTGCCGTCCGAAGCAGTCACCGTGATGTCTGAAGGAATAAATTGCCCGCTGACTCCATCCGGTATCAAGACCAGACGTATCCACTGCTTACCACCGGCCGTATCCATGTTGTGCGTTCCCAGAAACTCTTTATTATAATGTAACTGGATGGCCCGTTGGATATCAGAAATGCTGATTCCCAGCGTCCGCAATTGTTCACTGTCGTATTCCAACCGCCATTCCATCGGGGTAGCACCACTTAAATCTATTTTATAAATGCCTTGCAACTTAGCCAGACGCGGCTTGATATGTTCTTCTGCATACTGCTGTATCAGTATAGGCGTGGACGGTGCATTCAGTGTGAACGATAAGAACGGACGGGCTGTATTCGCATCGGGCACCTTCATGTCGATATACGGATAACTGACTCCGGAAGGCAGTTGCGACCATGTCTGCCGGATAATAGTAGAAGCCTCAAAACGTACCGCATCCACATCAGCGTGTTTATCCAGATCTACCGTAATGGAACCGTAGCCATTGCTTGAAGTAGAGTACATTCCCTTTACCCCTTTGATGCGGGCCAGCATGGACTCCAGTTTGCTTGTCGCCTCCATCTCTACCACCCGCGACGAAGTACCCGGCATGCTAAAGTGCACCGTAAAGCCCGGCAATGTGCGCGACGGATTCAGCTTGACCGGAAGCATCGGAACCAAGGCCAAACCCACCAGTGCCAGACAGACAAAGGTGACGATGAGGGTAAAAGGGGAAAGGCGATTCATAGTGATTAACTATTAGTGATTAGTGACTATAATCGAATTTGTCAGAAAGAGAGAAGCCGCTGGCAAAATCGTGCAGGGTTAGCTTGCGGATTTTATAATAGTTCAGCCAATAGTTTTTCAGGGCTGAGATATAGTTGCGCTGGGCTTCTTGCTGACGGTTCAATGACAAGGTAAGGCTACTGATATCCGCCTTACCGATGATGAAGCGTTGGCGGGTTTCATTGTATGCCAGGATGGAAAGGTCGAGGGCTTCTTCGGCACTTGTCACCAAGTCTTGCTGGACATTGAAATCACTTACGGTCATAATGACTTCTTCTTCAATGCTGATTTCGTTCTGACGGGAAGAGGTCTTTACTACATTCAGATTGTTACGGGCCATATTATATTTCCCCTTACGCACTCCCCAGTCCACTAAAGGAATGGAGACGCTGACAGATACCATTTCCTGCTGCATAGGCCGGTTGTAGGCTTCGCCAAATTTCTCCGCCACCTGGTTGAAACCGACACTGGCGTTGATACTGGCGTTGAAGCGGGATTCTTTCTTGGTCTTGTCTACATTCCGTTCTGCTTCCAATATGTCCTGGCGCAATTCCAGGAAGTTCGGGTTGTTGGAACGGGCGGCATCCAAGGCAGCATCTACAGGAATGTTTAGTTCTCCGGGACGGCTAGGGAGAAGAAGCCGTATCTCTGTATTCTTTTCCAGATTGAGGAAAGAAGCCAGCGAGAACATGGCACGTTTCAATGAACTTTCAGCATTCTGCAAAGTGTTACGGGCATTCACCACGTCCAGCTTCAGCGTCAGAAGATCGGCACGACTGATAGAGGCTATCTTCAGACGTTGCATACCAATACGATAAAGCGTATCGGAAGAAGCGACATTCTCTTTTGCCAAGTCATACTCAGCCTGCGCCATGGCAAGTGCAAAGAAATAAGTAGTGGCCTGTTCGGATACCTGCTCAGCATTGTAGATATATTCTTTCTTTACTTTCTCGTATTTCAGCGGTTCAATCTTTCGTTCCCAGCGAAAAGGATTATAACCTACCAGACTTTGCGAATAACCTAAACGAACGGGAACACTGGTATACTGCGTGTAGGGATTGGAACCGAAACTACGCATATAGCCCAACTCGGTATCCAGATAGAAAGTGCCACCCGTCAGGTCAAAGTTCTGCCTGACTGCCAGGTTACCATAGGCATAGAAAGACTGTTGGCTACGGTAAATATCCAAATCCTGTTCGGAGTCATAACGCTTCGTAATGTCACGGTTATACTGTGCAGGAGTCATATTCAGCGTCAGGCTCGGCAAGCGATTTGCCTTATAGGTACGATATTCCCAATAGCCTGAAAGATACATATTTTTGGTACGGAAAGCTTCCAGCGAACTGTCGTTCGCCATCTTAATCGTCTGCTGCAAGTCCAGCGTTACCTGCTGTTGCGCAATGGCAGGAAGCATCAGAGAAAGTCCGAATAGAATTATCAAACTAAGTTTCTTCATTGTATCAAGCTTTTTTGTTCCGGTAAATAAACCAATATATCAAAGGGATAATGAACAGACTGACCAGCGTACCGATAAACATCGCCCCAATCATAGCAATGGAAAGCGGCTTCTGCAATTCCGATCCCATATCGAAAGAGAACAGCAACGGCACCATGGCAAAGATGGTGGTCAGCGAGGTCATAATGATAGGACGCAACCTGCGCCTTCCCGCCTCATGGATAGCTTCCAGAAGCGGCATCCCCGTCTTACGCAATTCATTGATCGCATCCAGTTTCAGGATGGAGTCGTTGATGATAATACCGCACGTAACGATCAGACCGATGGCAGACATCAGATTCAGCGTATGTCCGCATATCCACAACAGTACCAGGGCAAACGCTACGTCTATCGGTATCTCCAACAACACTATAAACGGTTGCACAAAACTCTCGAACTGTGCCGCCAGAATGAAGTACATCAACAGAATGGAAATAAACAGAATAACCACCAGTTCATCCAGCATCTTCCGGTTAGAGAAGAAACTTCCTGAAAAAGCGGTATCCCAATCACCGGTAGCATCCACCACCTCCTTCACTTGCTCCATAAGCGGTTCCGCCTCTTTTACTTCATAAAAACGGAACGGAACATATTCTCCGTTACGTCCTGCGGTAATCGCTTTCAGATCTTCCGCCGGTGCCACTGATACCAGCTCACGCAAAGGCAGATACTCAACACCATATTGATCCGCCCGTGTCGGAACAAGTGTTTCCTGTAAGATACTGTTAACAGTTTGTTCCTCTCCCACAATGCTGATAGGCAGATATTGCTGGTAAGAATGAAGAGTAGCTATGCTATTTTCTTTGAAAGCTGTTTTCAGTATGCGATACAACTCGTCATACGAAACATTATAAAGTAGCAATTTTTCTTTATTGATACGGATATTCAGCTGATTTTCAAAGGCAATACCCGTGGGAGCATATCCTGTGCGGGTAGCAAACTCAGCTTCCAGATTACGTAATTCATCCGCTGTCGGCACTTTTTCTTTGTTGCGGGAATAGAGTTCAGCCACAACATCGGCTTCTCCCGTCACAAACAGTTTCTCAAATACCGTCTCGGGGGGCGAAAAAGAAATCACGGCCAACGGATACTCCGCTTTGAGGGTACGGTAAACCTTTTCCTGCAAAGGGACTATCTCAGAGGGATTCTTTGTCTTGAAATAAAGTTCTGCTTCCGAAGAAGAAAGAGCCTGCTCCCGATTCAGGAGATAGTCTTGTTGTCCGACGGCGGCAGTCTGTTCGATAGTCTCTGTCTTAAACAACTCAAATAAATTGTCTACCCTGCGACGATTCTCGTCCACATGGATATTCTCATTCCATTCCACACGGGCTATCAGCTCGTTCTGATCTATTTCCGGCATACGCTCTTTTCCTATGAAATAGAACATGAATACACACAATGGCACGGAAACGATGCAGAACAATACGCTTGCCGTTTTATGAGCAAATATAAAATCAATCCCGGCATCATAGAAACGATCGAGTGTATGATCCTTTATAGGATTATTGATTCGAATACGCGAGAACCATGATTTGCGCAGTCCCGTCCGGTAAACCAGCATATAGAGCACCGGCAGCAACATGATGCCCGTGAAGTAAGAAACCATCAATCCAACGGTTACCGAGAAAGCCTGATCGTAGAAAATGGCTCCGGCAATACCACTCATAAAGATCAGTGGTACAAACACCGCAATGGTCGTCAATGAGGAACTGAGCATCGGAGTAATCACCTCACTGGTGCCCGCAATACAGGCACGTTTCAGCGAGTAACCCTTTTCCCGATATTGAGAAATATTTTCAGTTACGATGATGGAACTGTCGATCATCATACCCAGTGCAAGAATCAATCCGGACAGGGATATGATGTTCAGTGACATCTTGAACAGATAGAAAAAGAGAAAACAGATCACAATGGAAACTACCATACTCAGTCCGATGATGAAAGGAGATTTGACATCCCCCAGAAAGAGTACGGCCACGATACAGATAAATAGAAAGCCCAACGAAAGGTTTTGTTGTAAGTTGGAGATAGTATAATCTAAAAGTTCTGTCTGGTTTCGGCTAACGCTGAATTCAATGTCAGGATATACACTCTGAAAATAATTCATGGTGCCGCCAATGGCCTGCTTCATGTCATCCATATTCTCGTCCGCCTGCTTGATAATGGCCAATGTCACTGCCCGTTTACCATTGCTCATGGATACGCCTTTTTCCCTGACGGGAACAATACCTATCCGGCAGAACTCTTCCAGACGGATGATGCGTCCGTTTTTGTTAATAAGAATACTCTTCACATCCTCTTCCGTACGCAACAGAGTGGAGAACTTGATATTGTATTCATAATATCCATCACGTACGGTCATACTTCCCGGTTCCACATTATTTTGGGCAAGAGCAGATTCTACATCCTGTATGGAAAGTCCCAGTACGGCAAGCTTATTTTCATCGGGAACAATCTGCAACTGGCGCTCCACCAATCCTGTGATATCCACCATAGCTACCTCTGTCAGCTGCTCGATACGCCGTTTGATGACGCTTTCGGCAAATTCACACAGGTCGAGGAAAGCACGTTCGTCCGTTTGTCCGTAAGCGCTGTCATTCTTCAGGGTGAGGCTGAGATAGAATACCGGAATATCGGTAGCGCTTGCTTTTACCACTTTAGGACGGTCTGTATCCTTAGGCAGGTAGTTCATGGCGGCGTCAATCTTCTCATTCACTTCGATAAAAGCAAGATCCGTATTGGTGCCGAAGTCGAAATTCAGTCGGATAAGACCTGCCCCATCATGCGCCTCACTATCCATATCTTTCAGACGAGCCACCTGAATAAGTTGTTGGCGCAATGGTTTCACCACTGTATTCTCCAACTCACGCGCAGAAGTGTTCTGTGCCGAGATTTGTACTGTAATCTCCGGGATGGCAATATCCGGCAGCAGAGATACCGGCAACGTGAAATACGTTACCATACCGACAATAAAACATGCGGTAAACGCCATCAATACGGCAATGGGCCGCTGTATCAAGAACTTAACCACCCCTTTTATTTTTATTTTCAATAACTTTCACCGGTGCCTCATGAGCCAGGTTCACATTGCCTGTCACAATCACCACATCTCCTTCTTGCACTTCATCTTCCACAATCGTGTATTCATCGGAATTTTCCAGTACGGTCTGTACGTAGTTCCATTTCGCTTTATTATCTTTCAGTGTAAAAATCACCTGCTTACCGGAACGCAATACCACGGAACTCTTCGGAACAACCAGCTGTTCACCTAGCGAACGATGTACATTAACCCGTATGTTCATGCCATTAAAGAGCTTGCCCTGTCCGTTGACAACGGCCTTCACTTTCACCATGCCTTTATCGTCCACCAGCGGATTGATTTCGGAGATACGTCCTTCATATTTGGCAGAAGGATCTGCATAAGGGATAACAACCACTTTGTCGCCACCTTTGATAAGGGGGAGTTCACTCTCCAATACAGTAAAATCAGCTTCCATGCCCTGTGAACCGATAATTGTACAGAAAGCGTCTGAACTGCTGGGAGCATTATAGGGTTTGGAAAAGAGATTAGCCACCACTCCGTCAAAAGGAGCAACCAGAGTGGCATGTTCTTCTTCGTATTTAGCCAGTTCATATTGAGAAAGGGTCTGATCATAGCCGCTTTTTACCCGTGCCAGTTGCATGATATCATCGGGCACATTGGCAGTATCATCCGCTGCATACCCCTGCCCTATCAATACGTCCTGCAATTCCAACTTAGCTTTCTCCAAAGCATCTTTGGACTGTGCGGTCTTATTTTTTAAACGAAATTTATCCAGCTCTGCCAGTTTTTGTCCTTTGTGTACCCGGTCACCGTTCTTCACATAAATCTGCGCCACGATACCCGAACTTTCAAAACGCAAATCTGCCATTCCTCCGGCCACTATCTTGCCATTACTCACCAACTCGTGATTGAATATTTGCCGCTTCAAAGGCAACACGGTCACTTCATTCTTCTCATCCGGCAATACGGTAGCTACTCCTTCATCGGCGGCTTCTTCTTTTTTCGCACCGGAACATGCTGCCAACGCAAATAGTGCCAGACAGATCAAAAACCGGTAGTTCTGTGTCTTTATCATTCTATATTAGTTTTTCCGTTTACACTTAGTGTATGCAAAAATAGTCGTTTTCCCTTTACGAGCCGCCATATATAGATGGACAAAACGAGACTGGGTACAAACTGTTACTTTTCTAATTATCAAATAAGTATATTCTTGTCCATTCCCAAACAGGTGGACAAGAACATACCTCCTTCCTTATTTAGGGACTGTAATAATCACTACCGGATTAGAATCATCCGTCAATTCTTTCAGTGCCGAAAGTTTTTCATTTTCTGCCGCTTCAGGATTTTCTTCCAACCAGGTCATCACTTCTCCGGCATCAATAATCATTCCATATTCTCCCTGTGCACTGCATGCCTTGGGACGGAAAGCCATAAAGCCGGTCAGGTCATCTTTTATACCTTCCTTTTCGGCATACATCTGGGTAGTATTTGCCTTCCGGTCGTAGATTCCGTTAAACGTTTCCGGTTCATCTGTATACAGTCCCCGGATACACTGAAAAAAAACAGTATGATCCGTCTCAAAAATACATCCCACCAACAAGCGTTTTTCGTTATCTTTGGATTCAGTACGTGCTTCGGCGCCCCAATGCCATTTACCTGTGGAGAATGCGATATAAGGTGTCAGCTCATTTCCTCTCACTGTATAAATGGTATCATTGAAATTCTCTTTGTAACGTATCTTATTATCACTCTTCCACAGGAAAGGAATACCCGCTACACTTGCCGAGGCATCTCCACTTTTAAATGTAGTCAGAATAATACCTGCATTTCCCTGCTTTTTGACGCTGATACTGTTTATGTCATCTACTCCTCTATTAGGCAAAACCGGAAGTAGACTGGGCACCGTATCTAGCTGTTCTCCCGCTTCATTAAATAACAGCAAAGCGCGCCCGTTATCACCTACAATATTACCGTAACGACCTATTATCACGGAATCTGTAAAGCTGAAATCACTCGGTGAATCCGGAGGGGTAGGTATCGTTACACCACCACGGTAATTACCTTGCAAATCATATTTCTGTAATTTACCGGGTCTACGCATAAAATAAAGCAGACCGTTTACATCATTATAAGTAGGCGCCGCAGTTGAATAAGCTTCCGGATCATCGCCCAAATGTCCTACTTTACTTAAAAACTTACCGCTCTCTTTATCAAAGACAAAACAGGTTTGACGTGAAAAGACAACAATCTCTTTATCCAGCAACAGAATATTCGGACTTCCACCTACCAAGCACGAATCCGTTGTTTCCAACGGAACATAGCGTACATCGCTTCCTAATTCCGAAAGTTTCAATTCAACAGGCTTTTCCATAGCTCCCGCCACATCAATAATAGAACATAATCCATCTGCAGAAGATTGCGGAGTACCGGTACAAGCCGCCATCAGACAAGATAAGCCCGTGGCATACAACCATCCTTTTCTCATAATTCTTTGTGTGTTTTCAGATTCAACATTTATAACATCTCCGCAAATAAACTAATATTTTTAGTTTTAAAACTAAAGTTTATCGTTAAAGAAGTAAAAAGGTTTATTTTAAAGTATCTTCAAGATGCGTCGCTTATCGTTGGATAAGGGAAATATGGGGATTTTAAAATTTCAAGAACATCAATACCGGATTATCATCATCAGACAAGTGGCTCAAAGCCTCCCGTTCTTCAGGAAGCATATCGGTGTCATGTTCAAGAATATACTCTATGTTTTCTGATTCTGATGAAGTAAGAAAAATAAGACAATCATTAGTAGCACCATTCACTGCCCGATAAGAACGTATTTTTCCGGAGATAAAATCTGGTTTTGTAAGTTCTCCGGTCTGTTTATTCTTCAACAGTGCAATCGAAGGGAAACTATTTATGTCAATATAGGTATATTCATCAGTCTCATAGAATGCACTTATTCCACGTAGCACTTCCTTATCTTCCGTATATACAGCCTGTATATTCTTCCGCCATTTCTTCATCATATCTTTAGTAGCCCAACGAGTGGAAGGAAAATCTAAATAACTCTTGATACCATTCTCTGTGACTTCACACAATTCAGTTGAAAACAATTTATAAAAATAAAGGGAACTACCTGAGCGAAAGAACAATGATCCAAAACGCTGAATGCCATCATCAAAAAAACCATCATAAGTTGACAGCACCTTAAGTTCCTTAGAAACGGGAGAATATCTGGCCAAAGCAATATCCATTTTCTATTTTATCTTCCTGCTTGTGCTGGCAGGCAAATAAACATAATAAACTCGCGGCAATAAGTATCTTTTTCATAAGCTGCAATACTATATATTATAAATCCTCATTATCTTCAGCCTTACTAATACGACTTCATGCGAACTTTAAACAATACCGGATTAGAATCTTCATTTAAAGAAACAATCAGTCTATCCATTTTGTCTCGATACATATCCGAGCACTTTTCTCTCGCCCACTTCCAGGAAGAAATCAGCCATTCTGCCTGTTTCACGAAAATCAGGTCACCGGTAGTTGTGGTATAAAAATAATGCATATTCAACTCTCCCAATTCGGACAATTGGACCATACTACCCACTTTGTATGCAGAAGTTTGCTTATCATAAAGAAGATACTTAAACTGATCATAATCCACATAATACCCCAACATAAAACGCTCCGTACTCTGTAAGTATTCCAATCCTTTCAAAAACCTGTTACGATGAACATATCTGGAAAAATCCTCCCGATCCACATCTACATCTTCAGGAAGATTTCTTGAAGTGAAATGAAGAACATAAGAAGGATACACCGTATCCTTTTTTACTGTATAAATGGTATCATTAAACGGATAAATCAAAGTAGCAGCATCACCAAACCTGCTGGCATACCTGTTTAATCCATTCCCTGATCTATTTTTATACTTTTCTTCATAAGAGATATAAGATGCAATCACCTCAGAAGTTCTTAAATCGAACTTAAAAAGATTATAATTACCCTGCTTATCCGTATCATAATTCGATATCTGATAAATTGTATCATTTCCAAATAATAACACCTCAAAATGCCAAGTGTCATAGGGAATTTCCCGATAGAAATCGCTATTCAAATCATAGATAATATACTTCTGTCCAACCATCTCCTTCATTAGAATCGAATCTCCTTTAAAAGTAAAATTCCACAATCGTACATATTCACCGGGGCCATTTCCCTGCCTTCCAATACGATTCTGAAACTTTCCTTGCGAATCAAAAACCAATATTCCATTAGTTTCATCAAGCACATATATCTTATCCTTATAAAATTCAACTCGCTTAATATTAGAAATGAGGCATTTGTCATTTGTTTCCAATGGAATAATCTCGATCGAGTCCTCCAATACTTCAGACAAATCTAAGATAGGCTCTACTTCTTCAGGATTTATCATTATCTCTTTTATTGCCTCATACGATTGAAGGGGAGCAGGACCACATGAAAAGAAAAGTGGCAACCAGAGAAATAGGGTAAAGTAATTCTTCATGGTAATTGGACGATTAGGCAAAGACACTAATTTAATTCTACCTGTAAAAATATCACTTATTTCCATATGTTTTACGTTTCATACTAAAAACAGGACTATTATTTTGCATTAAACAGAAAGAGCACTACAATCTTGCACCCCCTATTTACAAGCCTATCACTTTTTAAACTCATAATATATTATAATAGGATTAGAATCCTCCGTCAATGTCTTCAATTTATCAGCACCTTCTATATGAGAGTTTATTCCGCCTTTTTCTAAATTCTTTAAAAGTATATCTTTTGTAAAACCATCGTTCATCCCTATACAATATATCCGGTTCTTGTCGAACGTGGCAGTATTAAAAGTCAACATAGTTTCCGCTTTATCTGTATAGAACAAATCGTCACTAAAACCAGTCATCACATAAGTCATATTGGTTTTCTTGTTATAGAGAGCAGTATATCCATACATCCCAACTTGATAGTTCAAATGAATATATTCATCAGTTTCCCAATAATCATACATACTATATATCTTCTTAGCTTTCGTCAACCCATCGCATATTTTCGAAATGACCCTAGGATCTGACATATTATTCTGAGCCATTTGATCTTCCATATCTTTCTTTGTCACCAAACTTTTACTTTGAACAGCAATATATGGCTTTATTCCTTTAGGGGTTATTTCGAATATTGTATCCATAAAAATCTGCATAAATTTAGGTTTTCCAGCAGGATCAGAAACAAAAGTATGCTGATTAGTACTGAATAATTCGTTCCATCCTTTATTATATTGGGAAGCATTTAACTGAAAAGAGGTTCTTTTTCCGTTAGTAATATCCACTTTGCTCAAAAGAAACTGATTTCGGGATTTATCAAATGTATACAAGTCCGTATACAACGCATTTTCAAAACACTGAATATAAGTAGACCGTGTACGCTTATTCTCTAAGCTAAACGAGTTCTCATAAACTCCATTACTACTATACTTCAAGACTCTCTGAGTTTGAGAATCCAGTATATATATTTTCTTATTCTTCTTGTCAATAGTTATATCATCT
Source organism: Bacteroides timonensis (assembly GCF_000513195.1). Taxonomy (GTDB): domain Bacteria; phylum Bacteroidota; class Bacteroidia; order Bacteroidales; family Bacteroidaceae; genus Bacteroides; species Bacteroides timonensis. The sequence continues at coordinate 33,574 of NZ_CBVI010000056.1, read as the reverse complement.
GGCGATACGTATTCACTGGGCCCATTTCCTTTACTTCCTATCCTTTTCACAAATTTACCCTGTTTATCAAATAGAAATAGCCCCCTCCTTTTCTCCAATACGTACAAATTATTATCAAGGAATTCTATTTTATCAACTCTTCCCAACAAAGATTCATCCGTATCTTCCAGAACAATGATCCCCGCCTTGCTAAATAAAGAAGAATAGGTCATATTTTCTAATTTTTCGGCACTATCCAGATTCATCACATAGCAAGTTTCAGTAACAGTATTGCCATTCTCTTCACCGGAAGTAGTCAGCATGCCCAGCATTAATGCCATTAACAGTGTTAACATTTTCATAGTATAATCTATTATTTCATTTAAGATAGTTATTGTCATAGCAAAAGTAAGACATATAACCAGACAAAGAAAAGAAATGTGTTACATTTTCTTTTGATTACGTTACCAATTTATAAGAATTATCACTAAACATGAGATTATAAACGAATACAAAGCGCTCCCCTCTCTTTTAAAGAGATACAAGGAATAGTCAAACGAGAGCAATCCTCTTTAAGGATGTCACTGCGATAATCAGAAAGGGAAGTATCCAGAATGACAGTCCGGATACGGAACAAAGTAGTTAGTTCTTCGATGCGTCCTTTATAGCCTTTAGAAATGTATAGATAATCAATAGATAAAGGATGACTCGAAATTTTATTCCGCCAGCGGGCATCATGAAGCAAGCAAATCCGTTTGCCGGCATAAGAAACAATATGGTTATGGAAAGCAAAACCGGAGGTAACGTAATCACCGGTTAATATTTTGGGAGCGGAAAGACGCTGATGATTCCAGTTCGGAGAAAGCGCACGATACAGACGGGATACATCCGGCAAACTATCGGCACAGGCCAACCAGGACTCTCCGTTAGCGGCAAGACAATGAACAGCAGGACAACCACGAACGTTATAAAAGGCAATGCTACGCCGGGGAGTAGATAGGCTGAGCGAAACTGCATGGCAAACAGTAAAAAGCAGCAGGCAACATAGAGAAAGATAGATACTGCGGGAAGTACGAACTGCTAAGCTCCGGAATAGGAGCATGATAAAAAGATAGAACAATACAATTTCCCATTGCTCCAGCCAAAGTCCATCAATAGAAGACATGGGAAATTGTTCTATACGGCGTAGAACATGATTCTGGCTACTTAACAATATATTGACAACAGATGCAAATCCTTGCTGTAGAACAGGGAAAGGAGTCAGAATAAGCATAAAAACAGCAGAATATAGAATCAACGTTACCATAGGAATTACCCACAAGTTCGTTAGCAGAAAATGAGATGAGAAACGAGAGAAATAAAGAATAACCAAAGGAGCCGTACCAATTTGCGCAGCAACAGAAACTGTCAGCAGGCCCCAAATGTAACGAGGAATACGACGCTGTACGGAAAGTAAATTATAAAGTTTGGGCTGAATGAGCAAGATAGAAGCTACTGCAACAAAAGATAATTGAAAACCGACATCAAACAGCCAAAGCGGATTGTAAAGCAGCATCAGAAAAGCAGTAGCAGCCAGAGTATTCAGTGTTAATGGTTTCTCTGGTTGCAGACCGGATATCGCCAACAAAGAAAACATGATAACAGAACGTACCACAGAAGAAGACAGTCCTGTTAGAAAGGCAAATCCCCATAAAAAAAGAATAATCAGAAAAAGCCCGAAAGGCTTAAAGTAACTCCACCTCTTCCATATAAGAGATAAAAGAAAAAAGAGTAAAGCATACAAAAAACCGATATGGAGCCCCGAAAGAGCCAACACATGACTGGCACCTGTTATAGAATAAGTCTCCCGGATGTCTTCACTCAGGTTTTCTTTGTCGCCAACCGTGAGGGCGGAAAGTACAGCCAGATTATCTCCCTGAAAACCTAAATGATGATAGAGTCCCACCACTTTTTCCTGATAATCCGAAGCTATCTGACGGAGAGTACGAGAAGAATCATGCCCCACTATCCGCCAATGTCCGGCAGGGATATAAGCCGTACCGGTACCATCTTTACGGACAAGATAACGTATATAATCGAATTCATCAGGATTGCCATTATTAACCGGGGGAGTAAGTGGGGTGCGCACCCACAATCTATCTCCCCGGCTCAATGAAGCAGCAGTAGAATCTTTCGGGAAATAGAACAAGAAAGTATGTTCATGATCACTTCTCCGCACAGCTCCTTTTTCCATTCTCCCTTCTAACCGAACCCGACATAAAAGACTTCTTTCCTTCATTTCCGGCTGCTCACTGATAATTGCTTGATAGACTGCCGCCTCATCGGAAAAAGGAAAATCCGTACGATGCAAATATTCTTCCGTCATACCGGCGCCTAATCCGAAACAACAGAGAAAGACGGAAACTCCATACAGCCAATGAATACGATATTTATCAGAAAGGAAATAAGTCAGAAACAGTAACAGGAAACCTGCCAGACAAATCCAAACAGGAAAAAGATTGGAAACCGGACAGGATGTCTCTGCCGGAATATTTAAGGAAAGTTCCGCCCGCTGCCGGAAGAAATGCGCATCTCCACATACAATACCGCCTGCAAACGGCATCAGAAGTCGTAGAAACGGATGTCGTTGCAAGCTGCTAATTATCAATGGATGAAGATTTAGAGATCCTTCAGCGAATGTATCATACCTTCAGGATCAGGAGCTGCAAACACGGCACTACCTGCAACCAATGCATCTGCACCGGCAGCTATCAGGCGGGCACCTGTCTCCAAATTCACACCACCATCCACTTCTATCAATGCTTTCGAACCGGTACTGTCTATCAAAGCACGCAATTCCCGTACTTTTTCAACTGTATGTTCGATAAATTTTTGTCCGCCAAAACCAGGATTCACACTCATCAGCAACACCATATACACATCCTGAATAATATCTTTCAACATTGCCACAGGGGTAGCCGGATTCAGTGTAACGGCGGGCTGCATACCTGCTTCACGTATTTGTTGAACCACCCGATGCAAATGCGGGCAAGCTTCGAAATGCACATTCATGGTGTGCGCACCCAATGCTTTCACCTCATTAATGAATTTCTCGGGTTGCACAATCATCAGATGTACATCCAAAGGCTTCTTTGACAGTTTTGCCACATACTTCAATACCGGGAAACCGAAAGATATATTAGGAACGAACACACCGTCCATAACGTCAATGTGAACCCAGTCGGCTTCACTGCGGTTCACCATTTCCAAGTCCTTTGCCAGATAAGCGAAATCTGCGGACAGGATAGAGGGAGCTATGATTGGTTTCATAATACACTACATTTTACAGGTTATATACAGATATAACGTACAAATGTAGACAAAAGATTTCATTCATCCTAATATTATACCCTGCAAGCCTTGCGGAAGCTGAGGTACTGTACGATAATTACGGGCAAGGTTACGAAGAAAATCCAAAGTTTTCCCGGAAGGCTGCGGATGTCCATCCGGCAATGCATTATCAGCACTTCTCGGTTTCACGGATGAAGAAGAAAAAGAAGGAGTAGTTTTTTTATCCATAGGCTTATTGAACTGAGGATTAATAATTAATTAGTTAAAGCTACGGGCTGCAAAAAAGAAGCAGGAGGTACTTTATATACTAAGAACGGGAGAAGAAGAGATATAGTATACAAGAAGTTATAAAAAACATGAGAGATGTAAATAAATCAGCCCAGGTTAGTGCCAACACACCATACCTGGGCCAACATCCGGTAGAGATGAAAATATTTATTTCGCTTTGGCTAAGTCAAATGAGAAAGTAGTCACGGGAAGTTCGAAAGGTTCATTATTCACTTTCACACCAGTTACCTGAAGTTTGAAAGCTAATTTATTACCAGCATAGGCAAAACTACCTGCTTCAGGTGCTGCAATTGTCACCTCCACTTTCAAGTCCGGGGTTTCACCTTCTCCTTCACCCTCAGTAGGTTCTGTCGGGAAATTGATTTCAAGAATTAGTGGTTCAGGAGTAAACGCCATGCTAATAACTGTCTTGTCGTCATTGAAAGTAGGTGTATACTTCACTTTATAACTTACATCACCTACGGCTTCAATAATTCCGGGAGCTGCCTCCCCCATAATGGCTGTAATCAAATCCGCTACCGGGAACTTTTCAAAAGACACATTTTCATTGGTGACTTCTGCGGTCACATCCGTACCTTGGGGTTCTTCACCCTCTTCTGCAAGAGGAGACACAGATGTAGTTTGCATTTTTCCGGCATAATTACCTACCACGTCAGTCAATGCGGGAACATTAGGTTTAGGTTCATCATCATCATCACAAGATGTGAAAGTAGTTACCAGGCCCAAGGCCATTACAAGAAATACGAAACGCTTTAAACAATGTACTTTTTCCATTACTTTAATAAGTTTAGTCTAGTAAATAATAAAATTAATAAAATCACATAATTAAGGTTGTACGTACATTAGGTTAAATGGCCTTATTTGTGAAATACTGCATTTGGAAAAAGGAAAAATTTATTAAAGGATGTATTATTTAGTCCATCGTCAGCACGATTCCATGCTTCTCCGCCATCCGGCGCAGGTTCAAAATAGCATAACGCATCCGTCCTAAAGAGGTATTGATGCTGACTCCCGTCATTTCTGCTATCTCCTTGAAACTAAGGTCTTGATAAAAGCGCATATGTACTACTTCCCGTTGTTCGTCCGGCAGATGTTTCATCAGGCGACGTACATCCAAAAGAATCTGGTGGTTCACTATTTCAGCTTCAACCGTTCCTTCAGACAGACGGATATTATTCAGTAAATTCCGTTCTTCTTCATCACAAGACACCAGGTTTTCCTGCTTTTCCTGACGGAAACAGTCGATAATAAGATTATGTGCGATACGAGTCAACCAAGCCGGGAACTTACCGTTTTCATTGTAGCGTCCCTGCTGAATGGTGACAATGGCTTTTGTGAAAGTTTCCTGAAAGATGTCTTCCGCCAGTTCTTCATTACGCACCGTATAATAGATGTACGTATAAAGACGATCTTTATAGCGGTTCAACAGAATATCGAATGCCTCGTTATTGCCTTGTGCATAAAGGGCCACTAACGTTTCGTCAGCAGCATTTGTTTGTACTTTCATTACGTGTGTTTTTAGATTTCAGCGTAATGTATTCCGATAGGCATTCGATATTTGGCAGTTAATAATATGCAAAGAAAAGAAATTTTTAGGAAAGAAACAATATTAGAAGCAATTATTAAGTTACGAACTACAAGCTACGAGTACTATGCAGAGTGACAGCGCAGCAACTTGTAGTTTGTAGCTCGTAGCTTGTAGCTATTTCACTCTGAATTCTTCCGTCAACCGGAATCCACGCAAAAGTTCATCTGTCTTCAAGCGTTTCTTACCGGGAAGTTGCAAAGCACGTATGCCGATAAATCCATCAGCAGCGGCTACATAGATATAAGTTTTACCATCCGTCAGCAAAGTTCCGGGAGCCAACTGGTGAGATTGGATTATTTTTTCTGTCTCAAATATCTTCATAACTACCGCCTCTCCATCAGGTTGAACTAATTCCGACCAGGCGGCAGGATAAGGAGACAGACCGCGAATAAAATCATAAATACGTTTCACTGGCTGATTCCAATCGATACGACAGGTATCTTTAAAAATCTTCGGTGCAGGGCGCAATTCGCCTACAACTGCCATTTCTTCCTGTGGAATAGGTTTCACTGCATCATTCAGGATTGCATCTACCGTTTCAGTCACCAGTTTTCCACCAAGCATCATCAGCTTATCATGCACAATACCCACATCATCCGTATCTACGATAGGAATACGAACTTGCTGAATCACTTCACCCGTATCGATTTCATGACGCAGGAAGAAAGTTGTGATACCTGTTTCCGTATCACCATTAATTACCGCCCAGTTAATAGGAGCGGCTCCCCGGTATTGAGGCAAAAGAGAAGCATGAAGATTGAAGGTTCCCAAACGTGGCATATTCCATACCACTTCAGGCAGCATACGAAAAGCAACTACTATCTGCAAATCGGCCTTCCACTCACGCAGAGCCTCAACAAAAGCCTCATCTTTCAACTTTTCCGGTTGTAATAAAGGAAGACTCTGTTCCAGTGCATACTGTTTCACTGGAGAAAACTGAAGTTTATGTCCCCGCCCTGCCGGTTTATCAGGCATAGTAATGACACCTACTACATTATATCCACCTTCTACTAAACACCGCAGAGACTCCACTGCAAAATCCGGAGTTCCCATATAAACTATTCGTAAATCTTCTTTCTTCATCATATAACAACTTTATTAATCTTCAGAAAAATGCACCAGTACCTGACGGTATGAATTGAATATCTTCGACTTGGAAACAAATCCCAGATAGTGCCCTTCTTCATCTACCACAGGAAGGTTCCATGCTTTCGTATCATCAAACGTGCGCATCACCTGTTCCATACTATCCGTGTCATAGAGGCGTGCCGGAATAGCCGTCATCAGCTTGCCTACCGTAAAACGATGATACAACTCCTGCCGGAACATGATATTCCGGATATCGTCTAAGGTAACAATACCAATCAGGATTCCGCTCTTATCTGTCACCGGGAATATATTACGCCGTGAGGCTGAAATCGCTTTCACCAATTCACCCAAGTCCATCTCCGGATGAACCACTACAAAATCTTTCTCCACCACATTTTCCACCTTCATCAGAGTAAGTACCGCTTTATCTTTATGATGAGTCAGCAGTTCTCCCTTTTTAGCCAAACGCATGGAGTAAATACTATGAGGTTCGAAAACAATAATTGTCAGATAAGAACTGGCTGCTACAATCATCAGCGGGAGGAAAAGGTCATATCCACCCGTCAGTTCCGCTATCAGAAAGACTCCGGTCAACGGGGCATGCATGACACCACTCATCACACCCGCCATACCCATCAGGGCAAAATTCTTTTCGGGTAGATAATAAGAGAAATCAAACTTATTACTAAAAAAAGCGAAGACAAAACCGGCTATACATCCCAAATACAAAGAAGGTGCAAAGATACCACCACAACCGCCACCACCATTTGTCGCGCTAGATGCAAATACCTTGAACAAGATAATGAGCATCAAATAGAGTAATAGCAAATTCCCATGTCCATAGAAAAAAGAGTTGTTCATCACTGTATCCCAATCGGCATTGGAAGTACCGTTCAGCAACAGTTCAATAGTATCGTAGCCTTCACCGTAGAGCGGTGGAAAAAGAAATATCAAGATACTCAACATGACACCACCCAAAGCCAACTTCTGGTAAGGGCCTTTCAACTTGCCAAACAAACCTTCCACAGAGTTCATAGCACGGGTAAAATAAAGCGAAACCAGTCCGCAAAAAATACCCAGCATGATAACGTAAGGAATACGTTCCATCTCAAATGCCTGGTCAAGGTGGAATTTAAACATTGCTTCTGTTCCGGTAGTAATATAGGACACTGTAGCAGCCGTCACTGCAGAAATCAACAACGGAAGCAGAGAAGTCATAGTCAGGTCTATCATCAGTACTTCCAGTGTAAACACCAGTCCTGCAATAGGCGCCTTGAAGATACCAGCAATAGCACCGGCAGCACCACAGCCTACCAAAAGCATCAGTGTGCGGTGTTCCATCTTAAAAACACTTCCCAGATTGGAGCCAATGGCGGAACCTGTCAATACGATAGGCGCCTCTGCTCCTACCGAGCCACCGAAACCAATGGTTATGGAACTGGCAATCACAGACGACCATGTATTGTGCCGCTTAATCCGTCCTTGTCGGCGGGAAATCGCATAGAGAATTTTAGTAACCCCATGACTGATATCATCCTTCACCACATAGCGTACAAACAATCCAGCCAGAAAAATACCCACTACCGGATAAACCAGATAAAGGTAGTTGGCTTCCGTTGTATTGAAATTATTCGTCAGGAAATTCTGTATCCAGTGTATCAACATCTTCAGTATCAAAGCCGTAATAGCCGTAAAGATACCTACCAGAAAGCTGAGTATCAAGATAAACTGTTTTTCCTTAATATTCTTTTCACGCCATAAAAGGAAACGCTGAAACAAACTTCTCTTCTCTTTTTCCATATACCTATATTTACCAATCTAAACGAAATAAAGAATTTACTCTCGTATCCATATAATAAGAGAGAAAATCCTTCGACAAGCTCAGGGCATACCCGAGCTTACAGAGATTCAAAATAACGATACCTTTTTTAGTCCGTTATTTACTCCCGGATAATTTTTATAACACCACCCTTATCCAGTTTTATGATGCTGGATGGTTTCGGATGTCCCATTTCTTCCCATCGATAGCCCACTACGTAATCGACCATGGACTTAAGTTCTTCTGTGATCTCACTGTAATTTGCCGGCGAAGGTTGTCCACTGATATTGGCCGATGTAGAAACAATCGCCTTACGGAACTGTTGACAAAGCCGTTTTGAGAATTCTTCATTCGTTACCCGGATACCCACGCTACCATCTTCGGCAATCAGGTTAGGTGCCAGGTTTCGCGCACCGGAGTAGATGATCGTCAACGGTTTATCTGCCACTTCAATCAAATCCCATGCCACTTCAGGCACATCCTGCACATAGAAGTCTACCTTTACAGGAGAATCTACCAACACAAGCATCGCCTTACTGTCCGAGCGCTGCTTAATCTCATACACACGCCGCACAGCTTCTTCGTTGGTGGCGTCACAACCTATTCCCCAAATGGTGTCGGTGGGGTACAGAATGACTCCGCCTTCGTTCATCACTTGACAGGCTTTTTTAATATCTTCTATCATTTCTTGGTGTATAAATACAGTGATTAACACGCAAAAGTACTATTTTTGCACGGATTAATAGAAAAGTTTAAGAGAAAACAATGGAAGAAATTCAATTTAACCACAGCCTGCCCATACAACTACGATTTAATGATGTCGATAAGTTCGGCCACGTAAACAATACGGTTTATTTCTCTTTCTATGATTTGGGAAAAACCGAGTATTTTGCCTCCGTATGCCCGGACGTCGATTGGGAGAAAGACGGCATTGTCGTCGTACACATAGAAGCGAACTTCCTTGCACAGATTTATGGCTCGGATCATATCGCAGTACAAACCGCCGTTACTGAAATCGGCACTAAAAGTTTTCACCTCGCACAGCGGGTGATTGATACGGAAACACAGGAAGTAAAATGTGTCTGTACTTCGGTGATGGTAACCTTTGATCTTGAAAAGCATGAGTCTAAACCTCTGGAAGAGGAATGGATCAATGCGATTTGCAAATACGAAGGAAAGGATTTGAGAAAGAAAAAATAAACAATCTCTCGAAATACAAGAAGTCCCTTTCACTGTGCTACTCCTTAATTCATAAAGGAGAGTACATGAAAGGGAATCATAAAACCACTAATATTATGAAAAACCAAAAGAACTCATTCGCTCCATTGCTGCAAGCCGGTTGCTCTGCAATCTTATTTATTAGCTGCTTACTACCCTGGTTAAACCTCACATCTCCACAAGAGGCTTTGCAAGGAAAATTTAGTCTCATAAATATGCCTCTTCAAACAATGAATGATGCAGGAGTAATAACTAACATCCTCCCTCCTTCAGGTTCTATTTTCGACTATTATAGAATTCCACTCTATATTATCCTATTCTCCATTTTCATCAACGTATTTATTCAACCCATAAAGAGGATTCCCTTCTTTACATTTTATTCATGTATTATTCCAACATGCTTCAGTTATTTCTTTTGGACAAGAGTAGCAGACTGTGGAAATTATCTTGAGTGCACAGGTATAGGACTTTATTTAACTAATATATTCGGTACAATTGCCATCATCGTAGCACTAACAGAGGTAGGGCAAAATTTCCAGATACATGAAAAGCTATTCAGTTTCTGCAAAATATGGAGTATTGTGAGTCTTGTATTTCCAATACTTCTGATTATTTTTTCCGGCCATCTGAGGATGCAGACTGCTGATGGTAATGTGATTCAGAAAATACTACTTTTCTTAATGGCGATAATTTCCTTTATCTGGATAGTAGGAATCATACAAATTCCATTCTTGATTTATGCTAAGATAGTGAGCTTATTGGCAGAGAAAAGAAGAAGAATAAACGGATCATCAAATCAACACCAAATTGCATAAATCACAAGACAAATGTTTTTTTTCCCTTCTTTTAGTAACAAGTACTTCACGCAAATAACCTCTTCCAGAAAACTACATCTGCAATTTTAGAGATTTACATCATCTGTTTGCTTGAAACAGATGATGTATTTACCCCAAACGCACCATCTATTTACCCCAAACGCATAGTCTTTTTTTTCTCTAAACAAATGCCAAGGCTACACCCTTTGCTCCAAAAGGTGACCCCATAACCGTAAAAGGGTGACGCCATCCTCCCAAAAGGGTGTAGCCCTTCCAATATTCAAGCGATATTTTTCTATTTCGGAGGAAACGGGCAGACAAACAAAAACAGCATTCCGAAAGAACATACAAGAATATTATATCTTTAAGCACACAAACACCCACCTTCTTCTTTACCAAATATCACAAAATATTCATTCCATCGTCCACATTGCATTTCCCCGACAGAAATTCCTTGCATTTTTCCTCAGCCCACCATCATCTGTATTCAAAGAAAGGAATGTAGCGCAACAGAAATTACATTTTGTCATTTTGTCAAGTTCCTCCTCCGATACATATTTACTACTCTATCCCTACTGAATCTGCCTCTTTTTTCATAAATTTGCCCCCATTATGGAACAGCAACAATCATCTTTCAAAGAAAAGGAACGTACAGACCTGCGCGAGCCGCAGCATTTCAAGGTGATCATCTATAACGATGACTTCACCACAATGGAGTTTGTCGTCAAAATACTTACCACCATATTCTTTAAATCGGCAGCAGAAGCGGAAACGCTGATGCTACAGGTACATAAGAGTCAATCGGCAGTGGTGGGCATCTATACATACGACATTGCACAATCGAAGGTACAGAAAGCCACCCGTATGGCACGCGAAGAAAATTTTCCACTCCGGCTCACCGTTGCGCCGGAAGAAGAATAAGAATTAGGAGAAGATTATGGATATACAAAATACAGTGCATGTGAACAGCGCATTCACCTTTGCACAAAAAAAGGCGATATCGTATCGCCATGAATTTATCACACCTGAGCATTTGCTGAGTGCATTTCTGGAACAGAGTCCCTTTGCCAGTGCCTTAAATATGTGTTTCTGCGATACCCAAGAACTTGCTTTCTCTTTAGAGAATTATTTCACGAAAGAACTGGAAAGTGTTCCCGCAGACATGGATTATGAACTGGAAGTTTCAACCCAGCTCAACGAACTGATACAACATGCCTATCTGATGATAGACTATTCAAGTGCTGAAGCATTGAACGTCCCCCATTTAGTGCAAAGCATGCTTCAGCTCAAAGACTCCTGGGCATGCCATATTCTGAAAGAAACTCTTGAAGAAGATCTACCCGAATTTATCAGCCAACTCATCTCCCGATATGAAGAAGTGGAGGAAGAAGATGACCTGCAAACCTCTCCACAGGAAAAAAGCGAACCCTGGCGAAGCTTTGTAACTTGTCTGAATGACTGTCTGCAAGACCACAATCCACTCATCGGACGGGAAGCTGAACTGGAACGAACCATCCAGGTGCTCTGTCGCAAAGAGAAAAACAATCCGCTGCATGTAGGCGAACCGGGCGTTGGCAAAACCTCCCTCGCTTACGGACTCGCTGCCCGCATCGAAGCACGTGAGGTCCCCGAACGACTCCTCGACTGCCGTATCTATGAACTGGATTTAGGTACCCTACTGGCAGGTACGCAATACCGGGGTGACTTTGAAAAACGCCTGAAAACCATTATGGAAGGTGTCCGCAATGAAGGACGTGCCATCATCTATATCGACGAGATACACAATCTGATAGGTGCCGGACGTACAGGAGACGGCTCCATGGATGCATCCAATATGCTGAAACCTTATCTGGAAAGCGGAGACATCCGTTTCATCGGCTCTACCACTTACGAGGAATACAACCGTTACTTCGCCCGCAGCAAAGGATTGGTGCGCCGCTTCCAACAAATAGATATACTTGAACCGAGCATTGAGGAAACCATCCATATTGTAGAAGGACTGAAAGAAAAATATGAAGAATTTCATGGAGTAACCTACCAGCCCGATGTAATCCCTTACGCCGTCAAAGCGAGTGTCCGCTATATCAGCGACCGTTTTCTGCCCGACAAGGCTATCGACCTGGTGGATGAAGCAGGAGCTTACCGTGAAATTCACCCTATACCCTCCGGAGAGCAAATTGTGGACAAGACATTGATAACCGATGTACTCGCCCGCATCTGCAAAGTAGATGCACTCGCCATGAAAGAAGAAGATACCACCTCACTGGAAACTTTGCATGCACGTATCAGTGCCAAAATTTACGGTCAGGAAGAGGCAGTGCGTCAAGTAGTGGAAGCCGTACAAATGTCAAAAGCCGGGCTGCTGGATGAAAACAAACCGTTGGCAAGCCTGCTCTTCGTCGGTCCTACCGGAGTAGGTAAAACCGAAGTAGCCAAAGTGCTGGCCTCCGAACTGGGTATTTCCCTGCAACGTTTCGATATGAGCGAATATACCGAGAAGCATACCGTAGCCAAATTAATCGGTTCACCCGCCGGATATGTAGGCTATGAAGACGGTGGTTTATTAACCGATGCCATCCGCAAAACTCCCAACTGCGTACTGCTGCTTGATGAAATAGAGAAAGCCCATCCCGATGTATTCAATATTCTGCTACAAGTAATGGACTATGCTGTTCTTACGGATAATAAGGGACGAAAAGCCGACTGCCGCCACGTGGTACTTATCATGACCTCAAATGCCGGTGCACAATTTGCCCGTCAGGCATCCATCGGATTCAGCAGTCAGATTACAGCCGGGGAAGCCATGTTGAAACAAGTCAAGAAAACTTTCAAGCCTGAGTTTATCAACCGCCTGTCCGCTACTGTCGTTTTCCACGATATGAGTCGGGAAATGGCCTCACTTATCCTCGACAAGAAGCTTGGGGAACTAAGCAGCAAGCTTGCCGCACGCCAGATAGAGATGGAACTGAGCCCGGAAGCCCGCAACTGGTTATTGCAACGTGGATTCCTGCCCGAATATGGCGCCCGCGAAATGGACCGTGTGATAGCTTCGCATCTGAAACCACTCCTGATGCGCGAAATCTTATTCGGTCCCTTTAAATCCGGTGGTAAAACTTGCATACGGGTAGACAAAGATCAGTTAATCCTACAACTCTCTACAAAGTAATATTATGGTCTTTGCACTAACTGACGAAATTACATTTCCCGATCCGCGCTACGGCGATCCGGACGGATTGCTGGCAGTGGGCGGTGATCTGTCGACCGACCGCCTCATCCTGGCTTACTCCAACGGGATATTCCCCTGGTACACTTTTCAGGAGGGAATGATACAATGGTGGTGCCCGCTGGAACGCTTCGTCATTTTCCCCGACGAAGTCCATATCTCCCACTCCATGCGGACGCTTATAAACAAAGGGAAGTACGATGTCACCATCAATCAGGCTTTCGATGAAGTCATCCGTAAGTGCGGAGAACTGAGGATGGATATGGAAGGTGCCTGGCTCGGTCCGGAGATGATAGAGGCTTACACACTTCTGCATGAACAGGGCTTTGCCGCCAGCGTAGAAATATGGGAAGGGGAACAGTTAGTAGGCGGACTCTATGGAGTCACCTTGGGGCGCTGCTTTTTCGGTGAAAGTATGTTTTCACTGGTTCCCAGTGCATCCAAGTTAGCCCTCATCCACTTGGCACAATTCTTCGGAGAACATGGCGGCGTACTGATAGACTGCCAGTTCGAAACTCCCCATCTGAAATCAATGGGAGGAAGATATATCAGCTACAAAGAATATATGGAGCTTTTGCAATCATAACTACCTTCGCTGGTCACACCAACGTAAATTGCAAATGCTCATCCGTACTGCGTCCCTCATCGTATGCGAAGCCCTCCCATGTAAACGCTTTCAAGTCTTCGGAATTTTCAATGCGATTTTTAATAATATAGCGTAGCATTTCTCCGCGGCACATCTTGGCATATATCACAATTGTCTTTAGCTGCCCGCCTTTCCATACCTGGAATTCGGGAGTAATGACACGGACTTCTTCTTTTACTCGCTTCCAGTCGAACAGATCTCTCATCTCACCACTGGCAAGATTAACGAGTATGCCACCCTGCCGTTTGATATCCTCTATAAAATAATCCGTCAGCAAAGGTTTCCAGTAATCAAACATACTCATCCCTCCCCTTTCAGGCAGGCGTATATCTCCTTCCATACGATAAGGTTTTATCCCGTCCAGCGGACGAAGCAGTCCGTACAGAAAGGAAGTGATGCGCATGTGTTCCTGAGCGTAACGAAAATCATCTTCGGAAAAATCTTTCGGTACTATACGTTTGAACACCGCACCGGTATAGGCACAGATAGCGGGCATCGCAGAATTTACCTCCGAAAAGAAATCCTGATAGCGCAGATAATTCTCAGCGGCAATCTTGGAATTTATGCGTAACAGACGTTCCAGGTCAGCAGCAGAAAATTGCCCCATATCCAAGACATTCTGTACTGCTTCCGCCTGAAAATGCGGAACGGTTATTTCAGGGACTCCTACAGATGTGCGTGCCGTCATCGTTTTGGCACAAGAGATGAATGTCAACATATCACGTTCTAAGTTTTTTTGGGAAACAAAGATAATGCAAATCGAATGTAGAACTTTCATGCTCGCATGAAAAAGTTTTGCGCAAAGTTTTTCTGTATAATCTTCCTCTGTTTCCATACTTTTTCGTACTTTTCGCCTTGTTGGAAAAATATAGGCTTTTCCCGAGAGAAACGAAACCTCTTCCAACCACGAGACTGAAAAAAGGAAAAAACAATATATAAAATGACTCACAAATGGAATTATCAACCCATTACACCCGAACAGGCAGAGACAAGCCAAAAGTTGGCCCAAGAATTAGGGATTAGCCCGATTCTTGGCGGATTATTGGTGCAGCGGGGAATAACGAAGGCACAGGATGCCAAGAAGTTTTTCCGCCCGCAGTTGCCCGACTTGCACGACCCATTCCTGATGAAAGACATGGATGTGGCCGTGGAGCGCCTTAATAAGGCAATGGGAAAGAAAGAGCGTATTCTGATTTATGGTGATTATGATGTAGACGGCACTACCGCAGTGGCACTGGTCTACAAGTTTATTCAACAGTTCTATTCGAACATTGACTATTACATCCCCGACCGCTACAACGAAGGTTACGGGGTATCTACCAAAGGGGTAGACTATGCCGCAGAAACCGGTGTAGGATTGATTATCGTACTGGATTGCGGCATCAAAGCTGTAGAGGAGATAACCTATGCCAAAGAAAAAGGCATTGACTTTATCATCTGCGACCACCATGTGCCCGACGATGTACTTCCACCTGCCGCCGCTATCCTGAACGCCAAGCGTTTAGATAATACGTATCCTTACGAGCACCTTTCCGGTTGCGGCGTAGGCTTCAAATTCATGCAGGCATTCGCCATCAGCAATGGCATCGAGTTCCATCACCTCATTCCACTGCTTGACCTGGTTGCCGTAAGCATCGCTTCGGACATTGTTCCCATCATGGGAGAAAACCGGATACTTGCTTTCCACGGATTGAAGCAGTTGAACAGTAATCCCAGCGTAGGTTTAAAAGCGATTATCGACGTATGCGGACTGACGGAAAAAGATATTACCGTCAGCGACATCGTATTCAAGATAGGCCCGCGCATCAATGCCTCCGGACGTATCCAGAACGGAAAAGAAGCCGTCGACCTGCTGACTGAGAAGGATTTTTCCATGGCTTTGGAAAAAGCCAATCAAATCAATCAATACAACGAAACCCGGAAAGATCTCGATAAGACCATGACCGAGGAAGCCAACCAGATTGTAGCTGACCTGGAAGGACTTGCCGAACGCCGTTCTATCGTGTTATACAACGAAGATTGGCACAAAGGTGTTATCGGTATCGTTGCCTCTCGCCTGACGGAAATTTATTATCGCCCCGCGGTAGTGCTGACCCGTACGGATGATATGGCAACAGGTTCCGCCCGTTCCGTATCCGGCTTTGACGTGTATAAGGCGATTGAATATTGCCGTGATCTGCTGGAAAATTTCGGTGGTCATACCTATGCAGCCGGTCTTTCGATGAAAGTGGAGAATGTTCCCGCCTTTACCAAACGCTTCGAGGAATTCGTTTCACAGAACATCCTACCGGAACAGACAAGTGCGGTCATAAATATCGATGCAGAGATAGATTTCAGGGATATTTCTCCGAAATTCTTTAGTGACCTGAAGAAATTCAATCCTTATGGTCCGGATAATCCGAAACCGATATTCTGTACGCATAATGTCTATGATTACGGTACCAGCAAAGTAGTGGGGCGCGACCAAGAGCATATCAAATTGGAACTGGTAGACAACAAATCGAATAATGTAATGAACGGCATCGCCTTCGGACAAAGTTCGCACGTACGCTTCATCAAGACCAAGCGTTCGTTTGATATCTGCTACACCATTGAAGAAAATACCCATAAACGGGGCGAGGTACAGTTGCAGATAGAGGATATTCAACCTAATTAATAAATTGGAAGTTGAGAGTTAAGTTATGTAGTATAACTCAACTCTCAACTTCCAATCCTTCGTATTATGACTGCGCAGCTCAACTCCCAACCTTCAACTCCCTACTCTCAAATTCTCAAAGAATACTGGGGATATGATAACTTCCGGGGCATACAGGAAGACATCATCAATAGCATTGGCGAAGGCAGAGACACCCTGGGGCTGATGCCTACGGGCGGCGGAAAGTCCATCACATTCCAAGTGCCTGCACTTGCCAAAGAGGGGCTTTGCATAGTTATTACTCCCCTGATTTCTCTGATGAAAGACCAAGTGCAGAACCTGAAAAAAAGAGGAATCAAAGCACTTGCCATCTACTCCGGAATGTCCCGGCAAGAGATTATCGTCACGCTGGAAAACTGTATTTTCGGCAATTATAAATTCCTGTATATATCGCCCGAACGGTTGGATACGGAAATCTTCCGCACCAAGCTACGGAAAATGAACGTCAGCATGATAACCGTTGACGAGAGCCATTGCATTTCACAATGGGGATATGATTTCCGTCCTGCCTATCTGAAAATAGCCGAAATACGTGATCTCCTACCCGGTGTCCCTGTGCTGGCACTGACTGCAACCGCTACTCCGGAAGTCGTGAAGGACATCCAGGCGCGGCTGTGCTTCCAGCAGGAAAATGTTTTCCGCATGAGTTTTGAACGGAAGAACCTTGCCTACATAGTCCGCAAAACAGAAAATAAGACCGGAGAACTTCTTCACATCCTACGCCGTATGCCGGGTAGCGCCATTATTTATGTACGCAATCGTCGGCGAACCAAAGAAATCACCGAACTTTTAATTAACGAAAAGATTACCGCCGACTTCTACCACGCCGGTCTGGACGATGCCACCAAGGATATACGTCAGCATCGCTGGCAGACAGGCGAGAGCCGTGTAATGGTTGCTACCAACGCTTTCGGTATGGGTATCGACAAGCCCGATGTACGTATCGTAATCCACCTCGATTTGCCGGACTCTCCCGAAGCCTATTTTCAGGAAGCAGGACGTGCAGGACGTGACGGTAACAAAGCGTATGCTGTCATCCTCTATGCCAAATCGGATAAAGTTACCCTTCATAAACGCATCCCGGACACCTTCCCGGAGAAAGACTACATCAAACAGGTGTACGAACATCTGCAATATTATTACCAAATGGCAATGGGAGACGGTTTGGGATGTGTCAGAGAATTTAATCTGGAAGATTTTTGCCGGAAATTCAAATACTTCCCTGTACCTGCCGACAGTGCATTGAAAATTCTGACGCAAGCAGGATATCTGGAATATACCGATGAACAGGACAATGCCTCCCGTCTTTACTTCACCGTCCGCCGTGATGAACTGTATAAATTACGCGAACTGGGAGAGGATATGGACAAACTTATTCAAATCGTTCTGCGCTCTTACACCGGAGTATTCACGGATTACACCTTTATCAACGAGAATTCACTTGCCGTACGTAGCGGATTAACGCGACAACGGGTGTACGACTTACTGATACGTCTATCCAAGATGCGCGTCATCGACTATATTCCACATAAAAAGACACCTTATATCATATACACACGCGAACGCGTAGACAGGCAACATCTGCAAATCTCCCGCAGTATATACGAGGAGCGTAAAGAACGTTATGAAGCCCGCATTCAGGCAATGGTAGATTATGTAACGACCGAAACCGTTTGCCGCAGCCGTATGCTTCTACGCTATTTCGGAGAGAAGAATGAACATAACTGTGGAATATGCGATGTCTGCCTCAGCCACCGTGCCGAGACTCCCGGGCTTTCCTCCCAACAAATAAAAGAAGAAATTAAAGAATTGCTTTGCAAGCAACCTCTGACACCTGCCGATATTGCCTCACAAATAGAAGCAGATAAAGAAATCATCTCTCAATGCATCCGCGAATTGCTGGAAGATGAAGATCTGAAGGCGGAGAACGGCATCATAAGCCTGAAGGCATAAGAAAGGGCGTACAGTGAAGCACGCCCTTCTCCTTATTATATAATAAGAATTATTCCGTTACTGCCGGTTTCTCAATACCTTCGCTGGTTGCACGTTCTTCCATACGCTGAATACGGGCATCCAAATCAGGATGAGTAGAGAACAGTTGATTCAGCTTACTACTTTTCTGTGCACCGGCTTCCTCCTGCAATTTCTTCAGCTTTTGGAAAGATAAAGCCATTGCCCAGGGATTCTTACCATGACTTTTCAGGAATTCATATCCATAGTCATCAGCACTTCTCTCCTGCTTCTGTGAGTATGTAGAGTTTACCAGAGCCTCACCCAGGCCACCCAACTGAGAATCAGACAACTTAGCTGCCGTACCACCTTGTGAAGAAATGCCATCCTTCAAAGCTGAAGTCAGCAATGCCGTACGGAAACCATTCTTAGAGTCCTTGTGTGCCACGTGACCTACTTCATGACCGATTACACCCAGCAATTCATCATCCGTCATGATATCCATCAAAGACGAGAAAATGCGCACACTACCGTCAGCACAAGCAAATGCATTGACATCTATCACATAATAAACCTTGAAATTCAAAGGGATTCCCTCTACATCCGTCAAGCCTTCAGTCAGCTTTTTCAGACGAATTGTATACTCATTATCGTCAGCACATACCTGATTATGTGTATCCATCCAGTCGATATACTCTTTTACATATTCTGCCATCTGAGCATCAGTCAAAGTCACAGCTTTAACAGCTTTAGCCGCACCTTTCAGTGCCTTTACATTAAACTGAGCCATTGCAGGTATTGTCACGGCCATACATAACATAAAGAAGGCCCACTTCATGATTTTTTTTTCATTCTTGTGTTTTTAATTTAGAAATGATGATTAATTAATATAATTGGTAAATGTATCGCAAAAGAACAAATTTTAAATGATATCATCAATAATAACACGGATGTTTTTTCTTTTTAGACGGAGTTCTTGGTATGGAAACAAGATTTTTATGTAAGTTTGCAAAAAGAATAAAAACAAAACACCTAAGAAATACAGATTATGGGATTCTTTAAATCTTTCTTCTCCGGCAAACAAGAGAAACCGGAAACTGAGAAACAGAAAAACGATCAAAAGAACTTCGAGATATTCAAGTATGACGGCATGCGTGCACAACGCATGGGTCGTCCTGATTATGCAATCAAATGCTTCACGGAAGCCCTTGCCCTTCAGGAAGACTTTGAAACCATGAGCTATCTGAGCCAGGTTTACATTCAAACCAATGCCCTCAGCGAAGCACATGAACTGCTGGAACGCATGGCAAAACAGGAACCGGACCACACCTCCACTTTCCTCACCCTTGCCAACGTATGCTACCTGCAAGAAGACTACCAGGCAATGGCAGACGCCGCACAAAAAGCTATTGAAATAGAAGAAGGAAATGCCATGGCACACTATCTTCTGGGCAGAGCCAAGCAAGGTATGGACGACGGTATCATGAGCATCGCCCATCTCACCAAAGCCATCGTACTGAAAGACGACTTCACCGAAGCCCGCCTGCTGCGTGCCGAAGCCTTAATCAAGATGCAGCAATACAAGGAAGCTACCGAAGATATCGACGCTATTCTCTCCCAAGATCCCGATGAAGAAGCTGCATTACTGCTCCGCGGTAAAGTGAAAGAAGCAGCGGGACAGCAGGAAGAAGCCGAAACCGATTATCGCTATGTAACAGAATTGAATCCATTCAACGAACAGGCTTTTCTTTGCCTGGGACAACTTTATATCGTCCAGAAGAAGTATCCCGAAGCTATCGCACTCTTTGACGAAGCCATCGAACTGAACCCTAATTTCGCACAAGCCTATCATGAACGTGGTCGCGCTAAATTGCTGAATGGTGACACGGCAGGCTCTGCAGAAGATATGAAGAAAGGATTGGAGTTGAACCCCAAAGAAATCCAAGGTATCAGCGGACAATATGACAATCAGCCAAGACAAACGGACGTTTTAGGATTGTAGCGCCATGAAAAGCGGCCTCTTTATACTCATTGTATGCCTTCTTTTTCCTGCCTACGTCTGTGCAGACACTTCTAAACATGCTTTAGAGGAAAACAGGAAATTGCTTCACTCTTTAGATAGCCTGCTGGAACAGCAGAATCTATTTGTCAGAGTAAAAGAGGAGCGCATCAAGCAATTGAAAATGCAGTATAGCCGGGTCAAAGATGTGAAGGAACTCTATGCCATGAATAGAATGGTCTATTTGGAGTATCGGGTTTATGATGCGGATTCCGCCCTGCATTACATCAACAAGAACATACAACTGGCACAACAGACCAACAACCGTACCTGGGAAGTGGTCTCTTTGCTCGAACAATCATTTGTCCTCACCTCCTCCGGGTTACTGACCGAAGCCTTGAAAGCCGTCAGTGACATTCAACCGGAAGAATTACCCCAAAATCTCCGTTCCGAGTATTTTGGCAGGTTATGTACACTCTATTCCCGCCTGCGGGATTACTCCAGTGAGAACTCCCAACTGTCGGAACATTACAATAATCTCCAAAAAGCTTTCCGAGACTCGGTATACCTCACAGCCACTCCCGACGAATTGCGCTACTGGAACTGCCGGGCATGGCTCTACCTGGGAACCCCGGAAATAGAACCCGTCAAACAGGCATTTGAGGAAAACAAGCAAACATTGTCTAACGACAGCCGCAAATATTCTATAGCTACTTATAATCTCTCCGCCATTTACCGGAGTGAAAACAACGAGAGCAAATATCTGGAGAACCTCATTCTTTCGGCTATGGCAGACATACGGTCTGTCAACGGAGATATCGGCTCTTTGCAGGAAATAGCGGAATACCTATTTAAGCATGGAGAAATAGACCGCGCCTATAACTACATCCTCTATTGTTCCCAAAAAGCCATGCTTTTCCACAACCGGGTACGAATAGTCAAAATGTCTCATTTGCAAAACCAAATCTACAAAGCGTACCAGGAACAGAGCCGTACACAGCAAAAGCGTCTTCAAGCCTCCCTGATTGCCGTCAGTTTCTTATTTCTCGTACTGATCGGTGCCTTCCTGTTCATCCGCAAGCAAATGCGCCGGCTAAAAGAAGCCAACTTGAAGTTAGACAGTACAAACCAGAAGCTGTCCGTCAATATGGATGCCCTCTCTACGGCACATCAACGCCTGGAAGAAGTAAACATACAGCTAAAAGACTTGAATACGCAATTACAGGAAGTCAACGACCAGTTGCGGGAATCTAATTACGTAAAAGAAGAATATATCGGCTATGTATTCAACATCTGTTCCACCTACATCAGTAAGCTGGAAGAGTTTCGCAAGAACATCAACCGGAAACTGAAAGTAGGCCAGATAGAAGATGTAAAAGCAATGACGGACTCTTCCGCAACAGCCTCCAACGAACTGAAAGAGTTCTACCAGAATTTCGATACCATCTTCCTGCATCTCTATCCCGATTTTGTAGGTGACTTCAACGCCTTACTGCTACCCGAAGAGCGCATCGAACTGAAAGAAGGCGAACTGCTTAATACCGAACTGCGCATACATGCCTTGATAAGACTCGGCATCACAGACAGCGTGAAGATAGCGGACTTCCTCCATTGTTCCGCACAAACGGTTTATAACAACCGGCTTCGCACCCGGAATAAATCCATTATCCCGAAAGAAGATTTTATAAATGCAGTGAAAAAGCTCGGAAAATACAAAGCGTAAGCTCTGCTCTCTACTACCGATTCCACTTAAAGAGTTTACTTCCGAGCCTCTCACTCTCAGGAAATAACTCTAATAATCAAACACTTATCAGTTTTAACAGTTTACTTCGCCTGTTTACCTCGCAGAGTAAGTAACCCTTATTGCGCATACCTTTGCCACAGAGATCCAAACTAAAAACTTATGTTAACTATTAAACGAATCATGAAGAACAAAAGAAAAGAAAAACGCTCATGCAGACTCATTCTTGCCTGCTGCGCTTTGTTACTGTTCATTTCGGTAAATGCATTTGCACAACAGCAAGTCACTGTTACCGGAAATGTGAAAGATGAAAAGGGAGAACCCATCATCGGAGCTAATGTCATTGTGAAAGGCACTGGTACAGGAAGTGTCACCAATGTAGAAGGAGACTTTTCATTGGCAAATGTACAGAATGGCAGCACTCTTGAAATCTCTTTTATCGGCTATCTGAACCAGGATGTGAAAGTCAACGGCACGAAACCCGTCAGCATTATCCTGAAGGAAGACACTAAGATGCTGGATGAGGTAGTAGTGGTAGGTTATGGTGTGCAGCGCAAGTCGGATATGACAGGTGCAGTTGCTTCCGTAAATACCAAAACACTGGAGAACCGCCCGCAGACCAACATCATCCAATCTTTGCAAGGTGCCGTACCGGGCCTGAATATCTCAGTGACCGGAACCAATGCGGAAGGCTCTTCCACCAAAACCCGCATCCGCGGCGAGAACTCCATCACAGCAGACAACAAGCCACTGGTTATTTTGGATGGTATTCCCTTTGATGGTCCCTGGTCCGAAATCAATCCGAACGATATCGAATCCATTGAAGTATTGAAAGATGCTTCTTCGGCTGCCATCTATGGTGCCCGCGGTTCGAACGGTGTCATCCTCATCAGCTCCAAGAGAGGTGAAAAAGGCAAACTGACCGTATCCTACGACACCTACATCACCATTGACAATCCCATTAACTTCCCCAACCTCATGAATGGAGCTGAATTCTGGAAGTATAAGACGGAAGCATTGAAAGATGCTAATACCACCCCGCCCACTGAAAGCAATCCCGAACCGTGGATGGGATCTATGACCGCCACAGAATTGCGTATGCACGAAGCCGGCATGGATACCGACTGGCTGGACCTGGCAACCCGCACCGGTTTCAAGCAGCAGCACAACATCTCTTTCCGTGGTGGCGTCAACAAGACCAACTATTTTGTCTCACTGAACTATACCGATGTGAAAGGTACTGCCGTAGGCAACCAATTCAAACGCTACAACATCCGTTTCAACCTCGACCAGGAGTTCACTTCCTGGTTTAAATTCTCTACCAGCACCCAGTTGGGACGCTACGACCGAAGCGGCAGCAGTGCTTCTTTCTCCAGAGCATTCCGTATGAATCCCCTGGCAGAAGCTTATGACGAAGAAGGCAACATCCGTTCCGCCGCCTGGGAAGATTCCAGCGAAGCTTTCTCTGTAAACCCCTTAAGCAGCCTCAACAACAAGAGCAACGACATACGCTCTAAAGTCATCACCAACAACGTGGTAGAAATAAAGTTGCCGTTCGTCCCCGGACTCAGCTATAAGCTCAATACCGGCTATACGTACCAAAACAGCAGCTGGAAACAGTACCAAGGAATGGACACTTACTACGGCGCACGCTCCAATGGTATTCTGAACACCGACGACTGGCACTCACAAGAGTGGATTCTGGAAAACATCATCACTTATACCCGTGAATTCGGCAAGCACCGCATCTTCTTCACCGGTCTGTATTCTGCACAAAGCTACGAGAAAGAAGGCAACGGAATGGAAGGCAAAGACTTTCCGAACGACGTGATGTACTATTACCAGATATCCAAAGCCGCCACCATGTCCGGCAGTTCCAGCTATACCAAGCAAAACCATATCTCTCAGATGGCACGTCTGAACTACTCATACGACAGCCGTTACCTATTGACACTGACTGCACGCCGTGACGGTTACTCCGCATTCGGTAGCCAATCCAAGTTCGGTATATTCCCTTCCATGGCTATCGGCTGGAACATTTCCAATGAACATTTCTTCCAGGCAAGCCCATTAGCAAAAGTGGTGAACAACCTGAAATACCGCCTATCATGGGGTAAGAACGGCAACGAAGCGGTAGGTGCCTACACTACATTGCCCGACCTTTCCACCTTCAATTATCTGAAAGACGACCATACTCCCAACTACGGTTTCTATCCTTCCAAGCTGGCTTCTCCCTCACTGGGATGGGAAACTACACAATCCATCAATACCGGTATCGACTTCCAACTGTGGAACGGACGTATCCAGGGAACATTCGACATGTACTGGTCGAAGACAAGCGACCTGTTACTGAACCGCTCCATCCCCACCATCAACGGTACGGGAAACATTACCGAGAATATCGGTGAGACCAAGAATCGCGGTTTAGAGTTGCAGATTACCTCCAACAACATTGCCAAGAAAGATTTCGACTGGTCCACTACCTTCAACCTGTCTCACTACAAGACAAAGATCGTGAATGTAGGTCTCTACGATGCCAACGGCAACCCTATGGATGACATCGGTTCCAGGTGGTTCATCGGCCAACCTATCAGCGTGAACTATGACTACCGCTTCATCGGTATCTGGCAGATCACCGACCCGTCTAACCCGAACGGACAGCAAGACCCGAACTATCGCTACTCCATCCCCGGATATATGAAGTATCATGACAAGGATGGTGTGAACGACATCACCCCGGCAGACAAAGAAATCATCGGCTCGGCAATCCCTAAAGTAACAATGGGTATGACGAATACTTTCCGCTACAAGAATGTCAGTCTGAGCGTATTCCTCAATGCCCAACTGGGACAGACAGCCAATAACTGGCTTTACGACGTATCTCACAACTCCTATCGCCAGAACCGCCTCATGGTAGACTTCTGGACACCGGAGAATCCTACCAACAAGTACCCGAAAAACTCACTGGATACTTCTGTAAACCCGATGAGCGCAGGTTTCTACGAAAAGACCGACTTCCTCCGTGTGCAGGATGTCACGCTGGCCTACCGTGTTCCTCAGCGTTGGTTAAAGAAGATTTCCCTGAACCGCCTCGAAGTATATATGAACATCAAAAACCTGGCAACCTGGACAAGCTGGACCGGCCTCGACCCGGAATTTATCAGCGACCAACAGTCCACTCCGCAGGTACGTTCATTCACATTCGGTCTGAAACTTGATTTATAAACCGCTAAAACAAAGAGAAACAGTATGAAAAAGCTAAAATATACACTGATAGCACTGCTCGTGCTCTGCATGACCGGATGCAATGAATCCAGTTTTCTGAAAGAAGATCCGCGTGCTTCACTCTATCCCGAAAACCTGTTAGTAGATTACAGCGGGTTCCAATCCATGGTAACCAGCCTCTACGGAATGATGCGTAACGAATACCGGCGTGCCGATGCGCTCGGTGGTGGTCTGCCGCTCGTTCTGCACTCTGCATGGGGTTGTGGTGTGGATAATTCATGGAGTAATAATTCTCACAGCGACTTTAAATACATGTACTATCCGTCGCAAATCAACCAGACGGACTTACGGATATTCCAGAACATCTTCCAATGGTGTTACCGTATCATCAATACAGCAAACATGGTGATTTCACGCGCCGAAGGCAGTGGTATCGACTGGAAAGGAACCGAAACCGAAGCTGCCGCCCACAAGAATAAGATCATCGCACAGGCCCGCTTCTTCCGCGCATGGGCTTACCGTCATCTGACGTATTCATTCGGTGCCGTACCTTTGTCCACCGAAGAAATTACAGGTATGAACTACCGTAACGACTGGGAGCGCAATTCTGTAGAATCCATCCGTGAAGTCATGGAGCAGGACTTTGTTTTCGCCATGAACAATTTACCGTTGCGTGAAGAAAACAACAGCAAGATTTCAGGAGCCATGGCACGCCATTATCTGGGTGAACTATACCTGGCAATGGACCAGCCCTCCAAGGCAGTCGAAGTTTTGAAGCCACTGGCAGAAGGTTCCGAATACAGTTTGATAACCAACCGTTTCGGCAAGAACTCCGCCAATCCCGGCTGTCCGTTTATCGACGTATTCCGCACACCGATGTATGCGGACGGAAACACAGAGGTTTTATACGCTTTTGTCAACACGGAACCGGAAAACAGTGCTTTCGGTACAGCCGAAGTTTACATGAAGAGTACGTATAAGAACTATTACTCCAACGACGGTGTCATCAACAAGAGCAATAAGTACGATCCCGACTATACAAGCGGTGCAGCCACTTGGCCTCAGGTGTTCTGGATAAACAACGGTGGTAAAGGTGCCGGACGTTGCGTGCCTTCAAGAGGTGCTTTCCGTCTCTACAACTATAAAGATCAGGGAACTCAGGACGACCGTGTATCCGATTATGCAGTGGTATGGACTATTAACGAGAAGGGGGCCGACGGCAAGATTACGGAATTCCTTAACAACGGTAAGATGGTGGTAGACACCACTGTAACCGCCGCTATGCTGGATGATAATAAGACAACCATCAAGAAGTATAACTGGCCCACTACCCGCAAATGGGATTACGTGGCACCGTTGCTGGCAAATGGTGACAAGGATGGATGTTATCAGGATATTGTTTATCTCCGCCTCGCCGACACGTACTTGCTTTATGCGGAAGCCTTGCTGAAAAACAACCAGGCAGGTGAAGCCATCAAATGGATTAACAAGGTACGCAATCGTTCCAATGCAGTCAGCATCACAGAAGCCGAACTCACCGCAGGAGGCGTAGATTTCATTCTGGACGAACGCAGTCGTGAACTTCTTTCTGAAGAAGAACGCCGCCACACCCTGATTCGCGTAAGTCAGGAGAAAGGTGGAGATGAACGTGATGTGAACAATTACTTCAAACGTCGTATGCGACAATTGAATGAGATTGCAGGACGCGAGGCACGAGGCATGAATTCGTATGATACGCCTGTGTTGTTCCCGATTCCGCAAGAGTTCATTGATTCCAATACAGGTCGCCAGTTGGAGAATAATCCGGGGTACTTATAAAAGAACGGTACGGAAATGAACGAAATGATAATTTAGCGAAATGAAGAACTAAGAATGAAGAATTTGGCTGCGGCTATGCAAGCATGCCGCAAGGTAATTCTTCATTCTTCATTCTTAGTTCTTCATTAAATTATCATTTAAAATCACTCCTCAAAAAACAATTTATAACCCAGAACCAATCAGATTATGTCAGTCGTAGCCTTCCTCCTCTGTATATTGGTGACCACCGTCACCGCTATTTACCTCTACCGGAAACTGAACCCGCAAGGAGTTTTGATGCTGGCCGGACTTGTGATGTTGACATTCGCCCTCATTCTCAATGTCCAACCCATCATTCCGGATAAATCCACCGGCAGCGTTGTTTTCGATTTGGTGAAAGTGGTGGAAGAAACATTCATCAGCAACCTGTCCCGTGCAGGACTGATGATTATGACCATCGGCGGCTATGTAGCCTTTATGAATCACATTAAAGCCACCAATGCCCTGGTGCACATCTCCATGAAACCGTTGGGTTTCTTTCGCCGTTATCCCTACCTGGCAGCTACTGTCACCATTCCCATCGGCCAGTTGCTCTTTATCACTACCCCCTCGGCAGCCGGATTAGGACTCTTGCTTGTCGCCTCCGTTTACCCCGTCCTCATCGGATTGGGAGTAAGCCGCCTCACCGCATTATCCGTCATTGCCGCCGCAACGCTGTTCGACCAGGGCCCCGGCTCGGCAAACACAGCCCTTGCCGCCGAACTTATCGACCAGACCAACGTAGCTTATTTCATTACCCACCAACTCCCATTGGTTATCCCTACCACCTTGGTAGTCATGACCCTGTTTTACTTCAACAATAGGTATTTCGATAAAAAAGAAGCCGCCAGGCAGAGTGCGGAAAATAGTGAAACAACAGAAGTCCCGCAGACCTCTGCCAAACCTGATATCCCATTAATATTCGCCATGCTCCCCATACTTCCGCTTGCGCTTCTCATTGTATTTTCGCCCTATGTGGGCCTGTTCCAGCCTCCCATAACGCTCAATACAACGACTGCCATGCTATTTTCCCTCTTTGTCTCACTCGTATTCGTAGGTTGCCACACACGCAATATGCGGAAAACCTTTGACGCCTTCTCCAGCTTCTGGAAAGGGATGGGAAATGTCTTCGGAAGTGTCGTGACACTGATTGTTGCCTCCGAGATATTCTCCAAAGGACTGATTAGCCTCGGCTTCATCGACTCACTGGTAGATTACTCCACGCATATAGGACTTTCCGGCATTGCCATCGCAGCAGTCTTCGCCCTGATAATCTTCTGTGCGGCCATGCTGATGGGAAGCGGAAACGCGGCTTTCTTCTCGTTCGGCCCGTTGCTGCCCGGAATTGCCGGACAGTTGGGTATGCCTGCCTATTCCCTCGTGCTTCCTTTGCAGTTATCCGCCAGTATGGGGCGTGCCGCATCTCCCATAGCGGGTATCATTGTCGCCATTGCCGGCGTGGCGGGTGTATCGCCCATTGAACTGGCAAAGAGAAATACCCTGCCCCTTATAGGCAGCATTCTATTCCTGATAGCTTATCATTTCATAACACTATAAAACAACTCCGAATCATGTTCACACTCATTAAAAATGCAAACTTATACTCTCCGGAACATCTTGGCATGAACGACGTTCTGCTGGCAGATGATAAAATAGCCCTCATAGACCGGAAGATAGAACTGACCGGTATTCCATTTGATACCATAGACGCCGGCGGGTGCGCCGTCACCCCCGGCTTTATCGACCAGCACGTCCACATCACCGGTGGCGGCGGACAAACCGGCTATGCTTCTTTAGTCCCCGACGTCTCCATGAGCGAACTGGTGGCTTGCGGAACCACCACCGTGGTAGGACTACTCGGCACAGACGGTTTCGTAAAAGAACTGACCACCCTTTATGCTAAAACCAAAGCCCTGGAAGATGACGGCCTCAGCGCCTACATGCTTACCAGTTTCTACGGATTGCCTCCCAAAACACTGATGTCCTGCGTAGCCGACGATCTCATCTTCATCGACAAAGTGATCGGTTGCAAACTTGCCATGAGTGACGACCGCAGCGCTCTCCCCACCAAACTGGAGATACTGCGCCTCATCAACCAAGTACGCCTCGGCGGTTTCACTTCCGGCAAAGGAGGTATCCTGCATATTCATCTGGGAGCCTTACCCGACGGTATCACCCCGTTGCTGGACATCGCCCGCAAATATCCCACGCTGATTCCCTATCTCTCGCCTACCCACCTGATACGCACGGAAGCTTTATTCTGGCAAGCCGTAGAATTTGCCTGCATGGGTGGTATGGTAGATTTCTCCACCGGAGGAACCAAATTCGACGCTCCCCATCGCTGCGTCATGAAAGCCCTCGAAGCCCATGTACCCCTCGACCGCATCACCTTCTCCAGTGACGGCCGTGGCGGAGTGCGCCGTACCAATCCCGAAACAAAAGAAACGACCTATCGCCCCGCTCCCCTGCACCTCAACTTGCAGGAGATGACATTGCTCGTAAAAGAAGGTCTGTTGCCTCTGGAACAGGCACTGACCCTTATCACCAGCAATCCGGCACGCAACCTCAAACTGCGTACCAAAGGCAGAATAGCCATCGGTTTCGATGCTGACCTCTGTTTCCTTGATTCCGAACTTCAACTGACACACGTCATAGCACGCGGCAAACTCGTCCTAAAAGACAAGGAAGTCATTAAAAAAGGGAGGTATGAAGAATGAAAAGACTGATTCTATTTTTTGCCATTGTCTTTCTGGGCGCCGGACTCCGTGCCGCCTCCGTGCTTCCCGTGGGTGAAGGCAAGTTCACCTACAAAGACTATCCGCCTTTTGCCGACCGTCCGGTAGATGTGCACTATTACATTCCGGCTTCGGGCGATGTACGCCGGATGCCCATTGTCTTTGTCTTTGAAGGTGCCGACCGCGGTTTCACTTATCTGCTCAAAGCCTGGAAGCAGGAGGCAGAGAAGCATAAATTCATGGTTTTCATTCCCCACTTCGATCTGGAAAGGTTTCCTTTGCCCGATTATCAGGAAGTCGGTGTCATGGACGACAAAGATCATACGATACGTCCGGCTGAAAAGCGAACTCCGGCACTGGTTGATAAAATCTTCGAGTACGTCCGCCAATCTTCAGGTAGTGAACGGAAAGGATATATGATTTACGGTCACTCAGCCGGAGGGCAGTTTGTGCAGCGTTTCATGCTTTTCCATGACAGCCCGTATGTGGAGAAAGCTGTTATCGGCAGTCCGGGATGGTACACTTTCCCCGATGCTTCGCAAGATTTTCCCTACGGAGTACGCAACATTCCGTATGTCACCCCTGAAACAATCAAGAAGTATCTTGCCAAACCGATTATCCTCCAACTGGCTACGGGAGATACCATCCGCGAATCATATTTAAGGAAAACTCCCGAAGCCGAAGCACAGGGATGCAACCGTTACGAGCGCGGTAACCAGTTCTACCAATACCTCCACCGGATAGCAGCCGAACACAACTGGCCCTGCAACTGGCAGAAAATAGAAGAACAAGGCATCGGACACCACTCCACCGGAATGAGCAAACGTGCCATTCCTGTCATGTTGGGAGACTCCCTACGTGCACTGTTCATAGGCAACAGCTACACGCAATACAACCGTTTAGTCCGACAAGTGCAGACCCTTGCCGCCTCCACCGGTCACAAGCTTTCTGTTAAATTAGTGGAACACGGCGGCTGGACATTGAAGAAACATGCCGCCAACCCTGAAACCCTGGATGCCATCCGTGAAGGAAACTGGGATTTCGTCATCCTGCAAGACCAAAGTAAAGCGCCTGCCCGTGAAAAAGAATGGGTGCGGGAGAATGTGTACAAGCCTGCCCACTCCCTCGACAGCCTGCGCCGCCTCTACAATCCGAAAGGAAAAACCGTCTTCTACATGACCTGGGGACACGACATCGATACGTATGCCGAAATGCAGCAACGACTGGCTGAAAGTTATTTGGAGATGACCGCGCAACTGAATGCCTGGTGTGCCCCCGTCGGTATCGCCTGGAAGCGTGTCCGCACGGAAAATCCAAGCATCACGCTTTACAATAACGATCACAGCCACCCTTCCCGACAGGGTTCTTATCTTGTCGCCAATGTATTCTGTAGCGTATTTTTTCAGAAACCCTATACAGGCACTTATTATGCCGGACTGCCCGAAGAGGAAGCGCTCTATCTGCAACGTATTGCGCAAGAAACCGTATTCAGCAACCCTTCTCTCTGGAATATCCAGCCCACGGTGCAGCCGGAAGAGGTAACCCGCCGTTTCTATCCCGAACCGGAACAGCAATATTCCACTCCCACCCTCGGCAAGCCGCTTGAAGAAGGTCTGGCTTCCTTGTTCGAGATAAACAGATATTTGAAGGATTTAGCCGACAAGCATCCCGGTAAGGTTACGCTGTCCGATATAGGAAAGACTCCACAGGGCAGGGATATCCCCGTGCTCTATTTCGGAACTCCCAACGAGAAAAAGAAAATAAGGGTCTGGATACAGGCAGGACTGCACGGCAACGAACCTGCCGGCCCCGAAGCAGCCTGCATGCTTGCCGATTATTTACTGAATACGCCCGAAGGTGCCGAACTATTGAAAAAGGTTTCTCTTGCGCTTGTACCCGTAGCCAATACAGATGGTTATGCCATGCAAAGCCGTAAATCGGGTAGTGGGTATGATTTGAACCGGGATCAAAGTAAACTTGCCGATCCGGTGACTCTTCTTCTTAAAAAAGCGTACAAGGAATGGAATCCCGAAATAGCGCTGGACATCCACGAATTCAATCCTTTCCGCAAGGAATTTGAATTACTGCGGGGTACTAATGCAGCTACGGCCGCCGATGTCCTTTTCCTACCCAGCGGGCATTTGAATATCCCTGCCGGAATACGTACACTTTCCAACGGCTTATTCCGTGAAGAAGCAGAGAAGGCATTGGAGGCTAACGGTTATCATTCAGGCTTTTACTTTACACCCAGTGTCAGGAATGATAGTTTGTATGCAATGAAAGATGCCAAGAGCCCGCAATCCAGTTCCACATTTCAGGGACTCACCAATACGGTATCTCTATTCATAGAAATCCGTGGAATAGGATTGGGAAGAACGTGTTTTGCCCGTCGTGCAGAATGTGGTTTTCTGGTATCCCGCAGTCTTTTGGAAACGGCGGCACTTCATTCAAAAGAAGTAAGAAGTGAGATACGAAAGGCAGTGAAAGAGACTTGCAGCGGAAAGAGTGATATATTCGTCACTTTTCAATCTGCACGGACAGAGCTTCCCGTTACTTTTATTGACCTTGCTAAAAACGAACGTTTTACGAAGACTCTGCCTACCTTCGATGCACTTCAACTGAAAGCTGAGTTAGTACGCAAACGTCCCAAAGCATATATTCTGCCGAATACCTGCCGGATGCAAGCAGAGAAATTGCGGGCTTTAGGAATAGAGGTAGAAGAGATAGGAAAAACCTTCACAGCCACCGTAGAGAAGTATATGGTTACCGGATACAAGAAAGCTACCAAGGAATGGGAAAAGATTTATCCGGTCACAGTATCTACACGGATGGAAAAGGAAAAGAAGAGCTTCCCGGCAGGTTGTTTCATCATTCGTCTTTCACAGAAGAATGCGAACCTTGCGGTAACGCTGTTAGAACCGGAGTCCGTGAATGGCTTTGTCAATTTCGAAGTGGTTCATACGGAGTTGAGGAAAGAGTTGCCGATATACAGGAAAGGTTTCTAACTCCATTCCGATTCATTACACATCAAATCGATTAATTCTTTTTTGATGGGTTTTGAACAAAGAGTGATAAGGCGGTAAAGTGATAAGGTGATAGCGGGATAACGCTCTGTGATATATAGCGCAGCCACTTTATCACCCTATCACCTTACCGCCTTATCACTCTTTTTCCTCCTTTCTTTTCATTATGAATCTGTTTCAACTTCTGATTCGCATGATTAGTTTGCACGTCTAAGCGTAACCAATTTCAAGTGATGCCTGAATTAATTGTTTTCGCTCCATCAATTAAGTTTTTTTCATGCAAGAAAATTAATTATTGCACTGTAGGAAGTTAATTGATGCACAGCTTGAAGTTAGTTATTCCTAATCAGAACAACCGCATCAAAAGTTTGATTC
>NZ_CBVI010000055.1 GCF_000513195.1 Bacteroides timonensis | reverse complement strand
CCGTTATGAACTAAAGTACATTTGGACATAATTTACATCACAGCTATAAATTTCATCTTTACAAATAGTAGAATTCCAAAGTATCGCTGCTATCTTTACCTTGTCTAAAAAACGGTATATAATATTTGCTATATAAATAACCCAAATTACGATATTATTATATGAAATAGATTTATATGAAGTTTGATGATAAAAATAATATAATCATCTACCAAGATGATAATGGTGTGCCCAAAGTCAATGTACGGTTTGCTGATACCGATGTGTGGCTCACGCAACAACCTCAGGTAGCGACACGCTTCAGGCGTTGGGCAACCGAACGATTACATGAATACATTCAAAAGGTATTTGCAATAGATGATGAATGCAACTTCCTAAAAACAATACTGACTAAAATTGCTTCAGTCCCTCCAATGCCTCACCAACCACACCAAATCTCTTACCGTCTCTTGAATCCTCCACCACAGTACTTTCAGCCTTGGAGGTCGGTGCATTGGCAAATACAGTCTCCACAAACCACTTTCCAGATCGAGAATAAAATACACTTTCCCGCGGCACATCACATACAGAAAATCACCTTTCACAAAGGCACTGAACACGGAATCCAGCGGTAATTTACATCCGCATTTTTCTTCCGGAAAGTCTTTACAGGGAGGTTCCAGCTTGATGCTGGCATAGTCGGAGTCGAGCGTAAAACCATATTTTATACTTAATGGGTAGAGCACTTCCCATATCTCGTGTTTCCTCTGTTCTATCATGCAGTGGATGGCCTCTGTTATCATTTCATCCTTCGGGGTATTCATGTCTTCTTCGGGTTTTAAATATTTAAAATTG
The DNA here is from genome assembly GCF_000513195.1 of Bacteroides timonensis. Classification (GTDB taxonomy): domain Bacteria; phylum Bacteroidota; class Bacteroidia; order Bacteroidales; family Bacteroidaceae; genus Bacteroides; species Bacteroides timonensis. Next base: position 35,788 of record NZ_CBVI010000055.1, on the reverse strand, counting down.
CCCTCATCCCCTTTATACAAAAAGAAGTCGGACGTATAGTTCATATTTATCCAAGGAGAGGTACTGGTATACCCACAGAACCAATAAATACGCTTACACGCCCGACCCTTTTTGGTCTGCGTGAAACATCTTTATTGAGGTTCTTGCTTTTGACTTAAATAAAATTACCAGTTTTCTCCTTGTCAAAAATAGCTTCAACACGCCGCATTTCTCTTCGGCTAATGCAAAGATAGATGAATTGCAGGGAATAGCCAAAAGGAAGAATGCTTTTTTATAGGATCAGAAAAAGAATAATACATTAACAGAATTCTTCCCTCGTTTAAATTCATAATAACCACCCTCCATTTGCAACAATATCTCAAACTTTTGAGACAGAACTAATAAAGCCCTTTCCATCGAACAACTAACTTTGTACATAATAACCAAGTAAAATCAAACCCAAAACATCATATCATGAAAAACCTCACCTATCTCGGATTATTATCCGTTCCCTTCTGCCTTGGACAGCATGTGTCCGCGCAAACCGCAGAACAAGCAAAGTCAGCATCCCAGCAAAAGCCGAACATCATTTTCATCCTCGCCGACGACATGGGCTATGGAGACGTCTCCGCCTACAACAAAGACTCGCATATCCAAACCCGCCACATCGACCAGATGACCGCCAACGGCGTAATGTTTACTGATGCTCATTCCTGTTCAGCCGTCAGCACCCCCACCCGCTACGGCATCCTCACAGGACGCTACAACTGGCGTTCCAGCCTCAAAAGCGGTGTACTCTACGGCTACTCCCGCCCTATCATCCCCACCACCCGCAACACCATGGCATCCATGCTGAAAGCGAACGGATATACCACCGCCTGCATCGGCAAATGGCATTTAGGCTGGAACTGGGGCACGAAACCGGGACATGAGAAACCTGACGCCAACGCCCTCAACGACGAAGACGTGGACTACTCTAGACCCATCACCAACGGTCCTGCCGACTTAGGCTTTGACTACTTCTACGGCTTCTGCGGCTCCCTCGACATGGCTCCCTATGTATATATAGAAAACCGCCAGCCCACCACCACGCAAATAGGCACCGTACCTGCAGGAAAGAAACCAGCTTTCTGGCGTGCAGGCGCCATAGGCAACGACTTCAACCACCAGGACTGTCTGCCCAACCTGACCCACCGCGCAGTAGACTACATCAACCGCCATGCGCAAGACGAACGCCCCTTCTTCCTCTATCTGCCCCTGCCCGCCCCTCATACCCCCATCCTGCCCGCCAAAGCCTTCAAAGGAAAAACCGGACTGGGTGATTACGGCGACTTCGTCCTGATGGTGGACGATGTAGTGGGACAAGTGCGCGAAGCCCTGCGACGCAACGGCATAGACTCCAATACCATCGTAGTCTTCACCACCGACAACGGTTGCTCTCCCGCCGGAGGTATCCCCGAGATGGCCGCTAAGGGGCATCATGCCAACTATATCTGGCGAGGCATGAAAGCCGACCTCTTCGACGGCGGTCACCGCGTACCCACCATCGTGGAATGGGCCAACGGTACAGGCCGAGGCAACTGTGCACAAACCGTCTGCCTCAACGACTTCTACGCCTCTTTTGCCGCCCTCAACCATTATACCCTGAAAGATAACGAAGCGGAAGACAGCTACAACATTCTTCCCCTCATCCGGAATCCGCACCACACACCAACCATCCGTGAAGCCACCGTGCACCACTCCATCCGCGGAGAGTTTGCCATCCGTAAAGGAGACTGGAAACTGTTGTGTTCCCCCAGTTCCGGCGGTTGGAGTTACCCCAAACCGGGTGTGGACAAGGAAGCCATTGCCCAGCTCCCACCGATACAACTCTATAATATGAAAGACGATCCCACCGAAAGCAAAAATGTCTATCAGGAGCACCCCGAAATAGTCAGCGAACTGAAAGACCTGTTGCAAAAGTACATCCGCGAAGGCCGTAGCACTCCGGGCAAGGCACAGTCCAACGATGCCGTGAACAAATGGGAGCAAATCAAGGGAATCATGCACGACGATTGACAGATTTCCGGCAAAAAAAGACAGACGGAAGCACTCGTCTGAAAGCTAATTTTGAAGAAGAAATAAAAAAAATATCATTTTTTGCTTGCATATAAGAGAAAAGTATTACTTTTGCCACGAAATTAAAAACAAAAAGAAAACGAAAGTATGAATTTGTTTACTTATACATATTACTTCTTTTTTTACTTTTACTTTAGCCAGAAAGTAGAGCGGGAGTTTGTATGTGTCAAGTGACAGTGATGCTTAAGAACTGAATAGAGAACTAAAGTAATATACTTAATCCCGCTCCATTGTATGGAAGCGGGATTTTTTTTTAAAGAAACAGTATGAAAAGAATAGCCATTCAAGGAACATTAGGGTCGTATCACGACATCGCCGCACACAAGTACTTCGAAGGAGAAGAAATAGAGTTAATCTGTTGCGCTACTTTTGAGGACGTGTTTGCAGCCGTGAAGAAAGACAGCAAGACCATAGGAATGTTGGCGATAGAGAATACCATTGCAGGTAGTCTGTTGCACAACAACGAGTTGCTGCGGCAGAGCGGGACACAAATCATAGGCGAATACAAACTACGCATTTCACACAGCTTTGTCTGCCTGCCCGACGAGGACTGGAACGATCTGACGGAAGTCAACTCCCACCCCATCGCACTGATGCAATGCCGCGAGTTCCTTGCCCAGCACCCGAAAATGAAAGTAGTGGAAGCGGAAGACACCGCCCTCAGCGCCGAAATCATCAAGCGGGAGAACCTGAAAGGACACGCCGCCATCTGTTCCAAGGCCGCTGCCGAGCGTTACGGCATGAAGGTGTTGCAGGAAGGCATCGAAACAAACAAGCACAACTTCACCCGTTTTCTGGTAGTTGCCGACCCTTGGCAGGTGGACGAGATACACCGCCATCCACACCCGGAAACCAACAAGGCAAGCATGGTATTCACACTGCCCCACACGGAAGGGAGCCTCTCGCAAGTACTGTCCATCCTTTCGTTCTACAGCATCAACCTGACCAAGATACAGTCACTGCCCATCATCGGGCGGGAATGGGAATACCAATTTTACGTAGACGTTGTTTTCGACAACCTACTGAGATATAAACAATCCATCGCGGCCATCACACCGCTAACCAAAGAACTTAAAATATTAGGCGAATATGCAGACGGAAAATCAAACATCTAAGATCAAGCCCGCCGACCGGTTGGCCAGCGTGAGCGAATACTACTTCTCCAAGAAGTTGAAAGAGGTGGCACAAATGAATGCCGAAGGAAAAGACGTAATCAGCCTCGGAATCGGCAGCCCCGACATGCCTCCCTCGGAAGCAACTATACAGACCCTGTGTCGCGAAGCACAAAATCCTGACGGACACGGTTATATGCCTTATGTCGGCATCCCCGAACTTCGCCGCAGCTTTGCCGCCTGGTATAAGAAATGGTACGGTGTGGAGCTGAATCCTAATACTGAGATACAACCGCTCATCGGCTCGAAAGAAGGTATCCTGCACGTCACACTGGCCTTCGTCAATCCGGGCGAACAGGTATTGGTTCCCAATCCGGGCTACCCCACTTATACCTCATTGAGCAAGATACTGGGCGCGGAAGTCATCAACTACAACCTGAAAGAGGAAAACGGCTGGATGCCCGACTTCGACGAACTGGAAAAGATGGACATGAGCCGCGTAAAGCTGATGTGGACCAACTATCCGAACATGCCGACCGGAGCTAACGCCACCCCGGAACTTTATGCAAAGCTGGTGGACTTTGCACGACGCAAGGACATCGTGATTGTAAACGATAACCCGTATAGCTTCATCCTGAACGACCACCCCCTCAGTATCCTCAGTGTGCCGGGCGCCAAAGAGTGTTGCATCGAGTTCAACTCCATGAGCAAGAGCCACAATATGCCGGGCTGGCGTATCGGTATGCTGGCAAGCAACGCTGACTTTGTGCAATGGATACTGAAAGTGAAGAGCAACATCGACAGCGGTATGTTCCGCGCCATGCAACTGGCTGCCGCCAACGCTCTGGAAGCCGAACAGGAATGGTACGACGGAAACAATAAGAATTACCGCAACCGCCGCCATCTGGCCGGAGAAATCATGCATGCACTGGGATGTACGTACGACGAAAAACAGGTGGGCATGTTCCTCTGGGGAAAAATTCCCGATAGCTGTGCCGACGTGGAAGAACTGACCGAAAAGGTGTTGCACAACGCACGCGTGTTCATCACGCCGGGATTTATCTTCGGAAGTAACGGAAAACGGTATATCCGCATCTCGCTTTGCTGCAAAGACCATAAATTGGAAGAGGCATTGAAGCGTATCAGGGAAATGAAGTAATATATTTACAAAAAGCATTCCTATAACACAAGCCACTCACCATTTAAAAAAACGTGCCCGACGTTTTTAAAGAATAAGGGCAACGTTTTTAAAAGACGAGGCCTATATTTATTAACACGTTCGAAAGGCTTTATCGACGGGGGTTGCAGAGGGGCCAGAAGACACAGAGAAATATCTATACAATAAAAATATAATTGAACAAAAATAAAAGAATATGGAACTTGAATTAGAATCGATTTTGCTGCCGGGCATTGAGGACAAACGTCCCATGGTAATTGCAGGTCCTTGCAGCGCCGAGACAGAAGAACAAGTAATGTGCACCGCCAAGCAACTGGCCGAAAAGGGAATGAAGATATTCCGTGCAGGAATCTGGAAACCGCGTACCAAACCGGGTGGTTTCGAAGGTGTAGGCGTAGACGGTCTGGCATGGCTGAAGGAGGTGAAGAAAGAAACCGGAATGTACGTTTCTACCGAAGTAGCCACCTCGAAGCATGTATACGAGTGTCTGAAAGCAGGTATCGATATCCTTTGGATTGGCGCACGCACCACTGCCAACCCGTTTGCCATGCAGGAAATTGCCGATGCACTGAAAGGTGTGGATATTCCTGTGTTTGTGAAGAACCCGGTAAACCCGGATCTGGAACTTTGGATCGGCGCCCTGGAACGTATCAACAATGCCGGTCTGAAACGTCTGGCAGCCATCCATCGCGGTTTCAGCAGTTACGACAAGAAGTTGTACCGCAATCTGCCGCAATGGCATATCCCCATCGAGTTGCGTCGTCGCATCCCGAACCTGCCGATCATCTGCGATCCCAGCCACATCGGTGGTAAGCGCGAACTCATCGCACCGCTTTGCCAACAGGCTATGGACCTCGGTTTCAACGGTCTGATTATCGAAAGCCATTGCAACCCCGACTGTGCATGGAGCGATGCTTCGCAGCAAGTGACTCCGGACGTACTGGATTACATCTTGAACCTGCTCGTCATCCGTAAAGAGACCCAGACCACAGAAAACCTCAGCGAACTGCGCAAGCAGATTGACGAGTGCGACAACAACCTGATGCAAGAACTTGCCAAGCGTATGCGTGTGGCACGTGAAATCGGTACGTTCAAGAAAGAGCACGATATGACGATTCTGCAAACGGGACGTTATAATGAAATTCTGGATAAACGCGGTTCACAAGGTGTGCTTCTGGGCGTGGATTCGGACTTCATCAAAAAAGTGTTCGAGCTGATACACGAGGAGAGTGTGAGGCAACAAATGGAAATAATTAATAAGTGACAAGCTACAAGCTACGGGCTACAAGTAGCTGCGTTATCATACCGCAGGATACTTGTAGCTCGTAGCTCGTAACTTGTAGCTAATAACATTAGATTTATGCGTATTTTAATACTCGGAGCCGGCAAGATGGGCTCTTTCTTTACAGATATTCTAAGTTTCCAACATGAAACGGCAGTGTTCGACGTGAATCCGCACCAGTTGCGTTTTGTCTACAACACGTATCGTTTCACCACGCTGGAAGAGATAAAGGAATTCGAACCGGAGTTGGTAATCAATGCCGCCACGGTGAGATATACGCTGGACGCATTCCGCAAAGTGCTGCCTGTGCTGCCCAAGGATTGTATCATCAGTGATATCGCCTCGGTGAAGACGGGCTTGAAGAAATTCTATGAGGAAAGTGGTTTCCGTTATGTATCGTCGCATCCGATGTTTGGCCCTACGTTTGCCAGCCTTAGCAATCTGAGCAGCGAGAATGCTATCATCATCAGTGAAGGTGACCATCTGGGAAAAATTTTCTTCAAGGACCTTTACCAGACGCTCCGCCTCAATATCTTCGAATATACTTTCGACGAGCATGATGAAACGGTAGCTTATTCTCTGTCTATTCCTTTTGTCTCTACGTTTGTTTTTGCAGCGGTGATGAAGCATCAGGAGGCCCCGGGTACTACGTTCAAGAAGCACATGGCTATTGCTAAGGGCTTGCTGAGTGAGGATGATTACTTGCTTCAGGAAATTCTTTTTAATCCGCGCACGCCCTCGCAAGTGGAAAATATTCGTCTGGAACTGAAAAATTTATTGGAAATTATCAGTACGAAGGATGCGGAAGGGATGAAGCAATATCTGACGAAGATTAGGGAAAAGATAAAATAGACAGGTGGGATTAAGGGATTGAAGAGAGGAGAGGTACGGAAAAGGAAGTGGGGCTTCTCTCTTCAATTTGTTAATAAAGAGAGGGGATGATATTTAGGATATTGGGGGAGCATACTTATTTCTAAAATTATTAAAAATGGTTGAATCTTGGTAGGAATGATATGCAATTCTGTTATGATTTGTTCTTACCCTAGTATTTTTGAACCATAAGAAAACAGCGTTGTAATAGTATTTCCCCAATACATCAATATTGTGACTTATTTTCATTTTAGTATCTTTGAACCATTGGAAACAACATCATAACCTCAAATGATTTACGTCCCAATTGTGATTTGCTTTCAAATTAGTATCTTTGACCCATTGGAAACAACATCTTCCACTCGACTTACCTATAAGGCAAAGTTGTGATTTGCTTTCAAATTAGTATCTTTGACCCATTGGAAACAACATACGGATTTGATGGCAGCACCGTGATTGAGTTGTGATTTGCTTTCAAATTAGTATCTTTGACCCATTGGAAACAACGTTGCGACTTGAAGATGTATCGACGGATAGGTTGTGATTTGCTTTCAAATTAGTATCTTTGACCCATTGGAAACAACAGCAGTCTTGCTAACATCGTGCGCTTGTATGTTGTGATTTGCTTTCAAATTAGTATCTTTGACCCATTGGAAACAACTGTTACGGTCTCTTCTGAGACTCAAGTTCTGTTGTGATTTGCTTTCAAATTAGTATCTTTGACCCATTGGAAACAACCGTATTTTCCGCCACTTTGTGCGCCGCCCCGTTGTGATTTGCTTTCAAATTAGTATCTTTGACCCATTGGAAACAACCTGACGGTTATGTGAACTATTCGATAGGTGGTTGTGATTTGCTTTCAAATTAGTATCTTTGACCCATTGGAAACAACGGCAGAAAAACAATCCATACGCACCGTTCGTTGTGATTTGCTTTCAAATTAGTATCTTTGACCCATTGGAAACAACCTCTACATTCAAACGCTATTGCGGAAGTATGTTGTGATTTGCTTTCAAATTAGTATCTTTGACCCATTGGAAACAACTATCTGACTTGTGGCTCCTTTGTATGGGCTGTTGTGATTTGCTTTCAAATTAGTATCTTTGACCCATTGGAAACAACTAAACATTCTACATTGTCCCAGGTTCCAACGTTGTGATTTGCTTTCAAATTAGTATCTTTGACCCATTGGAAACAACTGATAATTGTACCCGTCTTCCGGATCGAACGTTGTGATTTGCTTTCAAATTAGTATCTTTGACCCATTGGAAACAACACCAACACCGGATACCGGTCAGCTGCCACGTTGTGATTTGCTTTCAAATTAGTATCTTTGACCCATTGGAAACAACCCTTGTTTGTCTTTTAAAAACCCACCGTCGGTTGTGATTTGCTTTCAAATTAGTATCTTTGACCCATTGGAAACAACGTGGATATTCAATTGGAACAACGGTAACACGTTGTGATTTGCTTTCAAATTAGTATCTTTGACCCATTGGAAACAACGAGTTGATAAACAAGACGCGCGGCGACTTGGTTGTGATTTGCTTTCAAATTAGTATCTTTGACCCATTGGAAACAACCCTTTGAAAGTGAACCTATTAATGCTATAGTTGTGATTTGCTTTCAAATTAGTATCTTTGACCCATTGGAAACAACTCAAATCCCCTTTAATAAGGACGTCTACTTGTTGTGATTTGCTTTCAAATTAGTATCTTTGACCCATTGGAAACAACTTTCGTACCTTAGTGGGACACTAGAGCGGGGTTGTGATTTGCTTTCAAATTAGTATCTTTGACCCATTGGAAACAACACCGGAAGAAACTTACTATAAACGACCTCGTTGTGATTTGCTTTCAAATTAGTATCTTTGACCCATTGGAAACAACTGATGATTCGGACGGTATGCAGGACTATTAGTTGTGATTTGCTTTCAAATTAGTATCTTTGACCCATTGGAAACAACTATCTCGCTGCGGCAGAAGTTGCCTTGTTTGTTGTGATTTGCTTTCAAATTAGTATCTTTGACCCATTGGAAACAACTAATAAAAAGAGTGTCTGTTATCAGGGCAGTTGTGATTTGCTTTCAAATTAGTATCTTTGACCCATTGGAAACAACAGATTATTCATTATTGACTGTATTCCAATCATTTACAAATCGAATTAAGATTAAAAAATGAGATTGTTTCCGTAAGAGAAATCCCGCCAATAGGCGGGATTTCCTCTTTCAGAACAGTTCCAACTGCTGACCCGGTGTATTTACAGACTGCAATTTCTTGCCATGAAAAAGCTCTATATTGCCAAATTGCTTGTCCGTAATGCACATAATTCCGACTTGCCCATATTCAGGCAAGAAAGATTTAACTCTTTTTATATGCACTTCCGCATTTTCACTACTGGCACAATGGCGTACGTATATAGAAAACTGAAACATCGTGAATCCATCTTTCTGCAAATTCTTCCTGAAATCACTATAAGCCTTCTTGTCTCTTTTAGTGTCAGTTGGCAAGTCAAACAATACAAGTACCCACATAATACGATATTCACTGAACCTTTCCATGACAGGACGACAATTAGTATTTCATAAGATCGTCATTCAAAACTCGGATATATTATTCTCCGGATTTCTCCGTCAAAACACTTATAGAGTGATGCAGTAGTCTGTCCCACTGCCACCATCAACGGACTGCGCTTCCCTGTAATCACCACATCCAACACAGGAACAGAGAGCAGTTTTGCTTTCAATTCCTTGGTCAGTTCCGTATAGTCTTGCCCGCTCTTTACAATACCATATACCAGCTCATCCACATAAGGACGATATGGTTCCATGATATCGTCTGCCAGACAATAAGCATTATAACGATTATGGTGATGTATTCCAAGTGTTGGCAGCAAACCACTCGCCACTAATCCCCGCGCCACAACAGCCCGCAAAATAGCATACCCATAATTCAATAGATTGTTGGGAGGAGTGCCTTCCCTATCCCTTGTAAATTCCTTTATGTCAAACAGATTCTTCCAATAATACGCTGCTGCACGAGCCTCCAAATTATCGGAATCGCCACTTTTCACATCGGCAGCCCACACCTTCATACATTTCGATTCTTCTCCCCTGCACCTTTTCAATACAGCCGCCTGATTTTCAATCTTCGCTTTAATCGTTTGCTGCCATAACTGCTTCACCAAAGGCACAGACGCACCCAATTGCCGGCGGAAACGTTCATTCTGTGTCGTATTACCATACAAAGGCAACATCAACCCAACCGGCATACTTCGGCTGTCACAGGTAATTACGGCACAATTATTCTCAAGCAATGCCTCCAGGACACCAGATGTGACAGTGATTTGCTTGTTATCAAGCACCACCACTCCGATGTCTTCTATCGGTTTTGTCACTTCCGCCTGTTTCTTAAAGTGCTCAGGTACAGAATCACTATTCGTCACTTCCGGTAACTTGATAACCAGTTGTTCATTCTTCAAGGACAAATACGCCGGATTCCCAAAGTAAAGCGTTTTCTTTATCATTCCACTATTCTGTTTTAATTCCTTTCCGTATCAATGCATCCTCCCTCATAGGCGCAAACTCCCATTCTTGGAGAATTAACTATCGGCATTGCCGCATAATCAGCAAAATCCTCACATTCTTTAGCATGTTTCTTGGCACACTTACCACAAAACATAGATTCTTCATTTCCCACACAAACCGTACATATCAAAGTCGCTTTTGCCTTTCCGCATTTTTCACAAAGCCATCCTATCGGTTCATTACGTGAAAGCAACACGATTTTATCATCAGCTTTTACAGAATATTCCGCAACAATTTCCACGATCAACTCCGTAGAACTTCCAAAATCATACTCATATTCCAATTTCAGCCCCTTACAAAACACATTCTTCACTTTACGATCCATCGGTATCTCACCTGCACAATTTTCCATAAGTTTCTCATATTCCTTCACCCTACCCTGCTCCATCAATGCCATTGCCTCAAAATAATCCCAACCGCCACTCATACGTTTCTTCGGATTACGAAAAGCACTTAAATGTCCGCAACATTCAAGCCAGATGTCCCGTAGAAAGGCATCAATATCTTTCATTTTTGTTTCACCGTCCACCCAAAGTGAAAGGAAATAGGGAGCCCTCCCCCAGCTTGGATTTTGTTCAATTTTCACCAAGAAAGAATGTCCGGGGTGTCCATTGACTTCTTTTTCTTCCAAATGCTTAATCAGATGACGGTTAATTCCCGCCTTAGCAAACATTTTTCCACAATACAGGCACTTGCCTTCCGATTTTAAATTCTGTTCCATGCTAATTTTATTTTAATTTATTGATATTGATATATGTCCGACTCACTCCTATTTTTTTTGAATGGTATAGTTAGTGTTTTTATTCATAAACCGGATATTTCTTTAATACTTCCTAAGCGGTCTATTTTCAATTTAAGACAAATGTCCTTAATCATATCACCATTTATACTTTTTTGATTTTTAGAACCTTGACTACCTATTCCTATTTCATTCTGAATAGAATACTCAATACCTATTTTCTTTTGTTTGTCCTTATTGCAATTAAATAAAACTTCAGCGATAGACATAGGTATAAAATTAGCTCTAGTATCACTTGAATCTGTGAATCTATAAATTCTGTTAGGCTTTATATCATTAACGCTTATATTTATATCACCAAGTTGTTCTGCTGTTGGAACATAAACTAAATCATTAGGCGACAAATAGAACACAAACATACCTCTGTCATTTTTGATAGGAATTACAGGAATCTTCTGTTGTTCTTCTTTTGATAATGTGCCACGCCATTTTTGATGTTCAATCACCTCATTTAATGGTATGGTTTCATAATTTCGTTTACCATCTTTCTCATAAACAACAAAAAAAAGATTTGTCCCAGCCTCTGCCACAACATACTTATCTTTCTTATTTCCCATTGTTCCAATCTGAAATTTATTACCTAAAGCTTGATATATCCTTACTTTAAGTATAGGTTGATGAAACTTTCCCCCATTAAGTTGAACTATGTTTTTGTTCATCTCTTCAATGCCTTCAGGAGAGAATGCGATTTCAGTCTTGTCCCCCTTTGCCTTTAAATGATTAATCAATATCTTTTGTATTCCGGTATCTGTTACAGATTCCCGAATAAACTTCTCAGTGAAAGAAGTATCTACATTCTTTCGTACAGCCGCATTCTCTTCATCAAAGTAATACACATCTACCTTTGATATATCTACTCCTCCAAACTGATTCCCCCGAGCTTTGAAATATCTGCAAATTTCATCGGGATTGAATCTATGATATTGACAAACAAGCCGTTCTATTTCTTGTTTTAGACCTTTATCCACTATCTTTTTCCAATCTTTCAAAGCGTCACTCAAACGTACCTTTTTTATTTTACGAAGTGATACTTTGGCAAACACAGTTTCTTTGTGCAAGGGTTTACGAATAGCCCAATTAATTCCTTTTTGTTTTACGTTCACCTTTTCACCGTCTTCATACTTCTCATATATATTAGTGGCTTTATTGATTATACGCAGATTCTGCTTAAAACTTACAACAATTTTTCCCAATTCATTGCGGGCATCAACAGTGAAACTATCCCATGGTTTCTTAAACTCCTTCGGAATATCCTTTGTCACTTGCTCTTTTGTGTGTGGGTCGGTATATGTCACCCGCTCAAAGAGTCGTAATTTCCGTTGCAAATCATATCGAATTGTATCCGTATTCGCATGCTTGTTATTCAGCAGATTGATATGGTCACGAGTAGCACAAGCTATCACCAAAGCATCCATTGCATGATGCCGGTGGTCGATACGCTTCTTCTGAAACCCTTTCGATAAATCTAACGGGACAGTAGGCAAATATTTCTGATATTGTTCATTCCAACTGGTGAATGCAGTAGTGCCTGTCAGCTTATTCATTCGCACAAAACGAGGAAGAATCAAGTCATTCCAAACATCATTCAAGCCCCAGTCTTGTTTCAATATAGTGGTAATTTTACCATTTCCGGGCAATACATTTTTTGAATTTACCCCATCGTCGCCTTTCTCTGCACGAACGAGGTTCGACAAAAGAGGAAAAACAAACTTACTGATATAACGTGTATCATTCATTTGCCGTTCTATCATTTTTTCAGGAATTTCTTCCAATAGAAGTTTTGCTCTCTTTGAATGATTATGGGCATAATGCCGTTTTACGAAATCTTGATATTCTCCTTCATCAAAGATAGTTGCTTTTTGCCCGAAACCTATTTCCACTATCTGCCCATGATAGTTTTTTATAAACTCAAATCCCAAGTACTTATCTTTTAGCTTATTTACAGCAGCCTCACAAATTACTTTGTTACTGAGGCTATCATCATAGTAACGAGATTTGGGAATGATATGCTCAATCTGATATTCTTCGGTAAACAGTTTGCCGAGCGGAATGACCTTACCAGTGTATGGAGAACGGTATTTCTGCTCCAGCCACAGCCTATAACGTTGCAATTCCGCCGCTGTGGGTTGTGCAGTCTTACTTATTTTCCGGATGTCTTCATCAATTTCTATACCGGAATTAATCACCCCTTCTTCATATATTTTCAGAATATCTTGTTGCATGGGTGAATAAGGACGAACATTCTCAATCTCCAATTTACCATCAGCATTATTTTTCAGCTCCATCAGCAGAGCTTTAATTCTCAGGTTCGTGTTTTCGTTTTCAACTATAACATTAGTAAGCCTTTTCCTTTCATCAGCAGTGTTCTTCATATCACGCCCCAGCTCAACATGAATTTCACTGAAGAAATCTTCCGCACCCCGTCCGTATTGTTTCCAAATATCCCTGACCACCCGTAAGGTTTCCGTAATAACTTGTTCCACAATCGGGTTGCGTAAAGAGTGCTGTTTAAAATCATCCAGATATTTCTCCAAATCAGCAACCGAACGCCATTTCCCTGCAATGTCAGCTTCCGAATGTCTTCCATAAACAACGTACTGAGTCAACCACAACTGCAATCCCTGGAAATCGTTTTCATTGGTTAGATTAACAACCTTTTCACGAACTATATCCTTAATGCCTTCATCATACTCACCTGTAATTATTTTAGATATTCTATTTTGAGTATTGTCATCAATATCATTCCACTTCCAATATTTCCCCAAACGCATCAGAGGCAGCAGTTTCTTTATCGCTTTTTCAGAGAACGCCCCATATTCACATTTAAAGGGTGGGAACTTTTTGAAACTATCCACGAAAGAAACAACATCCAAGCCATTCTTTTTTGCAAAAGTTTTTAATGCTTTCTCAAATTCATTTTTATCGGTAACGGAATAAATGATATGCCAGAGCTTTTGTTCCATCTCTTTGGTAAGGAAATCATCGGAAATATTTTCCACTTTAGCCAAACGTGTGGAAATCATTACTCCTGTCTCGTTGCAGGGATATGCCTTGTCCTCAACATAGTTCCATCGATATGTATCCGTCTTTACTTGCTTTTTCAAACCCTTTGCTTTTATCAAATAGTCAAGCAACGGCTTCTGTTCAACATCTCTTCTATCATTCAGAAAATCAAACAGTTGTTCTTTGTCCTCAACGCCTGTTATGAATTGTGCAGTGACATCCTCACCATCTTCTTTCCGATAAATCCTCAGATTATACAACCACTGCCATATACGAAATTCCTGATAAAGCGGATTGGATTTTGATGCGGCTTTCAGATGCTCTTTGATTTCATTACCATCCTTATCTTTATAGGTTTGAAATTCAAGTGCACAATCACTTATCGAAGACTTCTGGCTGCGCAGTGGTCTCTGATAAAACAGAATATCATTCAAAAGCAAATGAACGAAGTCTCTTTTACTCAAAATAAGTTGATAAGTTTCATTATTGCGATATAACTCCCTAATACAATCGTTGTACAAGTCCTCATTCCCCAATTCAGAGTGAAACTCTTTTTGTTTCTCAAGAATTTGCCTCAACTCATCCTTGTAGAATTTGCGTTCGACGGTCCGTACCAACTTTCCACGAACTTTTTGCATCGGATTCTGTAGTAACGTCTCATAGATATAGGCACCCACTGTTTTACGAGACTTTTCTATATCTTTCTCTGTCTTCTTTTTCAATAATGTCCAATCATTCTCGCTTGGTGCTCGGAAAGAGCGTTTTTCTATTCCTTCCTTATCTTTTTTCACCGTCCCGTCATCATTCAGATCGGTTGTGACAATAAAATCACGTGTCTTATCTTTCCAGTCAAAGAGCGGTATTCTGCTGGAACGACGATAAACCCATCCGTTTTCCAAATGCAAAGAATACCATGTCTCGCCCTTACTGTTCGATCTATCATCGGCTACGACATCGGCTATTTTCAATGAATAATATTCTACCGATTTGTTAGAATTTTCTTCCTCTTCTTCCCCTCTCAGTTGGTAATATCCCCGCTTCTGATTGAAATTTAATAAAATCCAAGCCAACTCTTCTTTCTCTATCTTTTGGGAAAGTGCTTTCTTACGCAGATAATAAATAGTCCAATCGTAGGGAATTTTTTTATCCCCCGCAACCACTCCATTATTCTTAAACTCTTCTATCATCTCATTGAAAGATTGCTGGAAGATAAACTCGAACTTCCCATCATCATTTTGCCTCCAAGCCAATTTTGGTTCTTTTTCATCAAGAAATTGTCCTAACCGCTTTTCAAAATCTATCTGAAAAGCATAATGTTCGGGTAAAAACGCCATTACATTCAAAACGCGAAGCAAACGCTCGCGACGCAATAATGTTCTTTCGCGCAGTCGGCGTACGCCACGATAAGCTGTCCGTACCGCCGTTTGTGTTTCCAATGGATTTCCCCCACTGAACGTATCCAACACGTCTTGCGTCATCGGAATAATCCGGCTACCCATCCCTAATATCCTATTTTCTTCACCGTCTATAAGTGCCCAACCTATACTGTTGGTTCCCAAATCCAAACCCAAAATCTTCTTCATACCGCTCTTTTCTTTATAATTTTACACAAAACTACAGTTTTTTTCCATATATCCTAATGATTATTAAAGAAAAACACATATCTTTGCCTCACTAGTTTGAAGCAAATCACAATAAGGATTATTCCGTTGTGAAAACATTAGGTTCCCTCGTCCTCAACGGGGGATTTTTTTTATCTTTGCATTCGCAAAAACAATTATCCAATGATAGACCAACCTACCATAGACAGAATTCTGGATGCCGCACAGATTGTAGACATTGTATCGGACTTCGTTACGTTGCGTAAGCGAGGTGTGAATTATGTAGGCTTGTGTCCGTTCCATGATGACAAGACGCCATCTTTCTACGTGTCGCCTTCCAAAGGGTTGTGCAAATGCTTTTCCTGCGGTAAGGGTGGTAATGCGGTGCACTTCATTATGGAGCACGAGCAGATGAGCTACCCCGAAGCCCTGAAATATCTGGCAAAGAAATACGGTATCGAAATCAAGGAGCGAGAACTGTCCAGCGAAGAGAAGCTGATGCAGAGCGAACGTGAAAGTCTGTTCATCGTGAATAACTTTGCACGTGATTACTTCCAAAATATACTTAAAAACCATGTGGACGGACGTAGCATTGGTATGGCATACTTCCGCAATCGTGGTTTCCGGGATGATATCATCGAAAAGTTCCAGTTAGGCTATTGCACCGAAAGTCACGACGCCATGGCTCAGGAAGCCATCAAGAAGGGATTCAAGAAAGAATATCTTGTCAAGACAGGGCTTTGCTACGAAACGGACGATCACCGCTTGCGTGACCGCTTTTGGGGACGCGTTATTTTTCCGGTACACACACTTTCCGGTAAGGTAGTCGCTTTCGGCGGGCGCGTGCTTAGCAGTGCGACGAAGGGAGTCAAAGTTAAATATGTCAATTCTCCCGAATCGGAAATCTATCATAAGAGTAATGAGCTGTATGGCATTTATTTTGCCAAACAGGCGATTGTAAAACAAGACCGTTGCTTCCTGGTGGAAGGATACACGGACGTTATTTCCATGCACCAGTCAGGCGTGGAGAATGTGGTAGCTTCTTCGGGAACGGCACTGACTCCGGGGCAAATAAAACTCATTCACCGCTTCACCAATAATATTACGGTACTCTATGACGGTGACGTGGCGGGTATCAAGGCTTCTCTCCGCGGTATCGACATGCTGCTGGAAGAAGGAATGAATATCAAAGTTTGCCTGCTTCCCGACGGGGAAGACCCGGACTCCTTCGCCCGCAAGCACAACGCTACGGAATTCCAGAAATTCATACAAGATAATGAAACAGACTTTATACGTTTCAAAACCAATCTTCTGCTGGAAGATGCAGGAAAAGATCCCATCAAGCGTGCGGAGTTAATCAGCAATCTTGTACAAAGTATATCTATTATCC
Source organism: Bacteroides timonensis (assembly GCF_000513195.1). Taxonomy (GTDB): domain Bacteria; phylum Bacteroidota; class Bacteroidia; order Bacteroidales; family Bacteroidaceae; genus Bacteroides; species Bacteroides timonensis. Next base: position 18,871 of record NZ_CBVI010000055.1, on the reverse strand, counting down.
CGGAGGCAATTGTCCGCGACGTATATATTAAAGAATGCAGCCAGTTGCTTCGCGTAGAAGACAAGCTGCTGGTTTCGGAAGTTGCCAAACGACGCGAAACTCAGGCTGAGAAGCAGGCGGAACAAAGAAACCGGGAAACAAGGAAGAACAATGCTGCCCGCGACGCTGCACAAGCACCGCTCCCCGACGGCATGCAACCTCCCTACCCTGAAGACATGCCTCCTTATCCCATGAATGGAGAAATGCCTGACGGCGGTGCACCGCTTCCACCGGAAGCTGCCGAATACGTATCTTATATCCCGCAGGAAGGAAAAGAAGGACAGGAATTCTACAAATACGAGCGCCTTATCCTGCAAATGGTAGTACGCTACGGAGAGAAAGTATTGTGCAACGTTCCCGATGAGGAAGGGAAAGAAATTCCCGTCACAGTAACGGAATACGTAGTCAATGACTTGAAAGAGGACGAACTGGCCTTCCATAATCCTTTACATAGAAAGATACTGACGGAAGCAGCAGAACATATACACAGTGAAGGATTCACCGCAGAACGGTATTTCCTGGCGCATCCTGATTCTACTATCAGTAAGCTAAGCACAGAGTTGATTGCCGACCGCTACCAACTGAGCAAGTATCATTCCAAAGCCCAAAGATTGGTGACCGATGAGGAACGCCTATTCGAATTGGTGCCTACGCTCATGATTAATTTCAAGTTCGCCATCATCAGTGAAGAAATAAAACACATGATGTATGCCTTGCAAGACCCTGCAGTAGCCAATGATGAAGAACAATGTACCTCTATCATGAAACGCTACTCAGAACTGCGTGAGATCAAAAGTATTATGGCCAAACGATTGGGAGACAGAGTTGTACTCGGTTAAATCACCTTACGCTTAATGAGAACGACAGTTCCTCATACAGGAACGACAGTTCCCCCTAATGGGAACGGCAGTTTCCTCTAATGGGAACTACAGTTTCCCCTAATGGAAACGCGCGTTTCCTTTAATGGTAACGACAGTCCCCCTTCATGGGAACTGCAGTTTCCTTTCATGAAATAACGTACGGGATTGTTATGTGAATGAATTCTGACGAATGAGGTTCATAAACTCTTCACGAGTCTTTGCCTGATTGAAAGCACCTGTAAAATCGGAAGTGGTCGTTATGGAATTCTGTTTTTCAACCCCACGCATCTGCATACACATGTGCTTGGCTTCCACAACCACCATTACGCCCAGAGGATTCAGTGTTTCCTGGATGCATTCTTTAATCTGAAGCGTCATGCGTTCCTGCACCTGAAGGCGATGGGAGAAGATATCCACTACGCGGGCAATCTTGCTCAGCCCTGTAATGTAACCGTTGGGGATATAAGCCACGTGCGCTTTTCCGTAGAACGGAAGCATGTGGTGTTCGCAAAGTGAGAAGAAATCAATGTCTTTCACAATCACCATCTGACTGTATTCTTCCTTGAACTTGGCAGAGCGGAGCACTTCGTGCGGGTCCATGAAATAGCCTTTTGTCAAATTCAGCATAGCCTTCGCTACGCGGTCGGGGGTTTTCAGTAGTCCTTCGCGGTCGGCATCCTCGCCCAATAAAGTGATAATACGCTGATAGTGTTCTTTCAGTTCGTCCAGTGCAGGAGATACGATTTCTTCTTTTCCTAACATGAGTAAGTTTTTATAAGGGGATGTTTATCTGCTCTTTCACAATAGAAACTTCTTTGAATACGCCTGTAGCGCGCAACTGGCGCATCATGGCATCCGCTTCTTCAACGCTGCGGAAGTCTCCTACACGGCACAGCCAGCGGGGAGAGTGGAAAGAGGTATAAACAGAAAGTTCCGGGAAATATTCTTTGATTCGTGAGCCCACAGCGTGAGCTTCGTTCTTGGCTCTACTGGTATTGTTTCCGGCATACACCTGTACACGGAAACCCTGACTTTTAAGCACTCTGTTCTCCGTTCCGTTGGGAATATATTCCTGACCTATCAAGACCTCGATGCGGGCATCCTGATGGATGGTTACCTTACCCTGTCCCGGCACATTGCGTTCCAAACTCTTCACAATGTTATTCTGCGCCAAAGCAAAAGCGGCGAAAGCAAAGCATGCAATTAAAAGTAAACCAAGCCTCTTCATAATGAATAATAAAATAATAGACGGTTGATAATATGATTATAGAAACTGATAACCGACAACCGGCACTTCACCGGTTATCAATTATCAATCTTCCATTATCTATTAATTAAAAGCATCAATGATACCTTTGAAGTCTGCTGCCTTCAGAGCTGCACCACCGATCAAGCCACCATCAACGTCAGGATTAGCGAACAATTCCTTAGCGTTAGACGGTTTAGCGCTACCACCGTAAAGGATAGAGCAGTTGTCAGCAACTTCCTTACCGTACTTGTCAGCAACTAATGAACGGATGAAAGCATGGATTTCCTGAGCTTGGTCGGGAGTAGCAGTTTTACCTGTACCGATAGCCCAAACCGGTTCGTAAGCCAATACGATCTTAGAGAAATCTTCAGCAGACAGAGAGAATACAGAAGCCAACTGAGCGGCAACTACTTCATTCTGCTTGTTAGCTTCGCGTTCTTCCAGCACTTCACCGATACAGAAGATCGGAGTCAGGCCGTTAGCCAAAGCCAATTTTACTTTTTCTTCCAGGATGGCAACTGTTTCGCCATAATAAGCACGACGTTCTGAGTGACCCAAGATTACATATTTAGCGCCTGTAGAAGCAACCATAGCTGCTGAAACTTCACCAGTGTAAGCACCTGATTCTTTATCAGCACAGTTTTCAGCACCTACACCAATCTTAGCAGGGTCTACCAACGGAGTAACCGATGCCAGGTGGATAAAAGGAGTACAGATGATTACATCACAGTTAGGCTTTTCGTTAGCCAATACTTCATTCAGTTCTTTTGCAAGAGCAATACCCTCCTGAAGGGTTTTGTTCATTTTCCAGTTTCCTGCAACAATGTTTTTTCTCATTTTGTTTTTTATTTATTAAAAGGGTTAATGTATTTTTGATTTATAATTTGTGACTTATGGCTGAGGAATCTCTTGCTTATCACTCATCACTCCATCGCTAATCACTTTATTTTTCGCTCTCTTTCTTTCCCTGCGCTTCACAACCAGGATGTCCACGCCGATAACCATCAGCAACGGAATGATAAACCACAAAAGAACGTAACCAATCGTGCGCAAATCACTTTCTTGTTTCTGCTGACCGAGTTCCAGTTTATCCAGACTATCCGTCAACACGTATTCATCCGGCAAACTGTTATCACTCCACTTATTCAGAATGACACCATCCTTTATCAGCATCAGTCCGGGATTGGAACGGATAATAGTCTTCAAAGTGATGTCGTCCATCTGGCAGAAAGGATATTCTGCACCGGTCTTGTCACGCCATAATTCTATTTGTTCCTCCGGCGAAGAAGTCAGGGCATAAAAGCCGTAACCATGCTCCACACTATAATCATAGATCTCGTTAATAAGATCTATATCGCTATCGTCAGCTTTTTCAATGCGATGAGCTACCAACAGGAATGTATATCCCTTATCGGATAAGATGCTATCGGTCAAATCCTCTCCGGTTTCCAGACTTACAATAGAGAAGTCGTGAATCGGAGGCTCGTATCCTTTTTCCTTCAACACCGTACGTGTTTCAACAAACGTCCATGTGCTATCCGGGTAATTATCCAGTGTAAATTCCTGCTTTTTTCCGTCTTTCTCCAAAATGAACTTGCTCTCAAACACACTGGGTTTTGCTCCTTCGGGTATATCCATACCTTCTTTGATATTCTTTCCGATCTTGTAAGGACGGAAATCCAGAATAGGCAGATTGTCCAGGCAATAGAACGAAAGCACAAACACGAAAAAGAACGTATACATAGAAATCATCCATGCCATTTTTGCCGTAATAAAGGGGATAATTTGTTTTCCACCTTTGAAGACAGATACGGCTGCAATAAACAATACTACATTCTTGCCAAACGTTTCCCAGTTTGTCAACACCCATGCATCACCGAAACAACCGCAATCGGACACCGGATTCACTAACGCCAGATACAGCGTCAGCGGTGTCATCACGATCATCAGCATCAGTGCCAGAGTTGTAGCAAACCTCCGCCGTATACCGAAGAACAGGAAAACTCCCACTGAGAATTCCAACGCTGACAATACGATGGCAAACAGTAACTGCAAATATGTAGGAAACCATGCAGCCATTCCAAAAGCCGTCAGATAATCCTGAATCTTATAAAAAGAGCCTAACGGATCGACTGCCTTCACAAAGCCGGAAAAGATGAATACCACCGCCAGTAAAAAGCGGCAAACATTCACCCAGCTCTTCCACATTATATGTTTCTGCTTAGTCTCCAAATTCAATCTTAATCAAACCGAATACGGAATAATTAATCATGTCCATATAATTAGCATCCACTCCTTCCGAAACCAAAGTCTGTCCTGACAGGCTTTCAATCTGTTTCGTACGGTAGATTTTCATCAATATCAGATCAGTGTATGAACTGACACGCATGCTGCGCCATGCCTCATCGTAATCATGATTCTTAGCAAGCATCAGCTCCAATGAAGTTTTAGCATATTTGTCATACAATGCCATTGCCTCTTCATTTGTGATATCGGCTGATTCCGCATATCCCAGCTCCAGCTGTATCAATCCGACAATGCCATAGTTGACTATCGCAATGAACTCGGAACGTATTCCTTCGTCCACCAACGTCACTCCTTTGGTTTCAATACTCCTGATACGATTAGCTTTAATGAATATCTGGTCAGTCACGGAAGCCGGACGGAGAATACGCCATGCCGGACCGTAATCATGTAGTTTCTTGGAGAACAAATCACGACAGATGGCAATGACATGTTCAAATTGTTGTTTGGTATCTTTCATTTCCTTACAAATTGGTTGCAAAGGTAGAAATAATTAAAGAAAAAAGAAAAGAGGGCACTCTAAATTATATTAAAGTGCCCTCTTCTTTATGGGTTTATTGATATCTTACGAACAACGTAATACCTGTCCCGGACGTAAGATTGTTTTCCGTGTAATGCGATTCAACTGACAGAGCTTATCAATAGATACTCCCTGACGGGATGCAATCTTAGACAATGTATCTCCACTCTTTACTTTATAGAACAAACCTTCACCGGAAGCCATACTGCGAGCAGTTCCTTTTGAAGTCTTGGTCTTAGTGAAAGTATAATGATCAGCAACAACGTCTTGCTTTTCAAAGTCGAACATTAAAGCGGGGTCGATAGGAATTCCCAGGAAACGGGTTTCAAAGTGAAGATGCGAACCGGTAGAACGTCCGGTATTGCCACCTAAAGCGATAGGCTCTCCGGCTTTAACCAATTGATTAATTTCTACGATCTGTTTGGATAAGTGTCCGTAAACAGTTTCCAGTCCATTGTCATGACGAATAACGATATACTTACCATAGCCACGGCGTCCCTGATTCTTTACTACGCGTACTTTACCATCGAAAGCAGCTCGAATCGTATCACCGATGAATACTTTAACATCCAAGCCATAGTGCATTCTGCGTCTTCTGGGGCGATAACCGAAGACATCTGTAATCTTCGTATGCGTTGTAGGCATACAGAAACCTGTCAGGTCCACTTTATAGCTTTCAGGAACGATAGCATCGCCATAAGCTTGTACATACTCATTGTTCCAAGTCGGATATAGACTTAGACCTGGATAAGCAGATTGTTCAGCACGTATCTGTTTCTGTAAAGCCAACGAGTCAACGCTCTTTAGTTTCCTGTCGATGGGGGCTTGTCGGGCAATCAAATCCTGAGAAAAAGAATTCAGGCTGACCATTGCCGTCGCAGCTATTAGGATCGTTTTAATGCAATTGAAATTCATTCCGTTTCGTCATTCTTTTAAAAAATTCTCCCAAAGGTAGTATTTCTTCTCTAAATGAAAAGGCTGTTCTTAACTATTTTTTCGGTAAGGGACTAAAAGATACATATTAAAACATTCCCTAACTCCCTGTATATCGGAAAGTTAAGAGCTAACATGTTTTACAACATAAAAATGCAAATAAAGTGTATGTTTAACCGTTATTCAACTAATGGAAGCCCAATTAACGTTAGTTTTCCGAAGTGCCTTTAGCTGACGCCACAGGATTTCATTCTCCGGACGAATACCAGTAGGATCAGCATCCACCACTTCTTCAGCAACATTGCGCACATATTGCAGCAGTTGTCCGTCGCGCGCTATATCGGCAATTTTCAGGTCGAAGGCAATACCGCTTTGCTGTGTGCCTTCCAAATCACCGGGACCTCGTAGCTTCAGATCGGCTTCAGCTATTTCAAAGCCGTCATTTGTCCGCACCATAATTTCCAGGCGCTTGCGGGTTTCCTCTACCAACTTGTATCCGGTCACTAAAATACAATAAGACTGTTCTGCTCCACGACCTACACGACCACGCAACTGATGGAGCTGTGACAAACCGAAGCGCTCTGCATTCTCAATAATCATCACGGAAGCATTCGGCACATTTACGCCCACCTCAATCACTGTAGTCGCTACCATTATCTGTGCTTCGCCCGAAACAAAAAGCTGCATTTGCGCATCCTTCTCAGCCGCTTTCATCTTGCCATGCACTTTGCAGACTTTACAATCCGGAAACTCCTCACAAATATGGAGGTAGCCTTCTTCCAGGTTCTTCAAGTCTATTTTCTCACTTTCCTTAATCAAAGGATATACAATATACACCTGTCTGCCCTCTGCAATCTGTCTATGAACGGATTGGTACAAGCTTACACGGTGCGCATCATATTTATGAATGGTCACAATAGGTTTACGTCCCGGCGGCAGTTCATCAATGACGGAGACATCAAGATCACCATATAATGTCATGGCCAGCGTACGCGGAATAGGGGTAGCTGTCATGACTAGCACATGGGGTGGCTGTGCATTCTTAGTCCATAAACGTGCGCGCTGTGCCACACCGAAACGGTGCTGTTCATCTATCACGACCAGCCCCAGTGAAGAGAAATTCACGGTATCTTCTATCACGGCATGCGTACCGATCAGTATTCGTACATCTCCTGTTAACAGACCGGTGAGAATGGCTTCCCGCTTTTTTCCTTTCACAGAACCGGTCAGCAATTCCACACGTATGTCCATTCCGTACAATAACTCACGGATTGTTTCAAAATGCTGGTTAGCCAAAATCTCGGTAGGCGCCATCATACAAGCCTGGTAACCGTTATCCAACGCTATCAGCATACTCATCAGTGCCACCAGCGTTTTTCCACTACCTACATCCCCCTGCAACAGACGGTTCATTTGCTTACCGCTGCCCACATCCCGTCGTATTTCTTTCAGTACACGCTTCTGGGCACCTGTCAGTTCGAAAGGCAGATTCTTGGCATAGAAAGTATTGAATATCTCTCCTACCGTTTCAAATACATATCCACGGTATTTCCGTTGCCTGTCTTTGGCATAGCGGAGAATATTCAACTGCACATAGAAAAGTTCTTCAAATTTCAAGCGATATTGCGCTTTACGAAGCAATTCCGGATTTGCCGGAAAATGAATATTCATCAAGGCTTCCGTCAGCGGCATCAAATGATGTTCTGCCAGTATAGCGGGAGAAAGCGTCTCGGGCAACGGTTCGCGGAGTTGCTGTACTACGGCGCTCATCATCTTCTCAATTGCATGAGAATTGAGGGAACTCCGCTTCATTTTCTCCGTTGTATTATAATAAGGTTGCAATCCCATGGTCGAGAGCTTCAGTTCCGAAGCATTATCGATATCCGGATGAGCAATATTAATCCGTCCGTTGAAGACGCTGGGTTTACCAAATACTATATATTCCTGATGTACCTTATACTTACCGACGAGAAATTTAATTCCCTGAAACCAGACTAAGTCCACAATCCCCGTACCATCCGAAAAATGGGCAATCAGACGGCGCTGCCTACCTTCTCCAATCGTCTCAAAGCCCAGGATTTCACCTTTCAGCTGGATATAAGGCATCGTACCGTCTATCTCATGGATATAATAGATACGGCTACGGTCTACATATTTATAGGGGAAATAATACAATAAGTCGTGAAGGGAATAGATATTCAATTCCTTATTGAGTACTGAGGCACGTTGCGGCCCTACACCCGACAGGTATTTTATGTCACGAGAAGCTAAATCAAACATGAATCCAACAAAGCAGCGGCTATTTTCAAATCAAAGGGAGTCGTAATTTTAATGTTTTCCCGATTACCTGCCGCGAGGTATACAGATACTCCCATCGCTTCCACTACCGAAGCGTCGTCCGTAAAGAAAGAAGTATAAGGTTGTTCATAGGCCTGTTTCAGTAAATCGGCATCAAACACCTGGGGAGTCTGTACCAATTTATACTCATCCCGGCTGACAGTCACGCTTTCTTCTCCTTTGAGATGGCGTACAGTCTCCACCACATCTATCACGGGAATCACCGCCTTTTTTTCAGCCGCCAATTCATAACAACGGGCTATAACTTCCCGGGAAACAAACGGGCGTACCCCATCATGAACACCAACCAATCCCGGAGTGGTTACGTGAGCCAATCCGTTCTTTACCGAATGGAAGCGGGTCTCACCTCCGTCCGCCACTGTATGCGGCAAAGAAAAAGAATGCTCCGCACATAGCTCTGTCCAATAAGACTGCTGGCTATGCGGGAGCACTAATATTATATGTATCTCCGGATTGTAGGCATAAAAGGCTTCCAAAGTACGCATCAGAACAGGTTTTCCACCTATAGGCAGAAACTGTTTGGGAAGTTCGCCTCCCATGCGCAACCCTTTACCACCGGCAACTATCAGAGCATACTGAACCATAAATCAATTAACACACATTGCCTCTTTCAATTCCTGAACTTTCTCTTTTCCAAGCATCATATCTACAACCGTCAGAGCAAATTCCATCGCAGCACCCGGTCCTTTTCCGGTAATGATGTTACCGTCTCTTTCCACCGGAGCACCTGTACATTCAGCACCTTCCAGGTATTGTTCGAAGCCGGGATAGCAAGTTGCCTTGCGGCCTTTCAGCAAGCCAAGCTTACCCAATATCATAGGAGCGGCACAAATGGCAGCAATCGGTTTATTCTTTTCAGCAAAATCCAAGACCAGTTTCCGAAGTTCCGGGCACTTCTCCAAAGTAGCTGCTCCGGGCATTCCACCGGGTAAAAGAACTAAATCTGCGTCATAAAAATCACAGTTCACTACATTCTTATCGCAAAGCACCGGTACATCATGTGCACCTGTTACTATCTCATCGGGAGTCACTGTTATCATTTCCACGTTCAGCCCTGCACGTCTCATTACATCCACAGAGGTGAAAGCTTCCACTTCTTCAAATCCGTCTGCAAAAAAAACATAAACTGTACCCATAATTGTTCTCCTTATTATTTTAGATTAAAGTAATATGTTATTGTTCCTGTCTGGTTATTCAACCCCTCTACTTTATTGAAACGCGCTTTCTTAGCAGCATCTTCAGCCGCCTTCCGCAAAGCAGGATTTACGGTATTGGTCTGTCGGTTGATGCTGGTAGCAATTACATGTCCTGCAGGATTCACAGTAATCGTAACCACCACTCTGCCCTCATCCTGCACATTATATGCCGGACGCGGCAAACCTCCTTGTCCTATAGAACGTCCACCGAGGTCAAAAGTTCCATAGCCTCCCGTTCCGCTCGACGCACCTTCCGGCGCATTTCCGGTGGGACTTCCCTGGATACCTGTTCCCTCAGTCGTACCTTTGCTTCCCATTTGTGCTCCTTTTCCGAAGGCACCTGCCACCCTCTTACGGGCAGCCTCTTCCGCCTCCCTGCGTTCCCGCTCGGCTTTAGCTTCTGCCAACTTCCGGGCTTCTTCCGCTTTCTCGGCTTCTGTCTTCTCCGGTTTTTCCGGCTTCTTTTTTACTTCTTCCTTTTTAGGTTCCGCTTTGGGCTTGATAACAACGGTTTCTTCATCCTCCTGTGTAAGCATCTCCTGTTCTACCGTCTCCTGCACTTTAGGGGCAACAGTTTCAGGCATCACATCCACTTTCACCAGGGAGGGATCAGCACTTCCAAATGCATTGGGCACTTCACCCAGCATTACCGGCATACCGTCTTCATCCTGCTGCTCCGGCAAAACGAAGCCAACCAGTATCAACAGGAGAATGAACGCTACATGTACCAGCAGCGCACCTACCATTCCTATATATTTGCCTTTCTTCTTCGGATCCACCATTGCCATTTACTATTTAACCATTTACAATGTACAATTTACCCATCGTACATTTATTTGCTTTCAGGCGGACGTGTAGCCAGCACCATCTTGAACTTATTCTCATTGGCAATATTCAGCACTTTCACGATTTCCCTGTAAGGCACAGCTTCATCAGCATAAAGCGCCACATACATTTCCGGTTCTTTCGCAGCGCACGATTGCAGGAAAGGAGTCAATTCTTCCAAAGAAATCGCCTGCTCCTTATCATTTCCAAACGCCGCGTAAAAATTCAGGTCCTTATCGATAATAACCCGCGTCAAGGGCTTAGCCGATGTCTGCTGTTTTCCCTGCGGAAGCAACACTTTGATAGCGTTCGGCGAAACAACCGTAGACGTGATCATAAAAAAGATCAGCAACAGGAAGATGACGTCCGTCATGGATGCCATACTGAAATTAGGCGATATTTTAGCTCTACGTTGTAGCACGCTTAGTTCAATTATTAATTACTAATTATTCATTACTTAGGAAGCGGGTTCATTCAAGAGATCCATGAATGCCATGGTTTTAGCCTCCATCTTATTCACCACGCCGTCTACCAGAGTCACGAGATAGTTATAGGCAAACATCGCAATAATACCCACGATCAAACCACCTACCGTAGTGATCATAGCTTCGTAGATACCGCCCGAGAGTAATGTGATATCGATATTGTTACCTGCATTGGCCATTTCGTAGAAAGCACGCACCATACCGGTCACTGTACCGAGGAACCCAATCATCGGCGCACCTCCGGAAATGGTTGCCATAATCGTCAATCCTTTTTCCAGTTTCGCTACCTCAATGTTTCCCACATTCTCAATGGCAGCCTGCACATCATTCACCGGACGTCCCAAACGGCTGATACCTTTCTCAATCATACGGGCAGCCGGAGTATTTACGCTGCGGCAATAGGCTATGGCAGCTTTTATTTCTCCATCCAGAATATAATCCTTTATCTTATCCATGAACATCGGGTCCTCTTTGCCGGCTTTTCTGATCACATAGTTGCGTTCGAACAAGATGTAGAAACAAAGGATGGACAGCAATCCAAGAACGATCATAATCCAACCACCCTTGACAGCCATGCTCCATAAGTTCATCTCTTCAGGACCAGCTACCGGAGTTAATACCGGATTGGCGCCCGCAATAGAATCGGTCAGCGCCGGAGCCACTTGGGCTAATAACAACATTGCATTCATCAACGAAGACAGTTTTTATATTCCTGAATGGTACGTTCCAGTCCCAGATACAGAGCATCGCTTATCAGCGAGTGTCCGATAGAGACTTCATCCATCCATGGAATGTTTTGATATAAATAATTCAGATTCACCAAACTCAGGTCATGTCCGGCATTCAGACCCAGCCCCAGACTACGTGCCACTTTGGCTGCCTCTACAAAAGGAGCAACGGCGGCTTCCTTATTCTGCGGATAAGCGGTCGCATAGGGTTCGGTATAGAGTTCCACCCGGTCGGCACCAGCCTTGGCAGCATACTCTATCATCTCCACATCCGTCGATACAAATACGGAAGTACGGATGCCTGCATCATTAAATGTTTCGAGTACTTCAGTCAGAAATTCCAGATTCTGCTTGGTATCCCAACCTGCATTCGAAGTCAGCTGAGTCGGACTATCCGGAACCAGAGTAACCTGATGCGGCTTCACTTTCAATACCAGATCAATAAATTCGGGGGCAGGATATCCTTCGATATTAAATTCAGTACGAAGCAACGGGCGAAGATCATACACATCCCTCTGGCGTATATGACGTTCATCAGGGCGTGGATGTACGGTAATTCCTTCCGCACCAAAGCTTTCACAATCCAGTGCTACTTTCACCACATTAGGGACATCCCCTCCACGCGCATTACGCAGCGTCGCAATCTTGTTTATGTTTACACTTAATCTAGTCATAATTCGGATCATAGTTTGCCGCAAATGTACAAATAATAGCGATACATTGGCAGCGTTCTGAGAAAAAAACACCATATTTGCATTTCATTAAGAAAGTACAGACGATGAAATTTGCCATATTTGGAAATACTTACCAAGCCAAAAAATCAACACATGCGGAAACTTTATTCCGCTTGTTGGAGCGGCGTAATGCCCAGCTTTGCATTTGCAGGGAGTTCTATAACTTCCTGACTTCCGACCTGCACATGACTATCGCTTCCGCCGAACTCTTTGACGGAGACGATTTTACAGCAGATATGGTCATCAGTATCGGGGGCGACGGTACGTTCCTGAAAGCAGCCAGCCGGGTAGGCAAAAAGAACATCCCCATTCTGGGTATCAATACCGGCCGCCTTGGTTTCCTGGCAGACATTTCTCCGGAAGAGATGGAAGAGACTTTCGATGAGATTTATAATAACCACTACAAGGTGGAAGAACGTAGCGTGTTGCAATTACATTGTGATGATAAAAAATTGATGGAATCGCCTTATGCACTCAATGAAATTGCTGTATTGAAACGCGATAGTTCTTCAATGATCAGCATTCATACTGCTATCAACGGTGCCCATCTCACCACTTATCAGGCTGACGGGTTAGTGGTATCCACCCCTACCGGTTCCACGGCTTATTCGCTGAGTGTCGGTGGTCCGGTTATCGTACCTCATAGCAAAACAATCGCTATCACTCCGGTGGCTCCGCATAGTTTGAATGTCCGTCCCATCGTTATTTGCGATGATTGGGAAATCACTCTTGACGTAGAAAGCCGCAGCCACAGTTTTCTGGTTGCCATCGACGGTCGTAGTGAATCCTGCAAAGAAACAACCCGTCTGCGAATCTCACGGGCTGATTACAGCATTAAGGTAATCAAACGCTTCAACCATGTGTTCTTTGATACGCTTCGCAATAAGCTGATGTGGGGAGCGGATGTAAGATAAAAAAAAGAGCCGTTACCCGGACTTCAACTTCTCGGATAACGGCTTCTCTTCGTCTATCAACTATACTTAAAATGTCATAGCCTGCCCTCCAATCACACCTGCGATGGCAGTAGCAACAGCAATAATCACTTTTAAAATCACCTTCCAATTCGTTTTCTTCATAGCGATTTTCTTGATTTTCATTCTCAACTCCTATTTTTTAGTTCTTCTTATCCGAGCGGATTCTCATCCAGTCCTCCGCCACCTGAGTTACCACCCGAACCACTGTCTGATCCGCCTCCCGTAGGAACATTTAATAACTCTTTCAGATAATCGTCCAAACTAACCAGATCCAGTTTCTCACCGACACGAGTAGCGGCCTTGTTTATCTTTAACTCTTTATTAGCCTGAAAGCAAATACGAACACTGCCTACACTCTTGGCAGTTACATCTTCAGCCTTATCTTCTCCTTTCGATTTGGCGGCCAGCATAAACACACCCAACCCCGCAATATTCACCGTCTTGCCTTCCAGCAACTGCTCTTTCAACTTTTCCACGAAATTCTGCATAGTACTCCGGATATCACCGATAGAAAGCGAGGAACGATCCTGCATCTTCTGCGCAATGAAATCCAAGTTCACACTCTGTCCTAATGTCACTAACTGCGGAAAATACTTTTTGGGAGAATTCTCAACCCGAGGGTCGGACGGTCTCTCCACCGTTCTAAAAATTACACTCATACTTTTTTCATTTAGAGATTTAAATTCTATTCCTAATTCACTCGTTTCGTTGATCAACAATGCAAAGGTGAGGATAAAATCTTAAATGAGAAGAAGAAAAAAGCATGTCAACGACGGTTTTTCTGAGAAAAGTTATAAACACGTATAAAACAGAGATTTATGTACTCATTCATTTTCCTATTCTATCCACTAATATACCCGGCGTCAGATGTACTCCCTTATATTCTGTATCCAGATTAATATTAGCTATATAACGTAACTTAATTTTTTCATCATCAGCAAAATTAACCAACGAAGGAATACTTACGGGATTCTGCAAACGTTTAAACTTGCACTCCACAGCCAACTTTCTCATAGGACCATCCAGCACAAAGTCCACTTCCGTCCCACTTTGTGTACGATAAAAGTAAATTGTATCCGACGCCTGTCTATTTCTCCAAAGTTCTAACAGCACATAATTCTCAAACAAGGCACCATTATCTGTTCGGAATGCTATCTCATTGAAGCTATTATAAATGATATTACGCAATCCTAAATCACAAAAGTAGACTTTATTCATTTTACCAATAACCTTACGCTTATTGGTAAAATAAGGTTCTATCAGTTTTATGATATACATCTTCTGGAGTAAATAGATGTATTCTTCGCATCGTGCATATGGTAAGCCACTTTCACGGCTCAAATCATTTACATTTACAAGATTCCCTATCTGCACAGCTAATAAACGAAGCAGTTTATTAAAGCTGACAAAATGCTCATTGGCAATATAGTGCCGTACATCATTCAGCAGGTAAGTCTGATAAATGTCATTCAGCAATTCCACCTTTTCTTGCGGATTCTCGGTCAAAGCGGTGCGCGGAAGTCCGCCATAAATCAAATACTCTTCATAGACCTGTTGCAAAGGAGCCACTAAAGCATCGTCATTCCCATCTTTCAATTCTTGTTGCAGGCGCCAAAGCTTCTCATCTTTAAACAACAGATATTCAGAAAAAGAGAGTGAAAGAACTTCTATCACACGTACACGTCCCGCCAAAGATTCTTCAATATTTTGAAGGATATCCAGACTTGAACTACCGGAACAAAGAATACGCAAATTACCATATTTATCAGTCAGCAGTTTTAACATAGTAGAAACTCCCTGTATAAACTGAAATTCGTCAAGCAGTAACAAGCCATTTAATTCTGCATTCAGATAAATTTTCAAATACTGCTCAATAGTACTGAACTGTTGGAAACGTGCGGCCACTTCCACATCTTGCCCATTCAGGAACAAAACATTACGAAAGTCTTTCGTAGGATATGCTTTCATTATAGATGTCTTCCCCACCTGCCGGGCACCTATCAACACTACAATCGGCACTAATCTAAATGCCGATTGAATTTTCTCTTTATAACTATCTCTTGCTATCATAACAGATTCTTTTCCTGCGAAAATAGTATTTTTTTGCGCATTATCCAAAAATCCATAGGGAATTTTATTCAATTACTTCAAAAACATGGAGACTACTTTACGCAAAAGCCGCTAGCCGAAAATTCGGACAGCGGCTACACAAAAAAATCCATTAATAAACTTTTCTATAGCTGTCGGACTTAAACCTATACATTCCCGTCTCTTTAGAAATTCTTCCAAGCACAATCCACTTATTAATATTATTGTCAATCGCCCATTTCGTATAATCACGCTGTATCAAAAACGGATTCATTCTAACTTTGGGAGTTGTATTCCATAATTTATCGGGTATCAACGCATTTGCAGCATATTGATTTGCTTCCTTTTCTTCCGGAGATTCCTCATACCCTTCTATACTAATTCTTGAATCATCACCACCGTTTAAGTGTAAGTCAATATGTCCTAATTCATGCAGCGCATCAAAAGCTAAATGGTCAATCATATTATACCGCATTGTGAGAACAATAGATGGAATACCATTATCCATAAAAGAAAAGCCATCAACAGATGCTTTTTCAACTTTCTGAACGATATTGAATTTTATGCCATAATTTGAAAATATCCCCTGTACCCTTTTTACAGTATCCTTATTTTCATTAAATACAGGCTTCAACTCAGAAATCAATTCCTCGATTTTATTCTTATCATAAGTCCCTTTGACCTCAGTCTTACCCGACTGATATTTTGCAAGTAAAACCCATGTCATAAGCATCCTATCATCCAGTCCTGTTTTTAATGACTTTTTAAACCTACACGCCGCCAATTGTAATTCCGCCGGTTCCGGTAAGTCCAACATAGTTTTTAATTCATTTAGAAAATCCACAAAAGGTCTCTCAAGATTAATCAACAGCCTTTCCGCTATAGTTTTAACATCAAAAGAAAGGTTGTAATCATCTATCATATTTTTTGCTTCTATTGCCTTCAATTCACGTTTTTCTATAGCTTTGGTGTCATAATCATACTGCGTCTGAAGATTCACCCATGAAATAGAAGGTATTCCTAGTACAGTTTCAAATTTATCGGCAATCATCATCGTCACACTTCTTTTCCCTTTAATAATTTCACTAATATGGGAGGGTTGCATATCAACAGACTTTGCGAAGTTCTTTTGAGAAATCCCTCGTTCTATCAATTCATTCTTTAAAATTCGCCCCGGATGAGTTGCCATAAACGGTACTCTCCTTTCATTTTTTTCTTCCATAATGCGTTTCATTTAATTCAATTATGGTTATTCTGATTCCATTTTCATATTCTGCAAATAATAGACGTTCAACCCTTCCATTCATTATTCTAACAGAACTTAGACCTATATGTTTCAGCACTTCATAATGCAAGAAGCTATACGGTTTCAAATCCTTGACACAACTTACCGCATTCATATAGTTATACACATCAACCAAGGCTTTCATAAATACCTTATCCTTAGAGAGCTTTTTATATTTACGATTCTTTCCTGTAAAAATAAGTTCCTCTAAGTCTTTATCATCGAAAGATATTTCCATCGGTTTATTCTTAATTTCTAGCACAAAAATACAGAAATAATTCCATGTTTTTGGGAATTATCTCTCCTTTGTTTCATTTTTAACATTTAGTAAATTACCGCTAAGCTAAAGACTTATAGAATTTTTGACTATAAAAACAGCCGGAACCACTCCTATTACAGAGCAATCCCGGCTGTGCTTACAACGCATATCGGTAAAGTCACGGACATAATAAAAATGATTGAGACCGGTAACACTCAGCATAAACCCTCCAGTTTCTCTACCATCCGAACTAAATCCTGATAGCTTAAATTCTTTTGGGACAAATGTAATCCATTGCTTATACGAATGTCAATCCAAATACGAACAGGATTGTCAGTAAACATCCAATTGCTTTACCCCTACTTGAAAATCAAACATATAGCGGTTGAGCAGATTTTTTTTAAGTTTAATTAGATTGTTTGAAGGGCTAATTTACCCGGAAGCAGACTTTCATAGTCCTTGTTCCCCTCCATCAATTGACGAAAGACATGCGTGAGATAATCCAGTGGAGACAAATCATTCAGCTTGGCTGTCTCTATCAGGGTATAATAAGTCGTAGCAACTTCCACACCTTTTTCACTACCAAAGAATAGAGTATTCTTACGGCCTATTGTCAAAGGTCGTATCTTTCGTTCCGCTTCCAAATTATCTATGTCGTAGCGACCATCATGTCGATAGTGGAGCAATTTCCCCCATCCATTGAGCATGTAGTTCAACGCGGTGTTCATCATTTCACCAAAATGAATCCTTTTATCTTTTAGCATCCGATGGACCCTATCCAGCAGTTTGTTTAGGATTTCGGTGACATCCATACGATTTCGTCTTTCTCTTATTTGCTCATCGGTCCGATTCAACAACCTGTTTTCTAGCTCTACCGCATATAACCGTCCTATCTGCTCTACAAACCAGCCGGCATCCTTATCCTTGCTTATGTCGAAAGCCAATTTGAATTTGGCTCTTACGTGACACCAGCAAAGAATATGCTCGTTTTCAGGATTCTGTTTCGCGAAAAATCGATAACCGGCATAGGCATCAGTCTGTATTCCGCCGATAAAACCCTCAAGGAAGTTTGCTATCGGTCGGGTTCCACGGCTATCATCCGCATCATTATCATAGAGGAAGTAAACGAGTTTATCTATCTTGTTCACCACAACCCAAACATACTTCTTGAAGTACTTCCCGTTCTGAAACTCATCGCTCACGATTCGAACCCTGCACCAGGTCTCATCGATATTAAGCACTGATTTTGCTTTAAGCAGCAACCGCTTGAGACAAGGCAACAGGTTTTGAAGCAGAACAGAGCCTTTGCCAAGCCAGTTGCTGACGGTTTGTTGGCAAACGGACATCTTTTCGTTAGTCAAGCGGATGGCTTCTCTATAAACCGGCAAATGAAGCTGGAAACGATCCATTGCCAGACTGGCAAGGAACTCAGGAGTACAGTGAGTACCATCTATGACATTTGCTTTAGGACGACGGGAATCATTGCCGTCTTTTGGAATATACATCTCATGGCGGACACCAGACTCATCTTCTAAAACGACCAATCGATAGCGGGTACATTTGACGTAACTCTCTCTGGTGAATTCATCTTCATCCTTAAAGCCTACGATTCTCATGCCGGCGGGAATGAGGTCGGTACGGCTGAGCGGGAACAGAGCTATTGCTAGAGGACGATGATACAGAGCCGGGAGTTCCATCGTAATGATCCTTTTCCTCTTCACGGCTGGGCTTAGTGTCAGGCTTACTGCAGGACTTTAAGCTCTTCTTGCCAAAGGAAAACTTGTTATGACGCTGATTGTAGTCATTGAGCTTGGCCACTTCAGCAGTAAGCCTGGCTATCTGATCCAACAGGGCTTTTCTTTCTTCAAATAATGGGATTCCATGATCATCCTGTCTATGTCCGTCAGCTCTTTTTGCATAGTGCAAAGATACAAAAAACGGAACAATAAAACAAAACATAATCACTATAATCACCTGATTACCAGTTAACCAATATTAATTTCAAGCTCTTTACGGACAGGGCAACTAAGCAGG
>NZ_CBVI010000054.1 GCF_000513195.1 Bacteroides timonensis | reverse complement strand
AAAACAGCCGGAACCACTCCTTGTATAGAGCAATCCCGGCTGCTGCCTAAAACAAATAACCGCCGTTACCTGTCACTTCATTTATCTTCTTTTAAATATTTTTCTTACGAACAATTGATGGTGCACCAAGCTCCTCCCTTTCCAGCACTTCCACCCACCCACTTTGTTCCAGTTCAAACAAAGCAGGATATACCCGCAACTTATCTGCACCGGAATACAGGATGATATCATCTACCGAAACTCCATTGGGAAAAGATATAATATAATCAACGATTTTCTGTGTATCAATAATTTTATAATTCACACTCATTGTCATTCTTCCATTTTACTTTTGATATACAACTTTTCCACAAATCGCATATCATGCGTCATCATAATCTTCACCAATTCAGCAAAAGATGTTTTTGTTGGATTCCAGCCTAATAAAGTCTTCGCTTTTGTTGGATCTCCCAATAACTGCTCTACCTCACAAGGACGAAAATATTTAGGATCAACTTCAACCAATACTCTACCTGTCCTCATATCAATCCCCTTTTCCTCTACTCCTTCATTTTCCCAACGAAGTTCAATACCAACTTCTCTAAAAGCCAATGTAGCAAACTCACGAACCGTATGCATCTCACCAGTAGCTATTACAAAATCTTCCGGAACTTCATGTTGAAGAATTAACCACATACATTCTACATAGTCTTTTGCATATCCCCAATCACGACGAGCATCTAAATTTCCCAAATATAACTTATCTTGCAAACCTTGGGCTATGCGTGAAGCTGCAATCGTAATCTTTCGTGTTACGAAAGTTTCCCCTCTTCTCTCACTCTCATGATTAAACAAAATACCATTTACAGCAAACATTCCATAACTC
This sequence comes from Bacteroides timonensis, assembly GCF_000513195.1. Classification (GTDB taxonomy): domain Bacteria; phylum Bacteroidota; class Bacteroidia; order Bacteroidales; family Bacteroidaceae; genus Bacteroides; species Bacteroides timonensis. The sequence continues at coordinate 2,207 of NZ_CBVI010000054.1, read as the reverse complement.
TCCCGATAATTCTTAGTTATCCAAAAACCATACTGTTTAGCCACGCCATACGGACTACGTGGATAAAAAGGGGTAGTTTCTTTTTGGGGTACTTCTTGTACTTTACCAAACAATTCTGAAGTGGAAGCTTGATAAATTCTCGTTTTATTTTCCAAACCCAGAATACGTACTGCCTCCAACATACGAAGCGTACCTACTGCATCTGCTTCCGCAGTATATTCAGGCACATCGAAACTTACCTTTACATGGCTTTGAGCAGCAAGATTATATATTTCGTCCGGTTGTACTAACTGAATAATCCGAATCAGCGAACTACTGTCGGTCATGTCTCCGTAATGGAGATTTATCAAACGGTTTTGTTTCATATCACGCACCCATTCATCCAAATAAAGATGCTCAATACGTGCTGTATTGAATGAAGAAGAACGGCGGAGAATACCATGAACCTCATATCCCTTCTCAACTAAGAATTCAGCAAGGAACGAACCATCTTGCCCAGTAATACCAGTAATTAATGCTTTTTTTCTCATGCAGTCTATACACTTTTTAAATTAAAATACAATTAGTTTGATTGTTTTACAGATTGGCAGTCTTTAGCCCTAACTTATACCGAAGCAAACTTACTACTTTTGGAAACAGACGATATATAGGATATGCCCATGATACCTGAATATCATTTTTACGAAAAGCTCGAATTATATTTCTATTTCCTCTTATAATATTGGCTATATTCCTCGTACTTTCTCCCCCCATGCGCATTTTCACCATATATCTATCCAAATATTTTGTTCTGATACGATTTTTCTCAATAAAACGCAACATAAGTTCAAAATCTGCCGACACATCAAACGATATATCAAACCCTCCATACTTTTCATAAACTTCCCGACGAACGTAAAAAGTTGGATGGGCAGGATGCCAACCTTTCTTAAAAGAAGAATAAGTACTACCCTTCCATGCACGAACTATACAATGCACGTCATCAGACTTAACAAAATATAAATTGCCAAAAAGCGCATCTGTATTTTCATCAAAAGCCAAAGCTATATCCCTCAAAACATTGGAATCATAAAATAAATCATCAGAATTTAAGATACCAATAACATCTCCTGTAGCCATCTTAATACCTTTATTCATAGCATCATAAAGTCCTTTATCGGGTTCTGACACCCATTTCATACGTCCATTAAAACTTGATTCAGCACTTTTTATAATAGCCGTAGTACCATCCTTTGAACAACCATCTACTATTATATACTCTATATCAGAGAAACCTTGCGACAACACACTTTCAATTGTATTGGAAAGTGTATTCTCACTATTATACGAAACAGTTATTATAGATATTTTCATCTCAATTTTTTGATAATAAAAAAGCATTTTTTAGCACGCCAGGTATTCTAGCTGCAAACAGTAAAAAGCTATATCTAAACGGATGTTTTAAATAGGTAATAATATATTCACTTATTAACCAAAATGAATCCGATACTATTTTTAATATTTTAATTCTTTTTCTTGATGCAGATCCCACACGTTCCCTTACATAATAAATAGCATCATCAGAAGAAAATTTTATACTTAAAAAATTATCTGTTATAGAAGTAATAAACAAAGCATCCTCACCATTTTTAAAACGGCAATCAAATCTATGATTAGAAATAATCTCTCTATGAATCATCTTTGCCCATGGAACAGATAAAAAAGCTCGACATTTAAAAAAAGAAGTATTATCATATTTTTGCTTACGACGTAATAATTTGCATATAAAGAAATTTTCTTTTCGTTCCAAGACAGATTTTTCAAAGCTATAAACATTACTCACCCCTACTATTTCTCTACTAGAGATTTCAAGCAAACTTTCCAAATATGTTGGAGAAATCATATCATCATCGTCAATAAAACAAATGAAGTTACCCTTAGAGTCTTCAATACCCTTATTTCTTGCATTAGAAACACCACTCTTTTCTTCATACAACAAACGAATAGTAGGATATGATGATATTAATCCCGTGATTTCAGAATGAAAAGGTTCTTTGGGACCATTGAGTACAATAATGACTTCAAATTTTTCCTTTTCCAAAGTCTGATTCATTACAGAAAACAAGCACTCCTTCAAATAATCTTTAGGACAATAAGAAGGTATAATTATAGAAACTTCTAGCACTGACAAAATAACAAATTATTAGTACAAGAGAAATGTTAGTACT
>NZ_CBVI010000053.1 GCF_000513195.1 Bacteroides timonensis | reverse complement strand
GACCTATCTACAAAAGAGTTATAACAAAATATTTTAGGTTATGGATATACAATCAGGTTACTATGAAGCCGGAATCGTTCTGTTCTGGCTGTTGTTTGCCTATCTGTTCATGGACAAGTTCCTGTTCAAAGGACAGCTTGGCGAGATATGTTTCGGGAAGGCACGTCGCCGCATGGCAAAAGGGTTGAGGGGCGTTGCCGGATGGTTTGATCCGGTAAAGGAGGAACAGAAGAAGGGGCGCAAGCGCACGAAAGGGAAAACGGAGAAGAAAGAGGTTCCGGCGATACCGGAAGCTGAAAAGAGGAATGTCCCGACCGTGAAACCGGAAGTTAAGGGCAAAGGAAAGGCAGAAGCTAAAGAGAAGGCTGAAGTTAAGGAAAAAGCAGAAGACAAGAATATGGAGAAACATCTCCAAAAACCGTCTGAAACGGACAGCCTTGTCGTTACGAAAAGTTACGGGACACGCCAACGGCCGCCAATAAACGCCACCGGTTCCGGGGCTATTGCCGGTAAAGAAAATGCCTCTACATTTGCTGACAGAAACGAGGAAACAGCGCAACAAAAGGCAGTACAAGTGCCGCCGGAACGCATCCCGGAGCTGTTTCGGGACAAGCGTGTGGAAGAGTGGCGTGCCTCTTCGGATGAGAGTTCCGGCAAGCGTGAAAGCGATAACGGACAGGAAGGAAACGGTGACGAAGTGGATACCGACGAGCTGAACGAGGAACTGGATGATTTGAACTGTGCCCGTGAAGATTATTCGGGTGAAGCAGCCGGCATAGGGCCGGAAGAGATTGACCTGATCATCGACCTCTGTAACGGCAAGGATATTCCGACGGACAAACGGTTGGCTCTTTTAAGGGCGATCCACCATATCAAGGATACGCAGATTGAACGCTCGATACTGGAAAGTATCAATGGCAGCGACAGCCGTATCAGCAAATTTCTGGATGAAGCCGAACATTTGAATGAGGCTGCTCCGGACAGTGACTAACCAATTAAAGAAGGAGGTAACAATGGCAAGAGGTTATTTTGATACGGGTTGATGGCCCGTATCACTCTAAAGAGAGAGATTCGCTATGGTATTAATGACTGAATAAACCAACAAAGCATGTATATGACTTATTTCGATTCGGGTTGATAAATGGATGTTCCCGTCTGATAAGGGAACACTCCAATCAAGAAGAGACAATTCCTTTGGTAACTTACTTATAAAACAAAATGGCTATGACAAAAGGCTATTACGATTCGGGATGACAGACCGCTTGCGGCACTCACCCGGTAAGGCAACAAGAACTATTCACCATTAAATTTCATCCGTATGAATATAGGACTGGTAGATGTGGACGGGCATAACTTCCCCAATTTTGCGCTGATGCGCCTTTCGGCTTATCACAAGGCAAACGGGCATCGGGTGGAATGGGCGGAACCGGCGCAGCGGTATGACAAGGTGCTGGCAAGCAAGGTGTTCACTTTCAGTCCGGACTATGACTACGGCAGGCTGGATGCGAAAGAAGTAGTCAGAGGCGGAACGGGATATGACATTGCCGGCAGGCTTCCCGAAGCTGTGGAGAACAGCCGGATGATGGACTACTCCATTTACCCTGATTACCCTTTTTCGCTCCAGTTCTTTTCAAGGGGCTGCATCCGTAAATGCCCTTTCTGCCTCGTTCGCGAGAAAGAGGGATACATTCAAGCGGTGGAGCCGGTGGAGCTGAACCCGAAAGGAAAATGGATTGAGGTGCTGGACAATAATTTCTTTGCCAATCCGCAGTGAAGGTCGGCGGTGGATTATCTTATGAAATCAGGGCAATCCGTTAAACTGCACGGTGTGGACGTTAGGATTATGGACGAGGAACAAGCCTGGCATCTGAACAGAATGAAGATGAAACAGAATATTCATATTGCCTGGGATTTGCCCGGACTGGATCTGACCGACCGCTTGAAAGAGATGGTCAGGCATGTGAAACCTTACAAGATTACCTGCTACGTGCTGATAGGATTCAATTCGACCGTTGAGCAGGATTTGTTCAGGTTGAACGTACTGAGGGAACTAAAGATTACCCCTTTTGTAATCCCTTTCCGGGATTATGCAAACAAGCGGACGCCTACGCGGTACGAGCGTGACCTTGCCCGATGGGCGAACCGGATGTGGCTGTTCAAGTCCACCTCTTTTGAAGACTATGCACCCCGCAAAGGTTTCAAGTGCGGGGAATATCTGAAATAAACTGATTAAGACTGCAAAAACAATGGGAAAAAAGGCTATTACGATTCGGGATGATTCGCATCCCGCTTCCAAGAGAGAACTAACAAGAGTTTTTCACCACCAAATCAAGTAACAATGCGAACGGCATATTATGACTCCGGCTGATTTCCGGCCGGAACTTATCCCCTAAATTAATAAACCATAAACGTCCACGGCTACCTTATGGGGATAGTTAAAGGGGCAGTCCGTGGCTTTTTTAATCACTTACTTATTTTTCGCAAGTTCAGATGTCTTTGCCAAATTGCATTTTGATTACGCTAACCCCGTTTTGTCGAGTCAGCGACAAGAGGATGTCAAGTCCGCGACAAGACAACGCCGAGTCAGCGACAAGACAAATAGGCTTGGAGAGCTTCAAATTCACGCTTGCGAAACATGAATCACCTAAAAAATCACGGAAACAAATGAAAAAGAAAAGATTGATTATGATGCTGGCCGCTGTTGCGGCAGCAAGTGCAGCAATGGCGCAAGGAAACGGGCAGGCAGGTATCACCGAAGCGACACAACTCGTGACGGGATATTTCGACCCCGGCACAAAACTTATTTATGCAATCGGTGCGGTAATCGGCCTCGTTGGCGGGATCAAGGTCTACCAGAAGTTCAGTTCGGGCGACCCCGACACGAGTAAAACGGCAAGTTCGTGGTTCGGAGCCTGCATCTTCTTGATAGTCGCCGCCACCATTCTGAGGTCGTTCTTCCTCTAAAAAACATAAAAAAGACAGTAACTTATGGCTGATTTTGAAATAAATAAAGGTGTGGGCCGTGAGGTTGAGTTTAAAGGACTCCGGGCACAGTACCTGTTTATTTTCGCCGCCGGCCTACTTGCCGTATTCGTGATGTTCGTCATCATGTATATGGCAGGTGTCGGCCAGTGAATCTGTATCGGTTTCGGGGTATCGGCGGCTACGGTGCTGGTATGGCTGACCTTCACGCTGAACCGCAAATACGGCAGTCACGGGTTGATGAAACTGTTTGCGGCCCGCAGGTATCCCCGGAGAATCCTCTCACGAAAACGTATCACACGTCTGATCAACAAACAACAATCGTAAATTATGAGAAGTATATTAAAAGCATCCACACTGGAAAGCAAGTTCCCCATCATGGCGGTGGAACACGGCTGCATCGTCAGCAAGGACGCCGACATCACGGTCGCTTTCCGTGTCACACTGCCGGAAGTATTTTCGGTATCCTCCGCAGAGTATGAGGCGATGCACGCCACATGAGCGAAGGCAATCAAGGTGTTGCCGAACTATTCGATCCTGCACAAGCAGGATATTTTCATCACCGAGAAATACGAGCCGGACATCCGCCGGGACGAACTCAGCTTTCTTTCCCGCAGTTTTGAACGCCACTTCAACGAGCGTCCCTACCTGCACCACACCTGCTACCTGTTCCTTACCAAGACCACCAAGGAACGCTCCCGGCAGCAAAGTAACTGGAACACGCTCTGCCGTGGTTTTCTGGTGCCGAAGGAAATCAGGGACAAGGAAACGGTGGAGCGCTTCATGGAAGCGGTGGGACAGTTTGAAAGCATCGTTAATGACAGCGGCCTTGTCAGGCTGGAACGGCTCAGCACGGAAGAGATTACGGGAACGGACAGCGAACCGGGCATTATCGAAAGATACCTCACGCTCTCGGCTGACGGGACTACCATGTTGCAGGATATGCAACTGAACCCGGACGAGATGCGTATCGGTGACAAGCGGCTCTGCCTGCATACGCTTTCAGACCTCGACGACCTTCCGGGAAAAGTAAGGACTGACGGGCGGTACGAACGCCTCTCGACAGACCGTTCGGATTGCCGCCTGAGTTATGCCGCCCCCGTGGGCGTGATGCTGCCCTGCGACCATATCTACAACCAGTGGATATTCATAGATGACAGCAACGAGAACCTTTCCCGTTTCGAGAAGATGACCAAGAACATGCAGTCGCTTTCACGGTACAGCCGCAGCAACCAGATAAACAAGGAGTGGCTCGATGAATACCTGAATGAAGCGCATAGCAACGGGCTGCAATCCATACGCTGCCACTGCAACATCATCGCATGGGCGGAAAACGGGGAGGAACTCCGCAGGGTGAAGAACGATGTGGGAAGCGCACTGGCATTGATGGAATGCACGCCACATCATAACACGACCGACCTGCCTGCCGTCTATTGGGCGGGCATACCGGGAAACGAGGCGGATTTCCCGGCAGAAGAGAGCTTCTACACGTTCACTGGACAGGCACTCTGCTTCTTCACGGCTGAAACCTGCTACCGGAACTCGCTTTCCCCTTTCGGCATTCGCATGGTGGACAGGCTGACGGGAAAGCCCGTCTTCCTCGACATCTCGGACTTGCCCATGAAAAAAGGGGTGGTGACGAACCGTAACAAATTTATCCTCGGCCCCAGTGGCAGCGGAAAGAGCTTCTTTACGAACCACCTTGTGAGACAGTATTGGGAACAAGGGACGCATATCCTGCTGGTGGATACCGGAAATTCATACAAGGGACTCTGTGACTTGATACATCAGAAGACCGGAGGGGATGACGGGATTTATTTTACATACAAGGAAAATGACCCGATTTCTTTCAATCCGTTTTTCACCGAGGATTACCAGTATGACATCGAGAAACGGGACAGCATCAAGACACTGATACTCACTCTTTGGAAAAGGGAGGACGAACCGCCCCGCCGCTCGGAAGAGGTGGCACTCTCGAATGCAGTCAGCCTGTATATCGAGAAAATAAGGAAGAACCGGAAGATAAAGCCGAACTTCAACTCGTTCTATGATTTTGTAAAAAAGGACTACCGCAAGGTGCTGGCGGACAAGAACGTAAGGGAGAAGGATTTCGATGTGGACGGTTTTCTGAACGTGCTGGAACCTTATTACAAGAACGGTGAATACGGCTATCTGCTGAACTCGGACAAGGAACTGGATTTGTTGAACAAACGGTTTATCGTATTTGAGCTGGATGTCGTGAAGGATAATCCCATCCTTTTTCCGGTCGTCACGATTATCATCATGGAGACGTTTATTAATAAAATGAGACGTTTGCAGGGTATCCGCAAGATGATACTGATTGAGGAAGCATGAAAGGCAATCGCTAAGGAAGGTATGGCATCCTACATAAAGTATCTCTTCAAAACGGTTAGAAAGTTTTACGGAGAGGCGGTTGTAGTGACGCAGGAAGTGGATGATATTATCTCTTCCCCCGTTGTGAAAGAGACGATTATCAACAACAGCGATTGCAAGATATTACTCGACCAGCGGAAGTACCAGAACAAATTCGACCAGATACAGAACCTGCTCGGTCTGACGGACAAGGAACGCAGCCAGATACTTTCGATCAACCTTGCCAATGCAGCGAACCGGCTTTATAAAGAGGTCTGGATAGGGCTTGGAGGCACGCAAAGCGCGGTATATGCGACAGAAGTTTCGGCTGAAGAATATTTGTGCTACACCACCGAAGAAACTGAAAAACTGGAGCTTACCCGCCTTACTGAAAAGCTGGGTGGAAACATCGAGCTGGCTATCAAACAACTTGCCGAGAGCAAACGGCAGGAGAAAAAGTAACCATTTTAATTCCTAATAAGACAATGAGTAAGAAAGATTTATTAAGCCAATGCAGGGAAGCGCTCGGAGACGCGACTCTGACCAATCTGGATCTGCTGAACCTGATTGGAGAAATGAAAAAGGAACTGGAACACGACCACATCTGCGGTCACTGAATGAACAAGGAAGGCGGCTCTACGCTGACTATCCGTAAATCCAACCGTGTGACGGACGGATTCAAGGGATACAAGGCCACACTGTTCGCCGGAGAGAAGAGTTATACCGAAATCAACATTCCGCTCCGTAGGGGTGACGACCTGTTTCTGCATGGGAACAAGGATGCCGGATGTATCGGGTATTTCAGCGGCAGCGAAGTGCTACTGTTCGGTAATTACGGACTGTTTGCCCGTGATGACGACAGCCGGTATTTACTAACTAAAGAAAGGAGATAGACGCATGAAGAAGAGAATGATAATTCTGTTTATGGCTCTATTGTCACTTTCGGTGACAAGCAAAGCACAGTGGGCGGTAATAGACCCCACAAACCTTGCCCAAAGCATTGTAAACTCAGCCAATGAAATGGTGCAGACTTCTACAACGGCACAGAACATGTGAAGCAACTTTCAGGAGACTGTAAAGATTTACCAGCAGGGGAAGGCTTACTACGACGCACTCAAATCGGTGCATGACCTTGTGAAAGGTGCCCGTAAGGTGCAACAGACTATCCTCTTGGTAGGCGATATCAGCGATATTTACGTGACCCATTTCAATACAATGATGGGAGATCCCAACTTCACCGTGGACGAACTCTCGGCTATCGCTTTCGGGTATAACCGGCTGCTTGAAGAAAGCAGCAACCTGCTGCTGGACTTGAAAGAAGTGACAACGGCTACCGGACTTTCGATAACCGACAAGGAACGGCTGGACATCATCAACCGGATATACGGCGAAGTGCTGGAATACAAGAACCTGACATGGTACTACACCCGCAAGAATATCGGTATATCGTACCTGAGAAGCAAGAAGAAAGGAGATTCGCAACGGGTACTCGCCTTGTACGGGACACATGACCAGCGTTACTGGTAATCATTCATCATAAAAGAAACGGAAAGATTATGGTATTACTATCAATAGACTGGACGAACCTGCACGAGTTGCTGCGTTCGCTTTACGATGAAATGATGCCCCTGTGCGAGGATATGGCAAGCGTGGCGAAGGGGGTGGCCGGTATCGGCGCCTTGTTCTACGTGGCCTACCGGGTGTGGCAGTCGCTTGCGAGAGCGGAAGAGATAGACGTGTTCCCCCTTTTCAGGCCGTTCGTGCTGGGGCTTTGCATCATGTTCTTCCCCACTATGGTGCTGGGGACAATCAACGGAATACTTTCTCCCGTGTGCAGCGCTACTTCCTCGCTGGTCAAGCAGCAGACCTTTGACATGAAGAAGTATCAGGAAGAGAAGGGCGAGCTGGAACGGGAAGCGATGCTTCGTGATCCGGCAAAGGCCTTTCTGGTGAGCGATGAGGAATTTGACAAGAGGATAGACGAACTGGGCTGGTCGCTGGGAGACATGGACACGATGATAAACATGTACGGGCAGAAGGCGGTGTATGACATGGGAGAAAAGGTCAGGCAATGGTTCCGGGAACTGCTGGAACTGTTCTTTCAGGCGGCCTCGCTGCTGATTGACACGCTGAGAACTTTCTTTCTGATCGTGTTGTCGATACTGGGGCCTATCTCCTTTGCGCTGGCCGTCTATGACGGATTCCAGAGTACGCTCACCACATGGCTGTCACGCTATATCTGCATTTACTTATGGCTGCCCGTCGGTGACTTGTTCGGGGCTATCCTCTCACGCATACAGATTCTGATGTTGCAGCAGGACATCAAACAGATGCAGGACCCGACATTCATACCGGACGCATCGAACAGCGTGTATTGCATATTTATGATTATAGGTATCATCGGTTATTTCTGCGTGCCCACGGTTGCCTCGTGGATTATCCAGGCAGGCGGTGCGGGAGCTTACGGACAGAAAGCCAACAGTGCCGGAAAGATGGCCGGTAACGGTGCGGCGGCGGTCGGCGGAGCGGCAGGCGGCGCGATAGCCGGACGTATCAAGAAAATATTCTAAAAAGTATCACATTAAAAAAACAGAAAAAAGACATGGAATTTAAATCATTAAAAAACATCGAGACATCGTTCCGGCAGCTTCGGCTGTTCGGGATGGTATTTCTGGGAGTGTGCGCACTGGTAACGGTCTTCGCCACCTGAAAGGCTTACGAGTTTGCGGAGGCGCAACGGCAGAAAATCTATGTGCTGGACAGCGGAAAGTCGCTGATGCTGGCTCTCTCGCAGGACGTGCAGCAGAACCGTCCCGTCGAAGCGAGGGAACATATCAAGCGGTTCCACGAACTCTTCTTCACACTGTCACCCGACAAGAGCGCCATTGAAAGCAATATCCAGCGTGCCCTTTACCTATCGGATGAGAGCGCTATCGGATATTACCGGAACTTGCAGGAGAAAGGGTATTTCAACCGGCTGATTGCCGGAAACATCTCGCAGACCCTGATAGTGGACAGCATACAAGGGAACTTTGACAACTATCCCTACGAGATGAAAGCCTACTGCCGCCAGCGCATCGTCCGTTCGAGCAGTATCACGGAACGTTCGCTTGTGACGACCTGCCGCCTGAGAAACGTGGTGCGGAGCGACAACAATCCGCAGGGATTTCTGATGGAGGGCTTCACCATTCTGGAAAACAAAGATACCGGGCATTATGAAAGATAACGGAATGACAAAGGCCTTCCGCTCGCTTAGAACGGGGAAAGACCGCTATATAATGAGACTCCGCAAACGCTGGCAGCGGTTGAGCTACCGGCAGCAAAGGATGATTATCCTTTACCTGCTCGGACTTTTCGCCGCTGTGGATCTTGCCTATATCGTGGGCGGATTTTGCGGAAAAGACAAATTTCCGATTGAGGTGCAGCACATCCAAAGGATCGTGCTTCCCCAAACGGACAGTATCCAACCATTAAATAACAATGTATCCAATGACACAATCCGATAAGAAAGAAGAGAAAGAAAAGGAACCGGAATCGCAGAAAGCGGAATCCGCATCCGAAAAGGAAAAGAAGCCGGGCGGCAAAGCCGCAGAGAAACTTAAATTCTATGGTGTAGTGGCTTTCCTCTCCCTGCTTTGTGCCGGGTTCATCTGGTTTATCTTCAAACCGGACGCACCTGAAAAGGTGGAAGGCATGGCGGGAATCAATACGACGATACCCGACGCTATCGCACCCGAAACGATGGCTGACAAACAGAAGGCTTACGAACTGGAAGAGATGAAGAAACGCCGGCAGGAAAAAGTGAGAACCTTGCAGGACATGGCTGGGGGATATCTGACACCGGACACGCTTGAACCGGAAGAAAAAGCACCGAAGGCGGATGCTATCAGGGAGTCCAGAGAAAAGCAGCGGCAGATTTCGAGGCAGATCACCTCGTTCTATCAGGAGCCGAAGGAAAGTCCGAGGGTGAGCGAACTGGAACGGCAGGTGAAAGAGCTGAGCGAAAAGCTGGAACGTGAACGGAAAGGACAAGACCCGCTGGAACTGATGGAGAAATCGTATGAAATGGCGGCACGCTATTTTCCCGGACAGACGGGCGGACAGGTGAAAAGCATACAGCCTGCCGGTGGTACGGGTACCGGAAATCCTGCCGCCATAGCTGCCGGACGTGCTGCGGAAAACGTGGTTTCGTCACTGGCCGCACCTCCGCCGCTTGACACGGTACCCCGCAATTACGGTTTTACTACGGCCGTAGGTGGCGGACAGCTTGCCGGAGCCAATACGATACGTGCCTGCGTGGCGGAAGACCAGACTGTAACTACCGGATCACGTATCAGGTTCCGGCTGTTGGAACCGCTGCAAGTGGGCGGTGTGCTTGTGCCTGCCAATACTCCGCTATTCGGCACGGTGCGTATCGAGGGGCAGCGGATGGCGGTCAGCGTGAACTCCATTGAAAGCGGCGGTAATATACTACCGGTGGAACTGGCGGCTTACGACATGGACGGGCAGGCCGGACTTTTCGTACCGAACACCGCAGAGCGTACCGCCATGAAAGAAGCCGCCGCCAATATCGGAAGCGGCTTCGGGACAAGCATATCGTTTGCCCGCAGCGCCTCGCAACAACTCGTCATGGACGTGACAAGGGGCGTGCTCAGCGGCGGTTCGCAATACCTTGCCGCAAAGATGCGGGAAGTGAAAGTGTCCGTGAAAGCTAATTACCAACTTTTATTAATATCCAAAAAACAATAATCAGATTATGAAGACAAGAATTATTTTATCAATAGTCATGCTTTTCTCTCTGCTGGGAGTAAAAGCGCAGGAACCGGTGGAAACAAGGATTTTCCCTACCAATCAGATTATCGCACCGCATAAGATTGAGGTGACTTTCCAGAAGACCGTGCATATCCTTTTCCCTTCGGAAGTGAAATACGTGGATTTAGGGTCGTTCGACATCATTGCGGACAAGGCCACGGGAGCGGAAAACGTGGTACGCATCAAGGCGGCGGTAAAAGGCTTTGAGGGGGAAACAAACTTCTCCGTCATCACTGCCGACGGTTGTTTCTACTCATTTAATGTGGTCTATAAGGACGAGCCGGCACAGCTTTCCATTGAGATGGAGGACTGGCTGCGGGACAATCCCGAAGGCGGAGTTGCAGGCGACCGCATGTTCGTGAAGCTGAAGGAACTGGGCGGGGAGACACCGCTGGTGGTAAACCGCATCATGTATACGCTGTATAAGAAGAACAAAAGGGACATCAAACATATCGGCTGCAAGAAGTACGGGATTCAGACATTGCTCAAGGGGCTTTATATCAACAATGACCTGCTGTACCTGCATACTTCCGTGCGCAACAGTTCGGATATATCGTTTGACATTGACTATATCCGCTTTAAAATCATCGACAAGAAAGTGGCCAAGCGTACGGCCATGCAGGAGAACTTCATCGAACCGGTAAGGACATACAACCGTCTGACGACAGTGGACGGAAAAGCCACGGTACGCAATATATTCGTACTGCCCAAGCTCACCCTGCCGGATGACAAGTTGCTGGTAGTGGAGATTTACGAGAAAGGCGGTGCCCGCCACCAGACGTTCCGTATAGAGAACACCGACCTTGTGGCGGCAAAACCAATCAGTGAACTGCATCTGAAATAATAACTCCTATATAATATATGTATATGCAAAGAATATTATTCATATTGGCGGTAGCCGTGACGTTGCTCTTCGGTGCAGACGAGGCATACGCACAGCGTGACCTGCCGGGACAGACCGGCATACAGTTTACAACGGGTGGAGTCGATCATTTCCTTTCATGAAAAAGTGGTGGTGAGCGTCATTACTTCACCTCGCTGGCCTTTACACGTACCAACCGTAACCGGACCTATTGGCTGTACGGTCTGGATTATCAGATAAAGGAGTACACCTATGAGAACAAGGCAATACCGAAAGCGCAGTTCACGGGGGAACTCGGCTATTTCATTCCCGTATTGTCGGACAAGGGCCGGAATGTCAGTTTCCGTATCGGACTTTCCGCACTGGGCGGCCTCGAGACAATTAACTGGGGTACTTCCCTGCTTTCTGACGGGGCGGCAGTTACGAATGGTGACAGTTTTATCTATGGCGGCGGCCTTACGGCGGCTTTCGATGTCTACCTGACAGACCGTATCATCCTGCTGATGCAGGTGAAGCAAAGGGCGCTCTTCGGAATGGATGCGGGAAACTTCCATACACAGATAGGATTGGGCGTTCGCTTTATAATCAACTAACGAAAAAAGAAAGGAGAAATAAGAATGAAAAATGTATTATATAAATGTATAGCCGCACTGGTTACGGTGCTGGCGCTCGGTTCATGCGATGATGGGATTGACATCCGGCAGGACTATGATTTCAAGCTCTCTTCCTGGTATCTGCAAAAACAGATTGCAACGGGTGAAACGGTGGAGATACGCTTTTATCTTGACCGTGAAGGGGACTATGAAAAGGCGGAGTATGAAATAGGATATATACAAGTGGAAGGTAAGGGCGAAGTCTCCGACAGTGAAGGCGTGAAACTCGTCAACCGGGAAGTGAAGCCGCTGGCAGAAGTGCCGAGGCTGGATACCGAAAATCCGGTGAAACAGGTGTTCACGCTCTTTTACCGTTCGACAAGCGCCAAACGCTCGGAACTGAAATTCTTTGTCCGTGATAATTTCGGGCAGGAAAGGGAAATGACGGTGACGTTTGATACGGAAAGCGGTACGGCAGAAGAATAGCTGTTACCGATACCTATTGAATAAGGACGGCGGGGCATCCCGCCGTTTTTCATTACATGAATTTAGCCGGATGGCAGTAATTTGATTGATTTACCCACCCGGTGATTCAAATTAACTTTCTATATTTACCGACCGTTTTAAATTTATAAGCACATGAAAACAACACTCAGAATATTACGCATTTTATTCAAGCTGCTTCTGCTTGCTTATGTGACAGTGATTAACATTATCCTTATCTCGGCCTTTTACGTCCTGCTGCTGGCAATTGTCGGCTGGGTGGCTCCTTCATTCCTGCCGGGATTGTTTGCCCAATATTCCTTCGCGCATCATCTGGTCTATTCGATGCCTTTCTATATCGTACTGCTCTACATCCTCTACAGTCTTTCACCGCTGAACGTGTGGCTGATGCGGATGAAAGAGGGCTACAAACCGCTGGATGCCAATGAACAGGCACGGCTGGAACGTCTGCTCTTGGAAATGGGGATGGAAAGGAAGCTGAATATTTACCGTAACCGGGATGCACGCACGAATGCCGTGACTTTCGGTTTCAATACAATCGGTCTGACGGGCGGCATACTCGGTGCGGCCTCGGATGAGGAACTCAAAGGGATTATCTGCCACGAAGTGGGACATATATCGCATTACGATTTCGTCTATCAGGTACTTCTCTTTTCGATGCAGTCGCTGGGCTACCGCTGTTTGTACGGGCTGTTCCTTATCCCGGCTCTGGTCTTCGGCGTGATAGGGAATTTTATGATTGCCATGGTTCCTGCCGTCCGCTTTGCCGTGGTGGGGATAGCGAAGCTGTGGTGGAGTGCCTACAAGCTGTTGCACCACACAATTTACGGTATCAGCCGGATAGCCGATGTGAATATCAACAAATACGCCGAATACCGTTGCGACACGTATGCGGTGCGCTATGGTTGCGGGGAAGGCCTGCTCTCGTTCCTACGGCGGCTGGCGGTGGCGGAGACGGGCGGGGAACGGACTTCGTTTACCGAATATATCATGAGTACGCATCCGTCAACGGAGAAGCGGATCGCACGGCTGGAAAAGCTGCTCCAATAGCCGGAATCGAATGCCCGCTATATCATTTTCCGGATATTGGTAAAGGAAATGCCGGATGTACGCACGTGACCGATTTCTTCGGATGAATCTTCATAATAACAAATGATGTGATTACCGGCAAGTGCATTTTGAATACAGCTATTTTCAGGAAGTATATCTTTGCTGTCGACCAGCTTCATCAAGTCCTCATATAAAGCGCCATATAGTTTGTCGGCTCCTGCCGGATAAGGCGTTTCAGGTATGACTGCCGAGAGAATGATGTCCGGGCATTTGTCCGCTTCGCGCAGCATGACTATCGTATCGGCCGCCAACAATCCGATATATGTATTCAGGTGGCAGGAGAATGTGCGGTATCCTTCATTATATAGGGAAAGAATGCACCGGTAGAGTTCCATACGGATTTTATCTTCTCTGAATTGGTCGTATTTTGTTGTCTTTTCAATGGTGCAGCCGATAATGGCAGCGTTCTTATTGTACATCTTGCTATGATTTATTGATTAATACCTTGTCAGTAACATCTTGTTATGTATCGAAAAAAGCACGGTACTTAACAAGTTTTACTCTCAGGTACGACCAAGCACCCATGCAGGAAACGAGTTAAGACCGTGCCATAAGCGTATGACAAGGACTTCGCCCGTTTATTCTCCTGCATTAAAATTGGTCGTTTCGAGAGTAGAATAAACAGCTAAAAGCTATTTTAATATGTAATCATTCAACTTTTTTAGTCTTATAAATATCCTTTTTAAAATTCAACTGCACAAAAATAGAAAAAAGCCGTGCAACCGCATTATGATTGCACGACTTTTTTCAGATGTCTTTTGCAGGTGTGGGGTGTGGCAGGTCAGTCCACGGGTTCGCCGCCGTATCGTAGACGGCAAATGTCTTCGTGGATTTCGCGCATGATGTTCAGTTGCATCCGCCTGCTGATATGGCGGCTGTCGGAGCGCATAAACAATCGGTTCTCTATCAGGCTGCAAAACTTCGTGCCTTCTTTACTTACCATGCAAATGATTTGATTTTCAATGAAATATTCCATATCGGTGGAATATTCTACGTTCGGGGATATTCTGATATATTTCATACGGTAATGGTGTGAATGGTGGTTACGGTGGCGGTGTGGGTGGGGTCGTCCGGCCCTGCCCTACCGCATGGGTGGGAAAAGTGTGCCGGAACTGTCTCCGGCACACCTGCTGTTTCAAGCTGCTTTTCCGCTATCCGGTTTCTTCGCTTTGGGGGCGGTGACTTTCTTTTCCGTCTTTCCGGCTACAGTTGTCGGCTGCTGTCCTACTTCTTTGGCTGCCGCCTTTTCCGCTTTCTTCATCTCCTTGATTCTCTCGTCCAAACGTTCGTGTCGTTTCTGATACTCTTCCTCGTGGGTGGCTTTTGCAAGTCCGTACTGGTCGGGGAAGTGCATGTTAGCGAAGTCCCTTAACAGCTTGGATGTGCTGTTGTCTCCGTAAGCGTTCTCACAAAGAAAATGATTGATGAAGTCCCGTTTGATGACCGTTCTTTGCCCGTCCGTCAACTTGGCTACAATTTTCATGCGCTGTTTCTCGTCCAACGGCAACGGCTGGTCTTTGATGCCGCAAAGCGGATAATGCTTTCTTTGCAGTCTGGTCAGCATGATGAAATACATCATCCCGTCCTCATACTGCGTGAAAGGACTTTCGGGGTAGTCATTTTCACGGACTACTTTCTTTGTATCGGCCACAATCTTCTCGACTGACAACTGTTTGAAACGCTTGTCCCTTTCCAGCAATGTCCCGATGGTGACGGGGGCGGTTTCTTTCTTGTTTATCTCCACGTAGCAAAGTTCGGGTTCTGTCTGTCCTACCTTGACGTAGGTCTTTATCCTGCCTTCTTCCTTCTTTCGGTTCAGTTCGTCCACCATTCGGGCGTATTCCTCGTTCTTCTGTTCAAAAGTCTGTACGGCTTGTTGGTACTCCTTCGGTTCGGCAAACTGTTCCTGCTTCGGTGCTTCGGGGGCTTTGGGAAATTCCCGTGCCGATATGTTATAATCAAATTCTTTGATTTCATGCCCTTTCTTGTCCAATTTTTGGAGTGCCATGTCATTACGGTTGCCGTAATAAGGTCGGGCAACGGTCAGTTTCGGATCGGATTTCAACAGTTTCTCCGTTTCCTTTGCCACGAATGCGGCATTCTTGGTTTCCAGGCATTTGCGGTTGGTGCAATGTCCGCATCCGTTATGCTCGGCAAAAAGGTTATAATTGGCTGCATTGTGTACGCACGCCTTGCATTCTGTCTTGTCGAACTTGTATTGCTCAAGGTCGGTGGTGTAGCATTTCTCAAAATGCTTTTTAAAGAGGTTCAATGTATATCCCGTCCAATTGTCTCCGCTGTCTGCTTTGAGATGCTTCTCATAAACGTCCTTTTGGATGTGCGCTTCGTAGGTGCTTATCTCCTCGGCTACGCTGATTGTTATCGTGTCATTATCCAGCAGTTCACCGATAGGCGCATACAGTTCGGTCAGTTTGAGACGGGTGTAGATGTACTTTTCACTCCGCCCGAAACGGCTTACAAGTGAATACATATCGTATCTGCCCTTTTCAAGCAGGCGTTTGAATGCTTTTGCTTCTTCGGTGGGGCGCACCTGCTCACGCTGCAAATTTTCACTCAGTGACATATCTTCCGCTTCATCGTCTGTGATGTTGTTGTATACGGTCGCCTTTATCGTCTTTGCACCTGCAAGCAATGAGGCACGGTAACGGCGTTCACCGTAAATGATTTCGTAACCTCCTGCCGTGCGTGGGCGTACTGCGATAGCCTGCAAAACGCCTACTTCACGGATGCTGTCGGCAAGTTCCTGCAAAGAAGCGTCATTGAACGTCTTGCGGTGGTTCTCTGCGCTCGGCTGTACGGTGGTTATATCGAGGTCTGTTTCGGCTTTGGCCGTTGCAAGCGGCGCTTTAAGCTCGGCCTGCTGCGGTGCTTCTTCGGTGGCGGTGGGCACATTCTGCCCACCGATCAACATCATCGGCTTGTGGATGACTGCCAAAGCGGTTACTTTTACTTCTGCTGTCTCTTTCTCTGATTTCTGTACGTTGTTCGTCTTCTGTACTTTCTTACTCGTTTTCATAATGATAAATTTTAAAATATTGATAATTAGTTGAATTTATTTTTGATAGCAGGGCGGAGTAATCCGCCCTGCCGTTGCTGTTATTATGCATGGATGCACGCTGCAAGTGCTTCCCTTACTTTCGTCTCCTGCTTCTTACTGTATATCCACCCTGCACGCCTTTCACCGTTATAAGTAAGGTTTGCACGGAAAAGGCCGTTTAAGCCTTTCAAGAGGTCTTTTATCGGCTTGGTGTCACCGAATACGGCTATCGCCTTTTCGCTGTACTCCACAATTTCAAGTTTGAGGGTTGATAGGCCTGCGGATACAGACGGCTGTTCTGCCGCATCGGTCGGGGTCTGTGGTTCTTTCAGGCAAATATTCGCTTCATCCCCTGCGGTGTGTGCAAACCGTTCAAAGAACTTTTCAAGGCTGTAAATCGGCTCTTTGCTAATCGTCCAACCGTTATACTTGTGCCTGCCCAAATACATGCCGTCTCCCATACTGTAGTTTTCACGGTGTTCATAATCAGCGTTGTTTTCCGCTAAATGTGCCGTTCCCTCAAAATTGGCCGCACACTTGCGCATCTCTGAAAAGAGGTTGCGTGTATGTTTGGAAAAGCCTAAAATGACCGTCCGCTCTATCCGATAGTCGTAGTAATCGGTATAACTGTCGCATTCACTTACCCGTAGTTCACCGACAATGACGGCTTTTGCGTCCGATGGAATAAGGGGGCGTAACCGTTCCGCACCGATTTTAGAGATGCGTTCGTATTCTTCCCGTGCTTCCTTGTCTTTCTGTTCCTGCTCCGCTTTCTTCTCCTTGGCCTTGGTGAGCAAAGCGGCCGTTTCCAGCGGATCTAAAAATGTCGGGGTCTCGCTGTCGTAATAGATGCCTATTCCGAATTTATCGGATAACGGGCGTATGAGATTGGAAGTGTTGAAGTCGTACGTGCTTGTATGTACGAGATGATAAGTAAATCCGTATCGGTCACGGGTGATGTCATAGACAACGTAACTGCCGCCTGCATAACCTTCCAACACTACAATCTGATTGACTGAAACGGTCTGAACGTTTCTGTCGTAGCTTCTGTTAGCTCCTAATAAATGTACTTTAGTCATAACGATTTGATTTTGAATTGATAAATATTCTGTTAGAGTATCACGCAAATGAGAATGAGCAAAAGCGCAAACACGCCGCCACATACACCACGAAGCCGACCGCCAACCACTTCACCATTTTTTTAATGCCAGTTGGAGCGGAGCCGAAGCCTCGTTTCAAATCTTGTTGTATTTCAGTTCTCTTTTTCATAACATTGACTTTTTTTTTATGCCTTGTCGGTGGCTTCACCTTGCTCGTTTCAGGGGGCAGATACGGACGGGGAGAAAATATGCAAGGCTTTTGGTGAAAAATTTTCAACCGCCCCACTGGACGGATTGAAAAATTTTCGCCAAAACCCGGAGGGCGCGAAGCGGGCTTGCAGATTTTTAGGAGTCCCGGCCGTAGCTTCGCACCCTGAACTACGGCAAGGTGAAGTCATGACAAGGTTATAAAAAAGGGGAAATGGCTATAAGGGGAAAAGAGAACTGAAATACAACAAGATTCGGAAGGCTGTGCCGACTGGTATTTTGAATTTTACCCGTGTTTATCCGCCTCACACCAACTCTTCATAGTATAAAAAAACAAAAAGGTTTATTTATAAATGCTACAGCCAGAAACATTTTTGTGCTACTTTTGCACAGCAAACCATATTTATCACAGAATAGAGAAAACAGAAAAGAAGATGAACAGCCTTTGCCGTAGTATAGCTTTTATATGTGTATTATTCATCACCGGCCTTACCGGTTTCCATATCCATGCCGAAAACACACCTCTGCCTGATAGCATCCTTACCCGGAAATATATATCGCAGATCAGTGTCACCGAACCTGAGCGCGCGTTGACACTGATAGACGAAATGGAACAACGGAAGTTGCAGCCGCAGTTCCGTCTGGACCACATGCGCAGCGTTGTCTACCAAAACGGAATGAGCATGTACCGCCTTGCCTTGAAGTACGCCATGAAAGCCTACCGCAATGACTCCATACGCCGGCATCCCGACGAAGCCCTGATGCTGCTCGAACTGATAACCGACCAGTACAACGGCACGGGAAACTATACGGAAAGCACCCGCTATGCCCTCGAAGGCATCGAGCTTGCCCGGCAGACGGGCGACCGCATTGCGGAAGCCAACCTGTTGCTCTATTTGGGAATGAACAAGCGGGACATGGGGCTGAAAGACGAAGCGGACGAGTACGTGGAGCAGGCCTTGCAGATGCAGGAAGAAATGACCGAAGGCTGCCAAAGGTGGAAACCGGTGGACGACCTCATCTATATCTACGGCGTAAAAATCACTTTTGCGATGTATGACGGAAAATATTCCGAAGCCATCGCCTTGTTGCCGCGGTATGAAAAACTGATGGAGCAATTCAAAAACTGTCCCGACATCCCCGAAGGTATGTACGACATGCGGCTGGCATGCGGCTATGTCACATACGCCCGTATCTTCCTTGCCGACGGGCAACCGGAGAAAGGCGCGGAGTTCTATCGTAAATTCGAACAGACGGACTATGCCCATACCGACGACGGGAAACAGATGCGTTTTGATTATCTCGTGGGTGTGAAACGTTACCCTGAAGTACTCCGGTTCATCCATGCCGACAAGGAACGCTGGAAAGAGCAGGGCGATACCATCAATTATTTCTATCTGGAGCGTATCCTTAATTTTGAGGCACAGGCATACGAGGGACTGGGTAACCAAGATGCCGCTGCACAGACCTACAAACAGATGTATATCCTCTCGGACAGCCTTCGCCTGCGCGAAAAGCAGAACGGAGTGCTGGAACTCGCCACCATTTATGAAACCGCAGAGAAAGAGGCGCAACTGACGCAACAAGCCGCCAAACTACGGGAAAACCGGATGATACTGCTATTTGCCGTTTGCATCATCGGCCTGCTCGGTGTGCTGATGTGGCGCATCATCCGCCATGCCCGTACCATCCGGATAAAGAACAAGTCGATGTCAGCCCGGATAGACGACTTGCTGAACTATAAGGACGAACTCTACCGCCGCAAAGATGAGAACCTGATATTGACAGAACGGTTGCAGACAGCGGAAGACGAGCTGCAAAAGTGGAAGTCGGCAGTGAATGTTTTATCGACGGAGAAGGAAGTGCAAAGTGATACCGAACTACCTGACACCGAACAACCGGACGCTGAACAACCGGACGCTGATACATCCGAAGACAATCCAAACAACGAAACCATTCCGAACGGTCAGTCATTATTCGACCGTGCGGAACGTGAAATTATCAGCCGGAAGCTCTTCCTGCAACCCGACTTTTCGAGGGCAGATCTGATGAAGCTGGTACGCATCCCCAAGAACAAATTCGCACTGCTTTTCAAGCAATATGCCGGCATAGGTTTCTCTCAATACATCAATAATCTCCGGATGGACTACGCCGCCCGAATGCTTAAAGAGCATCCCGACTATGCGATAGATGCCATAGCCAAAGAATGTGGTATTCCAAATAAGGCGACTTTTTATCGCCTTTTCCTCGAACAATTCGGCATGACGCCCTCAGAATATCGTTCAGGAAACAAACGCGCTGAAAATGAATGATATACATCAAGAAAAGGGAGTTTTCGAGACAGCAAAAGTGACTAAATGAGACTACAAGAGTGACTAAATGAGACTACAACCCACCTAAAAACCATTGCCGCCCAACGCTACTTCTATACCTTTGAGCCACGTTAAAAACAAGACACGTGACTCAAATGGAAAAAAGAAGTATAAACATATTTAATAATCCTCATTTGTTCTCCGGAGAGATTCCTCTGGAGAACAAATCCGGTAGATCTACCGGATTTTGTTTGCTATACTTTCTCTTTCTGATTTGTTCTCCTACCTTAATATATGCCGCAGAAACGACAGCTACAACTGACTCCACAAGTACCAACCTTCTTTTCTTTACGGTGCTGTTTCTCCTGCTTATTATGTCTTTACTGACGATAATCACTCTTTTCATTTTCCTTTGTCGTTATAAACGTAAGTTACGCCGGAGCCAGGAATATCTGGTGCGTACCATTACCGAGAATCTGGAATTGAGGAAGCTGGTTCCTACATCCCAGCGTCCATACCCGTTCAATCCACCCAATATCACTCCCGAAGAATTTACCAAAATAATAGATACCATGCTGAAAAGAATAATGTTCTTGTCCCTCTTTCTGCTGCTTCTCTTGCCGCTTGCAGCACAGGAAAAAGGGGGTAGCGAATACGTGTTCCGGTTTGTACCGGTGAAAGATATGTTTTATATCCCTTACCGACAGAACGGAACTGAATTGGAACGGTTGTGCGATACCCTGAGTGTATGCCTGCCACAGTTACGAAGCGGACGGATGTATGTCAATGTCAGCAGTTATGCGGCTTCTCCCACCAGTGACCTATCCGCACAGCGCATGGCCTACCTTCGCAACAATCGTGTGAAAGCGGAACTCATCAGACAGGTGGGAATGACGGAAAAGATGTTCGTCACCGACCGGATTATTCCTCATGGCTACGGCCCGGACGACCTGCGCAATGTGGTTGTGGTTACTTTCCCCGCCAGCGTAGAGAAAGTGGCACAGATAGCGGGCGAAGAAGCTGCCACCCGTGTGCTGGCGTATAACAAAGAAGTATTTGGCGACCCCGAAGCCGAACGGCTGGCTGCCGAGCAAGCAAGGCAGGCCGAGCAGGAACGCCTGACGGCAGAACGTGCCGAACGGGAGCGTCTTGCAGCGGAAAAAGCCAGGCAGGAACAGGAAGAAGCCGAACGACGGGCAGCAGAGCAAACTGCCAAGGAACAAGCGGAAGCCGCACGGTTTGCCGCCAAAGCGGAGGAACACAAACATGACAACTCTTTCTCTCTCCGTGCCAATCTGCTGCATTGGGCCACCCTTACCCCCGACCTCGGCATGGAGTGGCGCATCGACCGCAACTGGAGCATTCTTGTAAACGGTGCATGGACTTCATGGTCATGGGACAACAAGAACAGAAGATATGCCCTCTGGAAACTCTCTCCCGAAGTGCGCTACTATATAAGTAAGGAGAAACGCGGCTATATCGGAGCCATGTACCACATCGGCGAGTTCAACTACAAGCTGGGCGATACTGGCAAGCAGGGCGACTATCAGGGCGGCGGCATCACGGGCGGCTACACGCTACCACTGAACCGTGCGTTGAGCCTTGATTTCCACGCAGCCGTGGGGTATAGCTATGCCGATTATGACAAATACACGGTATCAGACGGCATCCGTGTACGTGCGGGCAGTGATACAAAGAACTATTGGGGCATCAACCAGCTTGGCGTCACACTGGTGTGGAAAATGAAGAATTAAGAATGAGGAACGAAGAATTATGAAACAGGCAATCTATAATATAATAATGGTTTGTGCAGCAGCCTTGTTGCTGCTGGTAGGATGTGTGAAAGACGACCTTTACAACACCCCACATCCCGACAAGGGCGCAGTGAAAATAACCACCGACTGGAACGGACGTTCTTCTGACGCCATCCTGCCGGACAGCTACATCCTGCGTATCGGCACACAAGAACAGACCGTGAGCGGAGAAACAAATGCATTCAACACATTGTTTGCCCCCGGAGGGCAAGACCTGCTGGTCTACCATAATGCAGAAGGCATTACCATTAGCGGCACCACCGCTACGGTAAATACCCGTGCGGATGGTACACTGGAACCCGCCCCCGGCTATCTGTTTTCCGCTTTCGCTACCTTAGAGATAGTGAAAGACGATACCCTGCAAGTGGTCGTGCCTATGCTACAGCATATCCGTCACTTGACACTAACCCTAAAGCTGAACCCCGGCGACGAGCAGAGAATAGGCAGCACAGCAGCCACTCTGACAGGTATCGCCTCCGCTGTAGATTTGGCTGCCGGAACAATTGCAGCCACCAATGGAAAGATCGTAGTCCCGGCTTTCGTCCTTGGCACAGACGCTACACTTGCACCAGGCACCCGTTCCTCCGGACAGCCGGCACTCTCTGCCAACCTGCGCCTTATGGGAGCAGCCACCGGAGAACAGCAACTGCTGACACTGGAAATCACGCTGACCGACGGCAAGGTGCAGACCGTCACCACCGACCTGACGGAATCTCTAAAGAACTTCAGCACCGGCAGCATGGAACCTCTTGCATTGGACGCCACGCTGCAACTGCCTGCTGAGGCAGAAATCAGTGCCACCATCACCCCATGGAAAGAGGTGAATAACGGTGATATCAACGTAAATTGAAAATCAGAAAACTAAAAATAAATGCGTAGTTGGAACAAGGGTGATTATTGTACAACTTTTAAAAAAATCAAAAGAACATGAAGAAAAAGAACTTCATCAGTTCGGGCGGATTGCCCGGCATGTTGATTGGTGCAGCGTTCTGCACCGTCCTGCTCCTCCCCACGGGATGCAGCAACGACAGTGAAACAAGTGTATCGGACAGCGACGGACGTGTGCCCCTCCAAGTATCGGGCGGCATCCATGTGCAGACCCGTGCCCACGATGCACAATGGGACAAGGATGACCAGATAGGCATCTATATGTTTGCCGCCGGCAAAACCGGCATTGCCGAAGGCGCAGCAAACATTCCGTATAAGAAATCGGACACAGGCGATGGCTTCACCCCCGTGAATACCCCCATCTACTTTCCCATCGACGGCAGCAATGTAGATTTTCATGCATGGTATCCTTATAAGGACGTGACCGCTGATGCATGGACAGCCGACCTTACCAAGCAGACTTCGCAAGCTGCCCTCGACCTGATGGTGGCCGATGCAAAGAGCAGCACATAGGAAGGCGGAACGGTCTATAACAAGCTTCAGCCGACAGTCCGTCTCAACTTCGAGCACCGCCTCACCAAGCTGGTGCTGAACATCACCAACGGCAGCGGCATCTCTACCGATAATCTGAAAGGCCTGAAAGTAGAAATCACCAAGCAATGGAAGACGGCAATCTACGATCCGGAATTCCAAGCAATCGGTTTTGTGCAAGAACTCACCCCGTCACCTTACTGACGAAAGGCAACGGCACATTCGCCGAGGCTATCCTCTTCCCGGACGACCTGACAGGAAAATCCCTCACCACGGGACGGGAACTCGTCTTCACCCTCCAGGACAGTGGCGAGAAGTTTTATTGGCCGATTCCCGATGACAAGAGTTTCAACTCCGGTGAAAAGAACATCTACAATATCACCATCAACCGCAACGCCCTCGACGTAACCGCCACCATCACGGACTGGAACAAAGGAAACGGCGCAGGTGAATCGGGTAGCGCAGAGTAAAAATGAAGAATAACAATAACTATCAATCCATGAAGAATTATCTGATTCTGGCAACAGCGGCACTTGCACTGACCGCTTGCAGCAATAATGAGAATGAACCGGCAGACCTGTCGTACGGACGCGTCCCGGTAGAATTTCGTGCTTCCGTGGGAGTGACGGAAACCCGCGCCATCGACCAGACCTGGTCTGCTACGGATGCCATCGGCATCTTTATGGTGGAAACCGGAGAATCGCTTCTGCCGGCGAATATAAGTGAGGAAGCGGAAAACATCCGATACGTGGCGGATGCAACCTCTACCGGAACCTTCAAGCCCGACGGCGCCACTATCTACTACCCGATGGATGACAGCGAAGTGGACTTCTACGCCTACTGTCCGCAGGGAAGCGTTACGCAAGAGGAAACCACAACGAATTACCTCTACGCCATCAATGTAGGCACACAAAGCAATCAGGAAGCCCTCGACCTGCTATACTCCAGCAACGTGAAAGGGAAGAAGAAGACGGACAAGACCGCCGCCCTCACCTTCAAGCACCAGCTCTGCAAGGTGATACTGACCGTGCAACCCGGTGCGGGAGTCGCCACCGATGACATGACCGGGCTGACGGTAAAGGTGAACGCTCAGAACACCACCGCCACCTTCGACCTTACCGCCGGAGCACTGAAGGCTGACGCCGCAAACTCTGCCGACATTACCCTCTTCAAGCAGACCGATGCCTACGTCTACGAAGCCATCCTGCTGCCCGATGCCGCTACCAGCCGCACTTTCGAGTTCGACCTGAACAACGACCACGATGCCCCCTTCACCTGGAACATGGGCAAGGCACTCGCAGCCGGAAGCAAATACACCTACACCGTGAAGCTGAACCGCACGGGCGTGGAAGTGAGCGGACAGATAGAGGCTTGGGATGCACAAGGCGGTGGAGAAGTGGATGCCAACTAAGCGACCGAAAAACAAGCTATAATTAATTGACAATGAATAAACAAAAAATAAAGATGAAAGCAAAGTATTTAATGATTGCAACCGTAGCCACCCTGCTGGCCGCTTGCAGCAACGATGAGAACGAGATGAATAATGGTCCGGTGGAAGCACGGGTGACGGCAGGAATGGGTGTGGAAACACGTGCGGTGAATGATAACCCCAGCTCTTTTGCGGCAAATGATGCCATCGGGGTGATAGTGACCAAAGTGGAACAAATAGTAGAGGGTGGCACTTCCGGCGCTGCTACCAGTGGTATGGTTGCCCGCTACAAGAATGTGAAGTATACGACAGAGCAAGGTGGCTCTCCCGCCACATTTGCTGCCGGAACGGGAGCCGGTATCTTCTTTCAGGATGCTACCGAAACGGTGACCTTTGCCGCTTATTATCCTTATCAGACAACTACCAATGCAGGAACACTTCCGGGTACTGACGGCAGTGGTATTATCGCGGTTGACACCAAAGACAACAATAAAGTTACAGCCAATGAAAACAAGCAGGCAAAGATTGATTTCCTTTTCGCCAGCGGAGCTACAGCTTCCAAAAGTAGCCCAACAGTAGAATTCAAGGATAACAGCAGCACTACTAACGGCACCAATTGCCAGTTCCAGCACAAAATGGCACAGTTGAAACTGGTCATTGTCGGTTCAACCCAAGATGGCTTTACGGAGGAGGAAGCAAAAAAAGTCTGTGATGGAAACAGCACTTATAAGTTAGGCGGACTGAAACACACAGGTACATTCACTTTGGCGGTAGTAGACGGAACAGCCACCGGAACAGCAAAAGTTTCGGATGATGCGCAAGCCGTTACTGATTGGACTATCACAGGATGTGCGAGAACATATGATGTAGACAACTACAAGTGCACCTACACCCTCATCCTTCTTCCGCAAGATTGTTCCGGTTCCGGCTCCGCTTTGGCGTTCAAAGCCACCATCGGCGGACAGGAGTATACCAATAATTCATCCATCGCCCCCAATCTGGAAGCCGGCAAAACCTATACCTACACCATCACGGTGAAGAAGACCGGCTTGACAGTCAGCGGCTGCACCATTGGAGCGTGGACTACCACCACCGACCAAACCGGTGATGCCACCATGTAACAATAATATTAAACAAAAATGAACAAATCAATCACTTCCCCAAACACTGCGCTACCTTGACCTTGTAAAGGTAGTACTTTGACACGCTCGAAGTAGTACATTGACATGCTCGATGTACTACCTTGAGCAACTCAAAGCGACACCCCTTCTGCAACTATCCGTAGCGCCTCCTTGAGGAAATGAGCGAGAACAAGCAAAACAATTAACAAACTTAAAACAACTGATTATGCCGTTCTGGAAAAAAGCATACAACAGAAAAAACGCGGTTTACTATCCCCAGGCCATCGTGCAGGGCAAACCGGTGGAAACGGAGGTAATCGCCCGAGACCTGGCGAGAATCTCCACAGTAAGCAACTCCGACGTTCAGGCCGTGCTGGGCGACATCGCCCCGGTGATGCACACCCGCATGGCGCAGGGCAAGAGCGTCCACATCAAAGGACTGGGCTACTTCCGCTACGTGCTCGACACCCGGGGCGTGAAAGACCTCAAGGACTTCAACTTCGACAAACAGGTGCAAGCCGTGCGCATCGAGTTCATCCCCGAACGCAGCAAGCTGAGCAACGGCACCTACACCCGTGCCCTCGTGGACAGCGACACGCTGGAATGGATTGAACTTTCGCCCGACACCAAAGAACAAGACCCCTTACAAGGCGGTGACGGTGACGGTGACCAGGATGAAAGTGTGCCGGGATAAGTCACGCATAAAAATTCCTCGAAGATTTGAATCTTCATTATGAGTGAATGAATGTACAAACTAAAAGCGTAGCGGAAAAATATGAACATTATTTAATATTAAAATTAACTTATTATGGAAAGAAGTATCGTCTATAAAGGTAAAAAAATTAGTGAAGAATTATTGAAAAGCCTTTCACCGGAAACGCAAATATGGTTTGAATACTACCTGTCATTGCCGGAGGAACTGCGAATGATGGTAAATTATGAACCGGACGAACTGATTAAGATCTGTAACTTAGGTGCAAACACACCAGCTACTGTTCACGATGCCGACAATTACACTATCAATGGACATCCAGTCTTCAACCCTCTTTTTTGGAATTCGAGTGATAACATTCTAAAGGCCAATTGCTATGCCCATGCTATGAATGTGACTGTAGCTGTAAATGGAGCCCAACTACAGCCAGGTGAAATATTGAGTCGTAAAATGCCGTTGTGTGTACAAAATTTAGATACAGCAGCTAAAATTATAGTAGAAAATTCTATAGCGGATGCCAGTTCTGGACTATTGGACAAAAAAAACAACTTAAGAGTTTGTACTCTTGCAGATACCCCTAATAATAATGAATATATGGTTGCTCTTTGTCTAGCATCTTATGCTAAAGATTTGTTCTTTGATTATCATTGGTACAAGCTGGGTATTTTAGGAGAATGGTCTCATAAGATTGGCTATCTTCCTGCTGTGAAAACTGATGCATCAGAAAAACCTATAAATGCAAAAAATCCACCCAATCAATGCAATAGAACTTATGTTTATGAAGGAAATACAGTTGACTATCATTATTTTGTAGGTTATTTCATGGTTACCCACTCTTAATAAATCAATAGATTATGACTGAAACAAATAAATCCCCAAATACTCCTCTTTCCGGGGAGGAAGTAAAAGTCGGACACGAAGAAGTGAAACTGGACAGACCGACTGGTGAGAAGAAAACTAGTAACGCAAGCCGGCTTTTAGGATACGAGGCTGTTGGCGGAAATGCAGAAGAAAGTAAATCTTTCTTCGACATCATCTATGATAAGATTGTAGATGTTATTGGTGGCGATGATCCCCATCAGTACCTATGCATCACATTGCCGGGCCAGGCCTTATCGCCCGAAGATTTTACGTATGACTACAAGAACAATGCTCCTAAAGGCCCGACAATTGAAGCGAATGAATCGAGGCTGGCAAACAAACTATTTGACCCCGGCCATGTGGTAGGAGCTGATAATGGCTTGATGTTGCCTTACCAGTACCGTTCTGCACTGGATACATTGACTCCCAAGTTGAATGAAAAGATTGCAGTGGCGAAAAATCAGTTGCGTGAACTGTTGCTGACTATCTATCCATATGACTTTGGAGAAGGGGATAATAAGACTTATACCTTGCAGGAGGTCTTTTATCGCTTATATGATGAATATGTGGCAGAAGAAAAAGCATGGGCGGAAAAGCAAAATGCAGCTAAGGAAAGATTGCGTAAGCTATTCCCCGGCACGGATGCCGCAAGTAATATGAAGTATAATGACGCCTATCTTGAATGGTACGAAACGGTAGCCCAAAGCCAAATTACAGCCTTGAATGAAAAGCGGGCAAAAGTATTGTCCGTTTTTTCTCCCAACGATATGGATATTCTGGCTGGAATATTGGATAGCGGTTCGGGCGCTGAACTGGAGCAAGCCAGAGAAACCCTGCAAAATACCCAAAAGCTCACGCCTGACGGCGGATTTGTGTACCCGGTAAAATTCAATCCCACGAATTGGTTCGAGTTGCTGGGTACTTCTTTCACGCCAATTGATTTGTTGAAAACTCCGGAAGCACTTTCTATGTTGCTGACAGGCCTGTCGTCCAGAAGAATAGCTTTGGATGCCAGAATAAATGAGATAGTTGCTTTGATACCGGAAGACAGTACAGTGTCGAGCTTGAAGAAAGAAGTTGATGATGCCAAGGGAAAGCTTGATGAAGCAGAAACTAACTTGATAACAAAATATGGAGAAGGTATTAAGACTGTCATAACCACCGCTCTGGACGTTGCTTCGATGTTCGAATCAATTCCTAACGGCATTCTTGCAAAACTGGCTGCCGGGCATAAACTAAATGAGGGACAAAAGATTGAAGATCTCATCGATGATTTGAGTAAAGCGGTAAAAGAAGGAGTGAATGCCCAAAATGATTTAGTAAATGCATCACAACAACTATCTGTGGCTCTAATGAATGTGATTAACGCAAAGAATCTGTCATCTCTGAAAAACCTTCTTTCGCCTATGAAGGAGCAACTCGACAGGCTTGATATGCAGATACGGGATATCCAAACGCAGATACAAATATCATCGGCATTGAAGTCGAAAGACAATGCCACCGCATCAATCAGCGATGTGACGCCGCCGGAAGTCCCTACAGGTTTTACCCAGATTATTATTGAAACCAGCGCCTCGACTATGGATACCCAAACAACAAAGTATGCGAGCGCATCGAACAGTACTTGTGGCGTCAACTTCTGGTTTGGCGGATATTCATCCAAAGAAGAGAGCTCTTCTTCCGGTTTTGATAGTATGACCAATAACCAATCGTCAACAGTGCGTTTGGGAATGAACGTTGCAAAAGTGGGAATTGAGCGGGAATGGTTCAATCCGGGAGTATTTGTTCTTTCCAAAGACATGTTCAACGTCTCCACTTCCCGCGTCTCGCCCAGCGAAGATTACACAGAGATGACCGACGAACGGTTGAAAGACATGAGCGGGAGTTATATCTTGCCATGTTATCCGGTAGCTATGCTTATAGCGCGTGATATCTCTCTTCAGATAACTTCGGAAGACAGTTCATTCTCTTCATTCGCACACTCAACCGAAGAGCATGCGTCTCATGGCGGCGGTTTCTTGTTTTTTAGCGGATCGAAAAGTTCAAACAGCTCATTCTCGACATCGGGCGCGCATAGTGAAGCCAGAGAAAAGAGTGTGACAGTTAAATTTGATACCCCTCAAATTATCGGATACTACCTTCAAGCCACACCGGCAGACAAAAGTGTTATCTTAGATGACATCTCCGAGACTGAAGCAGCTGCGGGATATGTGACGATAGCCAAATTTGTAAATGACTATAAAGAGATGCTGGAAAAGATGAAGCAAAAACCGGAACAATGTCAAAAAGGAAACGTTTGATTATAGAACAGCCACCGCCAGACACCGCGAGCGTAACGTCCGGAAGCGAGCCGCCCCTATAAAGGTAGCAACTGCCCCTCTCGCCGGGGCGGTGGCACAACAGAAAAAAGTAACTAAAAGAACAATGAATACAACAATCTCATTTCCTCGAATCGGCGACAAGAAGCGCACAAGTCGCTGACTCAATCATCTCAAGTCAGTGAATCGGGAAAGGAAAGTCAGAAGTAAGAATATTAACGAAATTAAAAACGAGAGATTATGGCAGACGTAAGAAAGTTAAAACCGTTCATCCTGAAATGGGAAGGCGGATTCGTGAACGACCCCGCAGACCTTGGCGGAGCTACCAATAAGGGAGTAACCATTGGTACTTACAAAGAGTACTGCAAAAAGAAAGAGAAGTCCGAACCTACAGTGGAAGACTTGAAGAAACTCTCGGACGACGAATAGACCGACATCCTGAAAACTTACTATTGGGATCGCTGAAAAGCCGACGAGAGACAGAACCAGTCCATTGCCAGCATCTTGGTGGATTGGGTATGGGCATCAGGGGTGCATGGCATCAAGATTTCCCAAGACATATTGGAAGTATCAGCCGACGGCATTGTGGTGGGAGATTTTACGCGGCAGAACTTAATGTTAAACGGAGAGAAGGCTGATAATACCGCGATAAAAGGACAAGAAATACTTGCTTCAGATTTCCAAACCTTGGTAAAGGAAATCAACCGGAATATAAATCGGAAAGAATAAATATGTTTGGCGATACCCGTCCCGGCGAAAGGCGGCAAGATAGAAAAATATATTTGAAACGCAACGGTTTCCGCAGGGGCAATGCCTCCTCCCGGAAACGACACTCTCAAGCAAAGCCGGGCGGCGCAAGCCCCCGGTCATTAGAACCTTACTGATTTTAACATCTTTAAAAACACGTATTGTTATGATTAGAAAAGCATTTAAAGTAGGTGATACCATCACCATTCGCCGCACCTCACACGCTGGCAGCGGTTATCGTTACGCTCTGGTCCGTTTGAACGGTGGAGTCGCCCTTTTGGAAGAGACCGTGGAACCGGCTGACGAAAGCAAGCCCGGCAGTATGACTGTACAGTCATTCACCTTTCAGTTCCTGAATCCGGGACAGGCGGAAATACAGTTCGCCTACTATCGCGACACGAAGGAAGTGCTTTATGAAGACGTATTCCCCTATACCGTGGTTACTGCGGAAGAAGCCGTTGCCAATGCAGCCAAAGTAGGCGACTGGGGCGAATACGAACCGCTGACAGACGAAGAGAAGGTAATCTTCCAAAACTGCATGGTGCTGAAAGGCGTGGATTACATCCCGATGCTGGTAGCCAAACAGTTGGTGGCAGGATACAACTACCGCTACTACTGCATGACAAAGACCGTCACCCGCGAACCGAAGTTCGGCTTTGCCAAAGTTACTATTTATGCCCCGCTGAAAGGTGAGCCGGTATTGGAAAGCATCGTGGAGTTCTGACGCGATAACAGACAGAAGAAACAGCCACCGCCGGACACTATGCGTTAAGTCCGGAGTGTGTGTAACCCTATAAGGTAGCATACCGGCAGCGTCGCTGCTGCCGATGGCACAAAAGAAAAATGAAACGAAAAAAGAAATGATAATATGAAACGAAAAGGATTCTTTCAGACCGCATGCACGTTGACGGCAGCGTTGCTGCTGGCAGCCGCCTGCTCGCAAAACGACTTCGACGACAAACAAGGCGAGCCGCTGCCCGAAGGCAAATACCCCATGACGTTCGCCACAACGGTGGAGGGCGTGACTGCCACCCGTGCCACCACTGATAACTCGTGGGCAGGGAAAGAAGAAGTAGCCGTACAGGTAGGCACTGCTAACCCAAAGAAGTACACCGCCGCCACAGACGGCAAGCTCTCGGCTGCCACCGGCGTAGAGCCGTTCTACTGGGAAAGCACCACCAAAGAGAAAATCGTATCGGCATGGTATCCGTACACCGCCACGAAACCCACTTCGTTCAGCGTGAAGAAAGACCAGAGCGGCACAGACGGCTATCAGGCAAGCGACCTGATTTATGCCGCCCCCAAAGAGATTACCTACGGCAACTCTTCACTGACCTTCGAGCACCTGCCCGTAAAAGTGGTGGTGAATCTGAAAAATGGTGGCGGCGTAACGGCAACCGAAGTAACGAACGCCACCGTAACCATCATGAACCAAGCCACCACTTCGGGCGCGATAGCTACCGATTGGAGCGTGACGCAACAAACCACACAGGGCAACACCTCCATCGCCCCAAATGTGCTTGGCACTGCCGCCAGTGGCTATCAGAAAACCGTACAAGCCTTGCTTGTGCCGCAGAAGAGCACCACAAGCATGCGGTTTATTAAAGTAACCATCGGCTCGCAAGAGTTCTATTACTCCACCACCCCCGACTTTGCCGCTGGGCAGCAACACACCTATAATATTACGGTGCTGAAAAGCGGAATCACCGTCACAGCAACCGGAGCAACGGCTTGGACAGGGACGACAAGTGATGTGACAAGTAAAGAGGTTACTATTTTCAGTGCTTCCGACCTTAAAATAGGAGATTACTATTACTCGGACGGCACATGGAGCGACGGCGGACTGCGAAAACGATATGTTGATGGAACATTTGTAAAAGAAGATGTAAAGCCTGTGTTGACCGATGCAAGCAATCAATCGCGCACGGTAGTGGGCATCGTCTATTGGGTGGGCGATGTGGCGCAAGATGATACGAAATTAAAAGCGAAATTGGGTGGTGACAGCTACGATGGAACCGCCCCCCACGGCTTGGTGGTGGCACTGCACGAAGCCAAACAGCCTTCGGCTTCCACTGCTGCCTGGATGTATTGGAGTACCAGTTATGAGCAAGTGAACAACTGGACGAATAGTGATGATAGAGGAGCAAATAAAGTAGATATAACAGTGGTGGATAAATATCAAGGCTACGCCAATACCGCGGCATTGAAAGCCTATAACGAAAGTTCTAATGTGCAGAATAACTCTGACCTCAAAGTTCTTCCCATCACCGCCATTGAGCAGTACAGCAAAGATTATCCTGCCCCTACGAATAGTAGCGGTTGGTACGTGCCTTCCATTATGGAGTTGAAGTATATGTGCTGGGGTCAAGGTGCAGCGAGCGCAAGTACAGCCGGTCGGGAGCTGTTGAATAGTCAGTTTGATAAAGCAGACGGTACAAAATTTGTCAGCTTCAGGTCGGAGGGCTACTGGTCATCGTCGGAGGATGCCCGCTACAACCAGCACGCGTGGGGTGTGGCCTTCATCAATGGCAACGTGGGCGGCGGCGTTAAGAACCTAACGAACAGCGATGAGTTATGGGTGCGTGCCCTTTTTGCTTTTTAATCTATTTACCTATTTACTAATTCATCTATTTAGCACGATATGAAACCAATAAAAACGATACGAAGCCTTGTGCTGCTGGCAGTATTGGCAGCAGGGGCGGTGGGTTGCCAAAAAGAAGAGCTTTCTGCAACAGGGGGCGATACTCCGCAGGGTACACCGCTCACCATCAGCGTCACCGATGGCGGCTACACCGCCGGCAATGCCAAATCTTCCTCTGCAACCCGTGCCACCGACAACGGCTACGCCACCACCTTCACCGCAGGCGACCAAATCGGACTTTATGCCGTGGTAGACGATGCAGTCGTCAGTAGCAACATCCCCCTTACCCATAACGGCACAGGCTGGACAGGCAAGGCGTATTACGAGGGTGCAAAAGCGAAATACTTTGCCTACTATCCCTATCAATCCACCTTGACAGGCACACCCGATGCCTCTGCCACCGATGCCTCCGGCTTCTTTGCCCCCCTCATCTCGGCATGGACACCCGCCACCGACCAAGGCACCCACGCCGCTTACACCGCCTCCGACCTGATGACGGGCAGCGGCACCATCGGTGCAAAACAGACCGGCGGCACTTACTCCCTCGAACTGACCATGACGCACGCCATGGCACTCGTAGTGATCGAAACCCCGATGACGAAATACACGCTCACTACCGACGCGAACTACACGTGGACAGCCGAAGCTCCCGATACCCGCTTCTATGGCTTCACACCGTACAACCCCTCTCCCGGCACGTACCGCTACCTCGTGAAACCCGGCCAAACCACCGCCGCCGACCTCATGGGCAGCTACACCGGCACGCTCGCCGATGGCAGCACCGCCACTAAAGAGTACGCCGTTTCGCCCAACGGCATCACCACCGCCAACTACGCACTTTATAAAGTGGATGGCGGTATCACTTCAAAGACCCACACCCTGCAAGTCGGCGATTTCTATATGAACGACGGCTCGCTGGTAAGCAAGGACAAGCTGTCCGAAGCCCAGAAGCAAGCCTGTATCGGTGTAGTCTATTGCGTGGATAACAAGCTTTATTACGAACAATAGTACCAATAAATCGGAGGGTGGTTACATTCATGGCCTTGTAGTAGCCTTGAAGGATGCGAGTACTTCTTCTACTTGGTACAATGCCGGTAGTGCCGCTTCCGATTATGGCAATACAGTAGCTGCCCCTTCCGGCAGTAGCGGTTGGTATCTCCCTAATTTGGATGAATTGAAGTACATTTGCTGGGGAAATAATAGCATTCAGAGTACCGATGGAAAGGAGAATTTGAACACTCTATTTGGCAAATTGAGCGATAGCAGCGCAAACGTTTTCGGCGACGTCGGCTTTTGGTCGAGTACGGAGGACGGCAGCAACAGCAGCCGCGCTGGCTTCGTGTACTTCCCCACTGGCGGCGCTGATTGGAACTATAAGAGCTTCGAATACTATAGAGTTCGTTCTTCTTTGGCTTTTTAGCTATTTATATAATTTCCCGTCCCGGCGGATTTTCAAT